>NZ_JBFACT010000039.1:51038-82841 GCF_040640995.1 Amycolatopsis sp. NPDC021455 | reverse complement strand
CCCACCGCGCTCTACACCCCGGCCCGCCCACTCTGCCCCCCCCCCCCGCTCTCCCGATCTGCACCGGGGGCGGTCTGCCCCGCCCGGCCCCCCCGCCGGGCCCCGCTCGGCCGCCTCCCCGGCCGCGCGGGACAGCGGGGTCCGGCTCGACGTCGCCACGACGCCGGGCCGGACCCCGCCGCGCACCCTTTCCGGCGTGCCGGCCGGGATCCCTGCGGAAGCGAACCCCCTCGAACTCCTTCGGCCTGGTTCGGTGACGAACCCCATCCGGGTGTGGAACGCGTGCGAACCCTTGTTCTCCGGCGATGCGATCGCCCGTACCGCCGGGTGCCCGTGCGCCCGGCACCCCGGCCGGGGATCACCCGGTCAGGGAACGAGCCGGTGCACCCCGGCCAGCACCTGCTGCCAGACGGCGGCCGGGTCGGCGCCCTGCTCGACCGACTTGAGCGCGGGCGCGATCACCGTCTCCTGGATCTTGCCGTCGCCCGGTCCCTTGTACTGCGGTTTCCCGACCTTGCGGGCCTGGGCGACGAAGACCTGCCCGCTCAGCGCGCCGCCGAAGTAGCTGTTCATCTCGCTGAGCAGGTCGGGCGAGGTGAACGCGTCGACCTGGCTGGGGAAGTTCCCGCTCACCCGGAACGCGTGCAGCTGCTGTTCGGGCGCGGTCAGCCAGGCGGCGAGCGCGGCGGCCTCCTTCTGGTGCGGGCTCGCGGCCGGCACGGTCAGGTAGGAGCCGCCCCAGTTGCCGCCGCCGTCCGGGAAGGCGTCGGTGATCGCCCACTTGCCGGCGTTGGCGATCCCGGCCTGCTGCTCGATGATGCCGAGCATCCACGACGGGCAGACCTTCGTCGCGAAGGCGCCGAGGCGCAGCCCGTTGTTGCCGTCGTCGGCGAACGCGGTGAGCCCGGCCGACTGCCCCTGCTTCACCGCCGTCGAGACCTTGTCCCAGGCGTCCTTCAACGCGGTGTTCGTTTCGAGCGTCGAGTGGTCCTCGCGGTCGAGGTAACCGACCGGGAGCTGGTTCACCATGGCGTTGAAGATCTGCGCCGCGGAGTCGAACCACGGTTTCCCGTGCGAGCGCTTGACGTACTTTTCGCCCGCCTTGAAGAAACTGTCCCAGGTCGCGAACATCGTCTTCACCGAGCCGGGGTCGGTGGGCAGCCCGGCCGTTTCGAGGAAGTCCTTGCGGTAGCACATGGCCAGCGGGCCGATGTCCGTGCCGTAGCCGACGAGCTTGCCGTCCTTGCTGCGGCCCGCTTCGTACTTCCACTCCAGCCACCGGCCCGGCTTGACGTCGGGCGGCCCGACCTCGGCCAGGTCGGCGAACTTCGCCGACTGCGCGAGCACGTCGGCGAGGTGGCCCTCTTCGACGGCCTGGATGTCGGCGAGGTCCCGGCCGTCCTGCAGCTTCTTGAGCAGGTCCTGGTGGTACGGCCCGCCCTGTTCGGTGTGGACCTGGCGGATGGTGAGCCCGGGGTGGGTGAACTCGTACCCGGGGATGAGGTCGTCGTAGCCGAACTCGCCGAACGTGGCGATGGTGAGCGTGATGTGCTCCTGCGCGCGCGGGCCGCACCCTCCGGTCAGGACCAGCAGGACGACGGCGACGGCGAAGGCCAGCCGTCTTCGGATCTGCCTCATCTGCGCGCACTCCCCAAGGGAGACCGGCTCCCGTCCCTCGTTGGCTGGGAGCGCTCCCGGAGCGAGTCTCGTTTCCGGGTGCGGCGAGTGTCAAGATGCACGACAGCGGGTGTCCGGACGAACACGGACCGCGGGCCGGTCCCCTGGTGGCTCGACGAAGGGATGCGATGAAGCGTCCGACGATCACCGACATCGCGAAAGAAGCCGGCGTCTCCAAGGGCGCGGTCTCCTACGCCCTCAACGGCCGTCCCGGTGTCTCCGAGGCGACCCGGGCGCGGATCACCGAAATCGCCAAGGAGCTCGGGTGGGCGCCGAGCAGTACCGCGCGGGCGCTGTCCGGCGGCCGGACCGGGGCGATCGGCCTGGTACTCGACCGGCCGTTCGAGGTGGTGGTCCCCGCCCTGCTCGACGGCTTCCCCGACGAGCTGCTGATCCAGGTCGCCGCCGGCCGCGACGCCGCCCTGGCGATCCACCGCCGCTGGCGGGCGGAACGGAAGGTCGACGGCGTGCTGCTCACCGAGCCGGGGTGCGCGGCCGAGCTGGTGCGGATCGGCCTGCCGGCGGTGGTGCTCGGCGGCCGGGGCGGGGTTCCCGGCGTCCCGTCGGTGCGGGTGGACGACGCCACCGGGGCCGCCGAGGTGCTCCAGTACCTGGCCGCGCTGGGACACCGGCGCGTCGTCCGCGTCGCGGGCGCGGCCGTGTTCGCCGACCACGCGGCCCGGCACCGGGCGTTCCCCGCCGGTCCGGCCCACCCCGAGCCCTCGGCCGACGCGGTCCGCCGGGTCCTGGCCGGGCGGCCGCGGCCCACCGCGCTGGTGTGCGACACCGACGGCCTCGCGGTGGCCGCGCTCGCCGCGGCCCGTGAGCTGGGCCTCGCGGTTCCGCGGGACCTCTCGGTGGTCTCGTGGGACGACACCCCGCTCTGCCGGCTGGTCCGCCCGGCGCTCACCGCGATCCGGCGGCCCCTGGGCGAGCTGGGCGCGCTCGCCGCTTCGGTGCTGCACGACGTGCTGGCCGGGGAAGCGACCGGCGACGTGTCCACGTCCCGGCCGCGGCTGATCACCCGCGGCAGCACCGGCCCCGCCCATCCGTGAAGGCCTCCTTACCGGCCTTAAAGGCCGGTAAGGAGGCCTTCACGGACTGTCCACAGGAGACGGTCAGGTGCCCTGGCACGTCGGCGACGGCGCGGCGCTGCCTCCCGTCGTGTTGACGACCATCCCGAAGGTGGTCTGGCCGTCCGCGGCCACCTGGCCGTTCCAGTTGGCGTTGCGGACCGTGACCGCCGAGCCGGACTGGTTCAGCGTGCCGTTCCAGACGCTGCCGATCGTCTGGCCCGCGGGCAGTGTCCAGTTCACCTGCCAGCTGCTGTACGGGGTGGTGCCGTGGTTCATCACCGTCACCGTGGCCTGGTAGCCGCCGTTCCAGGTCTGGGTGATCTCGTACATCGCCATGCACGAGCCCGGCGGCGGGGTGCCGGTGGTGGTCGTCGGCGTGGTCGACGAGGGCGGGGTGCCCGGGTCCTTCACGCCGGTGACCTCGCCGTGCCCGCCGTCGAAGGTGACGTCCGAGCAGCCGTAGAAGGTCTCGTTGCTGTCGGAGCGCTTCCACACCGAGTAGATGAGGTGCCGGCCGGTCTTGTTCGACGGCAGCGCGCCGCTCCACTTGTACTGGCCGTCCACCGTGCCCACCTGGCCGGTCACCGGCGGGTGGTCCACCGTCAGGAACGGCTGGTCCTCCAGCGAGTCCCAGGTCAGCGGCTGGTTCGGGTTCCAGCCGTCCTTGGTCACGTACAGGTAGAACCAGCCCGGGTGCGCGGCCCACGCGTTGTACGAGAAGTCGAACTGGGCACCGGCGGTGAGGTGGGTCAGCGGCCACGCGCCGACACCGTCGAAGCCCGCGTAGTTCGGGTTGCCGCCGGAGCACAGCTTCCCATCGGGGATGAACCCCCGCGTGCGCCCGGCGCCGTCGGATCGCAGCACGGCGAACCAGTTGTACAGCGAGTTGGCGCCGCTGACGCCCACCGCGGCCGCGCAGGCCGGGTTGACGGGCTTGATCTCCCCGGTCGAACTGAGCCCGTCCTGCCAGCACAGGAAGGTCCGGCTGCCCGGTTTCATCATGGCGCCGTGCGCCTCGGCCGTGCCGGTGTTCAGCAGGACGGCGGTCAGGCTCGCCAGCAGCACGGTGACGGCGGCGAGGATGGTACTTCGTCTCCTGGTCACGTCTGTCCCTTCATTGGGTAGCGTGCGTCGAAGACTGGGAGCGCTCTCACGACGAGGATACGCGGCGGCGGTCACTTCCGGAACATCCCGCGGTGACCGGGGCGGCCGCCTTGGCCTACCTTGGCGGAGGCCGCCGCACGGGGCGGGCACGTGGAGAAAGGCAGAGAGTGGACAGTCCGTCTTCGGTACCCGCCTGGGTGCGCGCCGAACCCGCCCGGTTGCTCGGTTTCGCCGCCCGCGCGGCGCACCCCGGCGGCGGGTTCGCGTGGCTCGACGACGCCGGGCGGCCGGTGCTCGACCGTCCCGTCGAGACCTGGATCACCTGCCGGATGACGCACGTCTTCGCACTGGCTTCCCTGCACGGCGCGGACACCGGCGAGCAGGTCGCGCACGGCGTCGCGGCGCTGGCCGGCCCGCTGCGGGACGGCGAGCACGGCGGCTGGTACGCCACGGCGGCCCTGGCCGACAAGCGGGCGTACGAGCACGCGTTCGTCGTCCTGGCGGCCTCGAGCGCGGCCGCCGCCGGTGCCGAGGGCGCCGAACCGTTGCTGGCCGAGGCGCTCGAAGTCGTCGAACGCCGGTTCTGGGAACCGGGGCCCGGGCTCGTCGCCGACGTCTGGGACCGCGGCTGGACGCGCCTGGAGGACTACCGCGGGGCCAACGCCAACATGCACACCGTCGAGGCGTTCCTGGCCGCCGCCGACGTCACCGGCGACCGGGTGTGGGCGACGCGCGCTTTGTCCATTGTGGAACACCTCGTGCACGGCGAAGCCCGCGCGCACGGCTGGCTGCTCCCGGAACACTACGACCCGGACTGGCGGGTGCGCCTGGAGTTCAACCGGGACGAACCCGCCCACCCGTTCCGCCCGTTCGGCGCGACCGTCGGGCACCTCTTCGAATGGGCGCGGCTGGCCGTGCACCTCGCCCGCGCCCTCGGCGACGAGGCGCCGTCGTGGCTGGTGCCCGACGCCGTCGCGCTGTTCGGGACGGCGGTTCGGACCGGCTGGGCCGTCGACGGCCGGGCGGGGTTCGTCTACACCACCGACTTCGCCGGGACGCCGGTGGTGCGCAACCGCCTGCACTGGGTGGTGACGGAGGCGATGGCCGCCGCGTGGACGCTGCACCAGGAAACCGGCGACCCGGCGTACCTCGAGCGGTTCCGGGAGTGGTGCGAGCACGCGGAAAACTGCTTCGTGGACCGCGAGCTCGGGTCGTGGCACCACGAGCTCGACCCGCAGAACCGGCCCGCGTCGACCGTGTGGGCCGGCAAACCGGACATCTACCACGCCTACCAGGCGACGCTGCTGCCCGCGCTGCCGCCCGCGGCGTCGTTCGCCGGCGCGCTGCTGCCGCGTCGTTAGACTTCCGAGGACCTCATCCGACAAGGAGAACCATGTCGCCTTTCGTCGCGGCCGGAGACCGGTACGCCGGCATGCCCTACCGGCGGGCCGGGCGCAGCGGGCTGAAGCTGCCCGCCGTGTCGCTCGGCCTGTGGCACAACTTCGGGGACGACAAGCCCCTCGACGTCCAGCGCGCGGTGCTGCGCCGGGCGTTCGACCTGGGCGTGACGCACTTCGACCTGGCCAACAACTACGGCCCGCCGCCGGGCGCGGCCGAGGCGAACTTCGGGCGGCACTTCGCCGCCGACTTCCGCCCGTACCGCGACGAGATCCTGGTGTCGTCCAAGGCGGGCTACCTGATGTGGGACGGCCCGTACGGCGAATGGGGCTCGCGCAAGAACCTGCTCGCCAGCCTCGACCAGAGCCTCGCGCGCACCGGCCTGGACCATTTCGACGTTTTCTATTCGCACCGCCCCGATCCGGAGACGCCGATCGAGGAGACGATGGGCGCGCTCGACACCGCCGTCCGGTCCGGGAAAGCGCTCTACGCGGGCATCTCCAACTACTCGCCGGAGCAGACCACGGCCGCGCTCGCCGCGTTGCGGGAACTCGGCACGCCGCTGCTCATCCACCAGCCGCGGTACTCGATGCTGGACCGCTGGGTCGAGGACGGCCTGCTGGACACCCTCGACGAGTACGGCGTCGGCTCGATCGCGTACTCGCCGCTGAGCCAGGGCCTGCTGACCGACCGCTACCTCGACGGTGTCCCCGCCGGCTCGCGGGCGGCCGGCGCCAGCCCGTTCCTCACCACCGACCGGCTCACCGAGGAGACCCTGGCGACCGTCCGCGCGCTGAACGACGTCGCGAAGCGGCGCGGGCAGACGCTCGCCCAGCTCGCCATCGCGTGGGTGCTTCGGGGCGGCCGCGTCACCTCGGCGCTGATCGGGGCCAGCAGTGTCGCGCAGCTCGAGAACACCGTCGCGGCGACGGCGAACCTCGAGTTCGCCGAGGACGAGCTGGCCGAGATCGACCGGATCCTCGGCCGGTAGCCGCTGCTCAGCAGCCGATCCGCGAGGTGCCCACGGCGACGTCGTCGAACCACAGCGTGTCGGCGTCGCCGGCGTAGCTCTCCCAGCCGAGCCGCAGGTCGGTCACGGCCGGGTGCCAGGCCCGGCCGAGCCACTGCTGGTCGACGTCGGGGGTCGGGACGCCGTCGACGACGAGCCCGGGCACCTCGGTGGAGTCGAGCCACGTCCGGAGCTTGCCGCCGGGGCCGTCCAGCTGGAACTCGAAGCAGGACCAGGTGCCCGTCGGCAGCGGGACGCTCCGGGCGACCCCGGCCGGGCTCTGCGCGGGCAGCGTCGCGTCGTCGGACTCGCGGTTCCACTGCAGGGCCCGGTTCTGCCCGCCGGCGCGCAGGTCCTTTCCGCCGTCGGCGGTGTCGCGCATCGCCATGAAGGCGACGTGGCCGGTGGGCAGCGCGGTGGTGTGGCGGACCCAGAACCGGCCGTAGAACGCGCCCGAGGAGACGCTGCCGAGGCTCGTGCCGAGGAAGGCGTGGTTGCAGTAGCCGCCCTGGCCGGTGACCTTGACCGAGCGGGAGCCCGAGTGCGCGACGGTGCTGTCGACGGCGACCGTGCCGGTACCGGTGCAGTTGGCCGCGCCGACGGTCCAGCGGCCGCCGGGGGTGCCGCCGGTCTGCTGCTCGAAGTCGTCGCAGATCGCCGCGCCCGCGCACCCGGCGGGCGGCGGCCCGGACGTGGTCGTGGTCGGCGTCGTCGGAGTGGCCGGGGTGGTCGTCGTCGGGGGAGCGGTGTCGCCGCACGAGACGCCGTTGAGCGCGAAGTCCGTGGGCTCGGCGTTCGTCCCGCTGTAGGTGCCCTGGAGGCCGAACGAAACCGAGCCGCCGGCGGGCAGGGCGGCGTTGTAGGGGAGGCTCTCGGCCGTGACGGCGTTCCCGGTCTGGCGGACGGTGGCGTTCCACGCCGAGGTGACCGACTGGGTGCCGGTGTAGTGCCAGGTGAGGGCCCAGGAGGAGAGCGCGGTGGCGCCGTTGGTCACCGTGATGTCGGCCGTGTACCCGGTCTGCCACTGGTTGACGCGGTAAACGACCGAGCAGGCCGGCGCGGCGGCGGCGGGCCCGGCGGCGACGACGGCGGTGGTGCCCGCCGCGGCCAGGCAGAGCCCGGCGAGGGCAGCGGCGAACCTCTTCATCGGGGATCCTCCCGGGACACGGACAGGGGCGCCGTGGCCTGCACCACGGCGCCCCTGGGTGGTTGGCCGCGTTCTGGCGAGGCGACCTGGCATGGGAGCGCTTCCAGCCGACGAGAAGGTAACCCCCGCGTGTCGCTGTTGTAAAGGCCCGCCCGGCTGTGGTCCGATCAGGTGGTCGGTTTTCCGGAGGCGGGCTGCTTCCGTCGTCCACTGAACGCTCCTGAACGGCCGAAGCCGTTGTGGGGACAGGAGATGCCGTGGTCGCGCTGCGCCACCGGCGAGGGTCGCCGGATGCCGCCGTTGGAGTGGATTCCGCGAATCCGGGCCAAGATCACGATCGGATCCGCCGCGGGCTCCGGTTCCGGTCGACTGGGAGCGCTCTCAAGACGTCCCGGCGCGCTCACCACGCGTGCGTCGAGTCCTCTGTGGACAGGAAGGCCGCACGGCGCGGAATCCTCGTTGCGGGCTCAACTTCTCGCCGATCGCACGGTCCGGACACCGGTGACATGATGGGCCGCGGCTGTCACGCTGCGGTACTGTCTGACCGAGGGGACCCGTACTCGGAAATCCTTGGACGAACGATGAGTCGACAGGTCAAGCCAGGGAGCAAGCCCTACCGTGCCCGGCTGCGAGACCGGCTCGCCGCCCTGGGCTTTCCCGAGGAGGCCATCCCGGCCAGGGTGGCGGAGAATCTGATCGTCGAATGCGGGACCCCGCCGCGCACCGCGTGGCGGCTGGCGTCGGAGCTGTCGCTCGACGTCGCCGCGGACCGCTACAACGCCGTCACCGGCGATCCGCGCGCGGGCATGCGCGGCACCCGGATCTGGGAGTACGAACAGTGGCCCGACCGCGGCGTCCGGCCCACCGTCGCGGCCCTGCGGGTGCTGGCCACGGTGTACGGCACGGGCTGGAAGTCGCTGCTGGGCCTGCGTGACCTCGAGCAGCTGCCGGCCAAGGACCTCGCCGAGTACCACGCCGACGCGGAGCCCGGGGCGCCGCCGCCGGCTCGCGGGGGAGCCCGCGTCGAAGAGCGCGCGGACGAGGAAATCGGGGCAGGTGTCCTCGATGACGCGATCCTGCTCACGAAGACCAACGTCGACGACACCCAGCTCGACGACCTGTGGTCGGACCTCGACTTCCTGGGCGGCGTCTACACCCGGACCGCGCCCGACGCGATCCTCGGCCAGCTCGCCGTCGTCGAAGAACGGGTGTCGGCCATGCTCAAGGGCAGGCAGCGGCCGAAGCAGACGCAAGACCTGCTGCTGGCCGGGGCGAAGTGCTCGGCGATGATGGCGTGGATCGCCGGTGACCTCGGGCGGTACCGGCTCTCGCGCGAGCTCAACTCCGCGGCCTGGCTCTACACCCAGTACGCCGACGACTTCCTCGCCCGGCGCTGGGTCCGCACGTCGCAGGCGCGGGTGGCCTTCTGGGCGGGCAACGGCGTCGAGTCCGCGAAGCTGGCCGCCGACGGGCTCACCTACCAGGTCGGCGGGCGGCTCACGGACGCGCCGCTGATCCTCGCCGAAGCCCGCGGCTGGTCGTCGGTGCAGGCCGAGCGGCAGGTGCTGGACGCGATCGCGCACTGGACGAGCATCGAGGACCCGGACCTCGGCGCCGGCGGCGAGGACCGCTTCTTCAACATCACGAAGGACCGGCGGCACTACATGGCGGGCACCTCGCTGCTCGCCGTCGGGCAGGCCACCGCCGCGTTGCGCGAGTTCACCACCGCCCGGGAGGCCTACGAAAAGCTGTCGCCGGAGGACCGCTGGGAGGCCATGGACCCGATGATCCGGATCGACACGGGCCGCGCGCACCTGCGGCTCGACGATCTCGAAGGCGCCGCCGCGCACGTCGAACCGCTGCTGGACACGGACGTGGCCAAGCAGCCGGACATGGTGCGCGCCACGCTGAAGCTGCTGGCCGCCGAGCTGTCCGGGCGGCGGTGGCGTTCGGCTCCGGCCGCCCGGCACCTCGCCGAAGCGCTCCTGGACGCCTCCGCGTCGGCGCGGCCGTGACGGGAGACCCGGCCCGGCCGGCGGAGGCCGCTCACCAGCGGGTCCGGGCGCTGGCGGGAGACACCCGGCGGGACGTGGTGGTGGTCGCCGACCGCTTCGCCCGGTTCGCCCGCGGGGACCGGGTGCTCACCCTGTCGGACCTGCTGGCCCTGCTCGCTTCCGGCGGCCCGGCGGTCGACGGCGGGCGCTGGGTGGTCCACCTCGGCCAGGGCATCGACGCGGCGGACTTCGACCTCATCGAGGCCGCCCGCGAAAAGAGCGAGGTCGAGGTGTGCGTCGCGGACCCGCAGCGGTTCCGGGCGGCGCCGGAACCGCCGGGGACCGTCCACAAGGACCGGCCGGAGAACGTCCTGCTGGCCGGCGTGCACCACCCGGCGGCCGCGCGGTGCCGGGCCGGGCTGCGGATCCACCGGGACAACGAGCTGGTCCTCGACCACCACACGGGCGAGCACGTGCAGGGCATCGTGATCATCGAGGCGATGCGGCAGATCTGCATCGCGCAGTTCGAGACGGCGGTCCGCCCGGGCCTGCCCCCGGCCGGGTACGCCGGGGTGTGGAAACGGATCGACCTGTCCTTCGAGGACTTCCTGTTCCCGCTCCCGGCGACCGTCGAGTCACTGATCGTCGAGTCCGACGTCAGCCGGGAAACGCACCTGAAGTTCCGCGCCACCACGGCGGTGCGCCAGCACGAGCGCACCGTGGCCACGGCCACCATCGAGTACGCGATGGTGGCGCAGCGGCGCATCGACGCACTGGAACGCCGCAAGGCCGACCAGGCCACCCGGGCCTACCTCGGCTAGCCGAAATCCACTCCGGAAGGGAAACCACACCACGATGTCCGAAGTGCAGGAGCAGGACCGCTCCGCGTCCTTCGCCCAGGGCCTGAACCTCATCCAGCGGCTCGGCGGGGTCGAACGGCCCGCCGTGCTGGACCTGTTCGCGAGCATCGGGGAGGCCGAGTTCGGCGAGCAGTGCGTCGGGTTCATCTACGGCGACGTCTACCACCGGCCCGGCCTGCCGCTGCCGGAGCGGCAGCTGGTGACGGTCGCCGCGCTCACCGCGCTCGGCTACGCGGGTGCGCAGCTGCAGTTCCACGCCAAGGCCGCGCTCACCGTCGGCTGCACCCGCCGCGGGCTGGTCGAGGCGGTCATCCACGTCAGCTCGTTCGCCGGGTTCCCGGCGACCCTGAACGCGCTGGGGCAGCTCAAAACGCTGTTCGAGAGCCTGCCGGACGAGGAACCTCCGCAGTCCGAAACCGCCGAGACGCCGCCGTGGGCGGGCATCGCCGACCGCTACGAACGCGGCTTGGCCGCGATGAAGGCGATCGACGGCGACGCGGGGGAGAAGGTCGCCGAGGCGCTGCAGGACATCGCCCCCGACCTGGCCCGCTACATCGTCGAGTTCACCTTCGGCGAGATCTACCCCCGCCCCCACCTGAGCCTGCGCCGGCGCGAGCTCGTCACGATCGCGGCGTGCGTCGCGCTGGGGACCGCGCTGCCGCAGCTGAAGGTGCACATCCACGGCCTGCTGAACGTCGGCGGCACCGAGCGGGAGGTCGTGGAAACCGTGCTGCACCTGGCGTTCTACTGCGGGTTCCCGGCCGCGCTCAACGCCGTCGCGGCCGCGCGCGAAGTCTTCGCCCAGCGGTGACCGGGTTCGAGAAGCTCCGCGCGGTCGCGCTCGACTGCGACGGCGTGCTCGTCGACGACACCTACCTGGCCGTGATCGCCCGCTTCGTCACCGATCACGGCGGCGGGTACGACGCCGACGCCGAGCGGGACGTGATCGGGCTGCGCGACATCGTCGTCGCGGAGAAGATCACCCGGCTCTGCGGCCTCGGCCAGCCGCCGGAGAAGACCCTGGAACAGCTGTGGGCGGCGCGGCAGGAGTACCTGGCGGAGCACCCGATCCGCGTCGCCGAGGGCGTGCGGGACTGCCTGGAGGCGCTGGCGAAGCTCCCGGTCCGGCTGGTCTGCTACGGCGGCCGGACGCGGGAGCACACCTTCGACGAGTACCTCGGTGACTTCGTGGACCTGCTCGACCCCGAAGTGCCGTACGTGAGCATCAACGAGCACCGCCCGGGCGTCGACCACATCGCCCGGCGCGTGCTCGGCGTCGCCTTCGACGAGATCGTGTTCGCCGACGACGTGAGCCGGGTGGCCGAGGACGCCCGCGCGCACGGCGCCGGCTTCGTCGGGTTCCCCGCGAGCCCCGCCCACGCGCGGCAGCGGGAGTTCATGACCGCCTGCGGGGTACGGCACTTCGCGGCCTCGCTCGCCGAACTGACGCCGGAGCTGCTGCGAACCGTCGACCGGGAGCTCGCGACTTCGACACACTGGCCCCGTTAGCCCACCCGCACCCCTGGAGCCGCCGTGAAGTACTTTTCCCTGCCCCGGCCCGGCACCGAGCTCGTCCTGGGCGAGCGCGACGTCCCCGAACCCGGTCCCGGCCAGGTGCTGGTCCGGATGCTCGGGTGGGCGGTCAACGCCCGCGACCTGATGATCCTCAAGGGGTTCTACCCGAAGCCGGTCAAGCCCGACGTCGTCCCGCTGTCCGACGGCGCGGGCGAGGTCGTCGCGGTCGGCGACGGCGTGCGCGCGTGGACCGCGGGCGACCGGGTGGCGGCGACGTACTTCCCGCGGTGGCTGTCCGGCCCCGGCACACCCGAGAAGACCGCGGACGACCTGGCCGGGACGCTCGACGGCGTGCTCGCGGAGTACGCCGTCTTCGCCGAGGACGCCCTCGTCGCCGTGCCCGCGCACCTCGACTACGCCGAGGCCGCCACCTTGCCCAGCGCCGGCGTGACGGCGTGGCGTGCCGTCGTCGAGGAAGGCGGGCTGGTGCCCGGCCAGACCGTGCTCACCCTGGGCAGCGGCGGCCTGTCCACGTTCGCGCTGCAGTTCGCCGCGCTCGGCGGCGCCCACGTCGTGGCGACGTCGGGCTCCGCCGCGAAGCTGGAGCGGCTGCGCGCGCTCGGCGCCACGGAGACCCTCGACCACACGGCCACCCCGGAGTGGGGTGCCGCCGTGGCCGAGCTGACCGGCGGCGGTGCCGACCACGTCGTCGACGTCGGCGGCGGGGGCACGATCGGCCAGTCGCTGATCGCCGCCCGCTACGGCGGGCACGTCAGCGTCGCCGGCGTGCTGACCCACGAAGGCGGCGCCGACCCGATCCTCGTCCTGGTCAAGCAGCTGACCCTGCGCGGGCTCACCAACGCCTCCCGGGAGACGTTCCAGGCGATGAACCGGGCCATCGAACACACCGGCCTCAAGCCCGTGATCGACCGCCGGTTCGGCTTCGAGGAGGTCGCCGGCGCCCTCGAACACCTCGCGTCCGGCACCCACATCGGGAAGGTCGTCCTGGAGCACGGATGAGGGCCGCGGCGCCCGGATAACTTTTGGCCGTCCCGCTGGGTATTTCCGGCACCACGAGACGCTGTTTCCGCAGCTCAGCCGGGTTGTGATGGGCCGAAAAAGTCGCGTTTCGACAGGAATGGCGGCTGCCGGGCGCAACGGGAAGAGTGGGGGTCACCGCCGGCACCGGGCCCGAGCAGGCTGCGGCTGCTCGGGCCGGGCGACCGGCCGGCGGCGCGGGGAGGGGGTTTCAACCGCCTGGGGGTGGGTTGAAACCCCCTCCGCCCGTTCACCCGAAGTCCGTGAAGGCCTCCTTACCGGCCATAAGAGCCGGTAAGGAGGCCTTCACGGACTTCGTCAGGACGTGGTGCAGGGCCGCCCGTTCAGCGAGATCGTCGCGGGCTTGTCGTTCGCCGTGCCCGAGCTGCCGGTGAACCCGAACTCCGCGCTGCCGCCCGCCGGCACCACCCGGTTCCAGCCCGCGTCCGCCGCCGACACCGCCGCGCCGGTCTGGGTGACCTGGGCGTTCCACGCCTGCGTCACCTTCTGGCCGCCTGTGAACGACCACGTCACCGTCCACCCGTTCACCGGGGCCGTGCCGGTGTTCCCGATCTTCACCCCGGCCTGGAACCCGCCCTGCCACTGGTTGGTGATCGTGTAGGCGGCCGTGCACGACCCCGACGGCACCGGCGTCGTCGTGGTGGGCGGTGTGGGTGTCGTCGTGGTGGTCGGCGGCGGTGTGGTCGTCGTGGTCGTCGTGGGCGGCGGAGGCTCACCGCCGCCGGAGTCGCCGATGATCACACCCCGCCCGTTCGTGCCGACGTACACCCGGCCGTACACCCGCGGATCCCCGGTCAGCGCCGCCCCGATGTTGCCGTACTGGTGCTGGTCGTCGTTGATCCGCGTCCACGACACACCCGCGTCGTCCGACCGGAAGATCCCCCGCACCCCGCCGATCTTGGCAATGGTGTATAACGTCGAATACGTCCGGTCGGTCGCGGCTTTGCCGAACCCGATGTTGTCGGCTTCGGCGACCCCGGCCAGTTTCGTGAAGGACGCTCCGGAGTCGGTGGAGTGCCACAGACCGTAGGTCGTGCCGGAACCGCCGGCCAGCCAGACGTCGCCCTTCACGCCCGGAATCGCCTTGAAGTGCGCGGAACCAGTCGGCAGCCCGCTCGCCGCGGTCGCGGTGAAGCTCGCGCCGCCGTCGGTGCTGACGTAGAACTTGCCGGCGGCGAACCCGTAGAACCGCTTCGGGTCGACGCGGTCGGCTTCGACCACCGCACCGGCCGGGATGCCGGCCGACGCCGTCCAGGAGTTGCCGAAGCCGACGGAGTAGCTGACGTTCGCGCCGTCCGGGCTCCAGACGAACCGGCTGCCGTCGGCGGCCGCGGCCACCGTGCCGCCGCCGGCGTTCCCGCCCGGCTCGGCGCCCTGGAACCAGTTCTTCCCGCCGTCGGTCGAGAAGGCGATCCGGTTGTCGTTCGGCCGGGCGCTCCGGTCCAGCGTGCCCACCCGCACGATCGTCGCCGGGGTCAGCTCGGCGTAGTCGAGGCTGGTGGTCGTCGTGAAGACCGGCTGGGTGTACATCGTGGCCGGCACGGCGTCGAGGCTGTCGTGCCGGAACCCGCCGATGTCGCCGAGGGCGGACAGCAGGGGAGCGCCCGACGGCGGGCTGATCAGGTCGAGCACCGCGGTCTCCTCGAGGCCGCCGACGACCGGCTTGAGCGTGATCTTCCCGCCGCTGTCCCACTTCGTGAGGTCGGACGTGCCGTAGATGGTCGCCCCGGTGCCGTACAGCAGGTGGTTCGAGTCGAACGGGTCGATCTCCATGGACTCGGTCATCCAGCCGAGCTTCGGCGACGGCACCGGGGGAGCGGGCTGGGTGCCGAAGGTCAGCCAGGGCACCGAGGAGATGTCCTGCGTGTAGCGCAGCGACCGGTCGGGGTAGCTCGAGAAGTCCCAGATGCGGGTCCAGGTGGCGCCGCCGTCGGTGCTGCGGAAGAAGATGACGTCCGGCCACCACGACACCTGGGTGGCGACCATCAGCGTGTTCGGGTGCTGCCGGTCGATCGTCAGGCCGCTGTAGCCGAAGTAGTCGTCCGAGCTGTCGGAGGGGATCGGGCTGATCCGCGTCCAGGTGCCGGTCTTGGTGGCGTACTTCCAGACGTCGCCCTTCGCGCCGTCGTAGGGGCCGCCGGTGTCGCTGGTGGCGAGGTAGAGGTAGCCGCCGGCCGCGTCGAGGACGCCCTTGTGCGCCAGGTACCCGGTGGGCTGGCCGGCCAGCCGCGCCCACGTCGTGCCGCCGTCGGTGCTGCGGTAGACGGTGTTCTGCTTGTCCGCGACACCGACGTAGATCGTCTGCGTGGTGCTGCCGCGGCTGCCGGTCGTCGGGTCGAACGTCACCCAGGTGACGCCTTCGTTGTCGCTCTGGTAGCCCGTGGTGTCGCTCGGGTCGGGCACGTAGTTGCCGGGGTTGGGGAAGCTGGTCACCTTCGCCCACGTGACGCCGGAGTCGGTGCTGCGCCAGAGCCCGTTTCCGCTGGGGGCCCCGAGGTAGAGGACGCTGTCGCGGTTCGGGTCGATCGCGAGCCGCTCGCCCATGCCGCGGCCGGGCATGTTGCCGCCGAGCTTGAACGGCAGCGCGGCCGCCTGCCAGGTGGCGCCGCGGTCGGCCGACCGGAGGATCGCGCCGTTGTTCGGGTCCCAGCTGTTGGTGTACATCCCGGCCGCGACGTAGACGCGGTTCGGGTCGACCGGGTCGGTGGCCAGGCTGACGACGCCGTTGTGGCCCCAGTCGGTCCAGCCGACCGAGTCCAGCAGCGGGATCCAGCGCCCGGTCGAGGCGTTCCACCGGTACGCACCGCCGATGTCGGTGCGGGCGTAGGCCAATCCGGGTTCGGTCTGGTTGAAGATGATTCCCGGGACGAACCCGCCACCACCGATCTCGGCGTTGCGCCACGTGTACGGCGCGGGGGCGGCGGGGGACTCCGGCGCGCCGGCCAGTACCGCGACGGCGGCGGGCAGGGCGAGGGCGAGCGTGCTCGCCACCAGTCGTCTCAGTGAACGGGAACGCGGGCTTCGCACGGCGTTGTGCACGTCTGCCTCCACAACTCTGGGAGCGCTTCCAGGGGAAGGTAAGCCAGCGTTCCGAGCGTTGTAAAGCGTTCGACGATTTCGGCGTCCGACACTGTCCACAGTGGACTGGGAGCCGGATTTGTCGGAATCATATATGTGAACGGCGATCAGGTTTCTGAATTGTTATCACGGATCTTCTTGCCCGCCATTTTGCGGCGTGTGAGTGTGGTGGCCGCTGGCTGGACTGGACCTACGCTGTATTGGATCTACGGAAGAGGCGACCAGGCAATGACGCAAACCGCCCCGGCGCGGCACATCGGCCGGACCACCCTGTACTTCTTCGGTGCGCTCGGCGGCATCCTCTTCGGCTACGACCTCGGCGTGATCTCCGGGGTGCTCCCGTTCATCGGGAAACTGTGGGCGCTGACCAGCTGGGACAAGGGCGTGATCACCGCCAGCCTGTCGGTCGGCGCGATCGTCGGCGCGCTGCTTTCCAGCCGCACCAACGAAGCCCTCGGCCGCCGCCGCACGATCATGGTCGCGGCGGCGATCGTCATCGTGGGCACGCTGGCCGCGAGCTTCTCCCCGACGTTCGTGCTGCTGGTGCTTTCGCGCCTGGTCATCGGGCTGGGGATCGGCCTTTCCTCCTCGACCGTCCCGACGTACCTGTCCGAACTCGCCCCGGCGCGGCTGCGCGGCGCGATGGGCGCGCTGAACCAGATCTTCATCGTGCTCGGCATCCTCATCGCGTTCCTGGTGAGCTACTGGCTCGGCCCGGTCTCGGCCTGGCGGTGGATGTTCGCCGGCGCGATCGTGCCCGCGGTGATCCTGCTCGTCGGCCTGGTGTTCCTGCCCGAGACGCCGCGGTGGCTGGTCAAGAACGGCCAGGAGGACGAGGCCCGGCGGGTGCTGGCCAGCGCGCACGGCAACACCGTGAACCTCGATGAGGAGATCGCGACCATCCACGAGGTCATCCGGCTCGACACCGAGGACAAGCCGCGGATCCGCGACCTGTTCTCCGGGTTCGTGCGGCCGATGCTGGTCGTGGCGCTGCTGCTCGCGATCGGCCAGCAGTTCAGCGGCGTCAACGCGATCAACGCGTACTTCCCGACGATGCTGATCGGCCTCGGTTTCGCCACGCAGGCCGCGCTGCTGTCGGGCGTGCTGCTCGGTGTCACGAAGTTCCTGTTCACCGCGTGGGTCGTGTTCGTGGTGGACCGCTGGGGCCGCAAGCCGCTGCTGCTCATCGGCAACGTGATCATGGTGATCACGCTGGTGGCGGCCGGGCTCGTGGTGCTGAACGTCCACGACACCGGCACGCGCGGCATCCTGATGCTGGTGATGATGGTGCTCTACCTGGTCGGCTACGAGCTCGGCTGGGGCGCGGTCGTCTGGGTCATGATGTCCGAGGTCTTCCCGCTGAAGTACCGCGCGACCGGCATGGGCGTCAGCAGCGTGGTCCTGTGGGCGTCGACCGGCATCGTGAGCGCGGTGTTCCCGCTCATCTCCGACCCGAAGTCCCTCGGCATCGGCGGCTCGATGTTCGTCTTCGCCGGGATCAACGTCGTGCTGTTCGTGCTCACCAAGTGGCTGGTCCCGGAGACCAAGGGCCGCACGCTGGAGCAGATCGAGCTCGACCTCCGGGCGCGGCAGGGGGTCGCGGTCAAGAGCTGACCCGGGGAGTCGGACACCGGCGGGGCACGGATTCGTCCGTGTCCCGCCGGTTCGGTGTGCTGTTCCGCGTCGGAGTGCGGGGAGTACTCGGAAGTCACGCGGTGATCATGTCGCGCGCTTTCATCACGACCGGCGGGGGCCCGCCGTCGTAGTCGTAGTTGCTCAGGATCACCGTCACCCACTCGGTGCCGGGGTACATCTGGAAGTCGGTCGACGTGCCGGGAGCGCCGCCACCGTGGCCCGTCACCCACTGGTTGTTCACCAGCAGCGTCACCGGGCCGTAGCACTGGAAGGCGACGTGCGGAGCCCCGGGCGTCCGGCCGGGCGGCGGGCCCGGCTGCGACGGGGGTGGCACCTTGCCGCTCAGCGTGATGCCGGTGAAGGCGCGGTCGAGCAGCTTCGAGCCCTGCAGCGCGGACGCGAAACGGGCCATGTCGGCGCACGTCGTGAAGGCGTCGCCGGCGGGAGTGCCGACGTACAGCCGCTGGTCGATCGTGTCGGCGCGTCCGCCGGACGGTTGTTTCGCGTAGGGGTGGGCGATGCGGGGGTCCGTGTGCCACTGTGGCCTGGTGTGGAAGTCCGTGCTGGTCATGCCGGCCGGACGGAACACGTGCTCACGCACGTAGTCGTAGTAGGACTTCCCGGACACCTGGGCCACGATCGCGCCGAGCAGGTGGTAGCCGGCGTTGCTGTAGCGGGACCCGGCTCCCGGCGCGAACTCCGGTGAGGTCCGCCGGATGTAGTCCGTCGTGCCGTTCATCACCTGGTCGACCTCGGTCCAGGTGAGCGCTTCCTCCAGGTACCCGGGCATCGTGAAGGTGTCGCCGAGGCCGGACGTGTGGGTGAGGAGGTGGTGGACTTTCACGGTGTCGGCGATCCCGGCGGGGAAACCGCTCAGATAAGTGCCCAGTGTGCCGGTGTAAGCGATCTTGCCGGCCTGCGCGAGCTGAGCGATCGCCACCGCCGTGAAGAGCTTCGTCACCGAGGCCATGGCGAACAGGGTGTCCGGGCCGTTGGGAGCGGTGTCGTTGGCCCGGCCGTACGACCTGGCCAGCACGGGCCGTCCCCGGTGGACCAGCAGCAGGCTGCCGGAGAACGCGTCCATGGCCGCCTGTTCCCTGACGAACCGGTCGAACGCGCGCACGTCGACGGAGGTGGGGATGGCGGCGGCCGCTCCGGCGACGGCGCCGGTGGCGAGCATCGCACCGGAAGCGCCGAGCAGGCCCAGGACGGATCGTCGTGTCGTGGTCATGGCCGAAGGTCTACCGAGCACGGCCGATCGAGGACCGATGGCCGGCCCATACGTGATCCATATGTCGCGCGCGGGACACTGCCCGCGTGCGGGTGCTGCTGGTCGAAGACGAACAACCGCTGGCCAAGTACGTCGCGGTCGGCCTGCGTAAGCACGGGTTCGCCGTCGACGTCGCGTCCGACGGGCGCACCGCGCTGGACAAGTGCGTGGTCACGCCCTACGACGTCGTCGTCCTGGACCGGGATCTACCCGTGGTGCACGGGGACGCGGTGTGCCGCGAGCTCGCCGGGCGGGGCGCGGCGCGGATCCTGATGCTCACCGCGTCCAGCACGGTCGAGGACCGGGTCGAGGGGCTCACGCTGGGCGCCGACGACTACCTCGGCAAGCCGTTCGCGTTCTCCGAGCTCGTCGCCAGGGTACGGGCACTGTCCCGCCGCAGCACGCCCGCGATTCCGCCGGTCCTGCGTGCCTGCGACGTGGTGCTCGATCCGGCACGGCGCACCGCGGAACGCGCGGGCCGGCTCCTGCACCTGACGCCCAAGGAGTTCGGCGTGCTCGAGCACCTGCTCGCCGCCGGAGGAGCGGTGGTGAGCGCGGAAACGCTGCTCGACAAGGTATGGGACGAGCACGCCGACCCGTTCACCAACGCGGTCCGGATCACCGTCGGTACGTTGCGGCGCAAGCTCGGCGACCCGCCGCTCGTCGGGACCGTGCCGAGTGCCGGCTACCGGATCGTCCCGTGACCGCCCGCGGCCGGCTCACGATCCTTTACGCCGCACTGGTTCTCGCCGCCGGCGCCCTCCTGACCACGCTCACCTACCTGCTGCTGCGCGGGAACGGCGGTCATCGGGTCTCGGTCATCACCCTCGGCCCGGCACCGGGGCCGGCGGGGATACCGCCGTTGCCGCCCTCGATCCAGGCGGTCACCCTCACCGACTTCGTCACCCAGGCCGCGATCGCGCTCGTGGTGGTGACCGCGCTCGCCGCGGTCGTGGGATGGCTGGTGGCCGGGCGGGTACTGCGGCCCCTCCGCACGATCTCCGCCACCGCACGGCGCCTCTCGGCGGAGAACCTGTCCGAGCGGGTGCCGGTCACCGCGCCCGCCGACGAGCTCGCCACCCTGGCCGCCACCGTCAACGGGATGCTGGACCGCATCTCCGACGGCGTCGCCGAGCGCGACCGGGTGCTCGCGAGCCAGCGGATGTTCACCGCCAACGCCGCCCACGAGCTGCGGACCCCGCTGACCACCATGCGCATCGCCATCGACGTCACCCTCGACAGCCGGCCCGGTACCGAAGAACTGCTGGCCATGACCGGCGACGTCCGGACCGCCGTCGAGCGGAGCCGGCACATCCTCGACGGACTCCTGGTGCTGGCCCGCAGCCAGGCCGGCGCCGGCCGCCGGCACCGCGTCGACCTCGCCGAGGTCGTGGCGAACAGCCTCGACGGCGTGGACCTCACCGTGCGAGCCGACCTGCGGCCCGCACCGGTCCGAGGTGAACCGGTCCTGCTGGAACGGATGTGCGGCAACCTGGTCGACAACGCCGTCCGCCACAACCGTTCCGGAGGCCATGTCGAGGTCGCCACCGGCGGCACGGACGGGCGGGTGTTCCTGCGCATCGGGAACAGTGGCGTGCCGATCGCGCCGGAGACCGTCGGCCGGCTCCGGGAGCCGTTCGTCCGCGGCGACGGCGCACGGATCCACCCCGGCCGCGGGATCGGCCTCGGCTTGTCCATCGTGGACGCGATCGTGACCGCACACGGAGGTGAGATCGCCATCGCCGCTCGGCCGGCGGGCGGCCTGGACGTCGTCGTCCACCTCCCGTCCGCCGGGCACGCCGGATGAGCCGTACCGGAAGGCTCAGTGCGCGGGGGCGAGCGTGAGCTTCCCGGCGAGCCGCCCGATCCAGGCTTCGACTTCCTCCGGCGCGCGGTCCGGGAGACCGAAGATCGTCTCGGTCACGCCCAGGGCAGCCAGGTGTGCCAGGCGTTCCGGGTCCGGTCGCTCGCCGAGCGCGCAGATCCGCGGGGCGTCCTCGCGGCCTTCGGCGGCCCAGATCTCCTTCAGCAGGGCCACGTGCCCGTCCAGGTCGCTGTCGGCCGGCGTGGTGATCCAGCCGTCCGCGTGGCGCGCGATCCAGCGGAACGTCTTCTCCGTCGGGCCGGCGCCGAGCAGCACCGGGATGTGGGCCTGGACCGGCTTCGGCCACGCCCAGCTCGGTCCGAAGGAGACGAACTCGCCGTCGTAGGACGCTTCCTCCTCCGTCCACAGTGCACTCATCGCCTCGAGGTACTCGCGCAGCGCGGTGCGGCGCCGGTTGCCGGGCACGCCGTGGTCGGTCAGCTCGTCGACGTTCCAGCCGAACCCGGTGCCGAGCGTGACCCGGCCGCCGGAGAGGTGGTCGAGGCTCGCGATGGTCTTGGCGAGCGTGATCGGGTCGCTCTCGACCGGCAGGGCGACGGCGGTGGAGAGCCGGATCCGGGTCGTGACCGCGGCCGCCGTCGCGAGCGCGACCCACGGGTCGAGGGTCCGGCTGTAGCGGTCGTCGGGCAGGGACGCGTCGCCGGTGCGCGGGTGCGGCGACGCGCGCTTCACCGGGATGTGGGTGTGTTCGGGGACGTAGAAGGTCGCGAACCCGGCGGCCTCCGCGGCGCGCGCCGCGGCCGCCGGGGTGATGCCCCGGTCGCTGGTGAACAGCACGATTCCGTAGTCCACCCGCGGAGCGTATTAGAACGTGTTTCAGTTTTCAAGCCGCCCGGCCGTCGCGCTCCGGGAATGGTCGGCTACCTTGAGTGACCTTCAGAGGTGCTCGATATCGGGCTGGCACACTCGGTGCCCGCAGGTGCGCGTGATCGGCCGACGGAGGTGTGGAGTGACTCGGATAATCCATTGTGGACGGACGGTGTCCCAGTGGGTGGACGCCGCGGCGCACCGGGATGGCGTGCGACGGGCCGGTTCCAGTACTCTCGACCACAGGCCGAGAGGCGCTGCAACGGACCACCGGGTCCGCCACGCTCGGCCGGGAATGACCAACCAAGGGCGCCTCCCGACCGAGGGAGGCTGCCGGTGAACACCCCGCACGAGTCCGGAACGCGTCTGCGTGAGCTGCTCGACCGGCGGGTGGCCGTGCTCGACGGCGCTTGGGGCACCATGCTGCAGGGCGCCGGGCTGACCCCGGCCGACTACCGCGGCGACCGCTTCGGCGACCACACCCACGACGTCACCGGTGACCCCGACCTGCTGAACCTCACCCGCCCGGACGTCATCCTCGACGTCCACCGCCGGTACCTGGCCGCGGGCGCGGACATCACCACGACGAACACCTTCACCGCCACCAGCATCGGCCAGGCCGACTACGGCCTGCAGGCGCACGTCCACGAGATGAACGTCCGCGGCGCGCAGCTGGCCCGCCAGGCCGCCGACGAAGCGGGCGGCAGGTTCGTCGCGGGGTCGATCGGCCCGCTCAACGTCACGCTCAGCCTGTCGCCGAAGGTCGAGGACCCGGCTTACCGCGCCGTCACCTTCGAGCAGGTCAAGGCCACCTACGCCGAGCAGATCGCCGGGCTCGCCGAAGGCGGCGTCGACCTGCTGCTCATCGAAACGATCTTCGACACGCTGAACTGCAAGGCCGCGGTCGCCGCCGCCCGCGAGGTCGCCCCGCACCTGCCGCTGTGGATCTCCGTCACCATCGTCGACCTGAGCGGCCGGACGCTGTCGGGGCAGACCGTCGAGGCGTTCTGGACCTCGATCGAGCACGCGAAACCGCTGATCGTGGGGGTCAACTGCGCACTGGGCGCGGCGGAGGCCCGCCCGCACGTCGAGGAGCTGTCCCGGCTCGCCGGCACCTACGTGGCCTGCCACCCCAACGCCGGGCTGCCGAACGCGTTCGGCGGCTACGACGAGACGCCGGAGGAGACGGCCGGGCTGCTCGGCGGGTTCGCCCGGGACGGCCTGGTCAACCTGGTCGGCGGCTGCTGCGGTACGACACCGGCGCACATCGAGAAGATCGCCGCCGCGGCGAAGGACGTCAGGCCGCGCGAAGTACCGGCTCCGCGCACGCACACGCGCTTCAGCGGGCTGGAGCCGTTCGGTATCGGCGCCGACACCGGGTTCGTCATGATCGGCGAGCGCACCAACGTCACCGGGTCCAAGCGGTTCCGGCGGCTCATCGAGTCCGGCGACCACCAGGGCGCCGTCGACGTCGCGCTGGAGCAGGTCCGCGGCGGGGCCAACCTGCTCGACGTCAACATGGACGCCGACCTGCTCGACTCCGAGCAGGCGATGACGACGTTCCTCAACCTGATCGCCACCGAGCCCGAGGTGGCCCGGATCCCGGTGATGGTCGACAGCTCCAAGTGGAGCGTGCTCGAAGCCGGCCTGCGCTGCGTGCAGGGCAAGGGCGTGGTCAACTCGATCAGCCTCAAGGAGGGCGAGGAGCCGTTCCTCGCCCAGGCCCGCACCATCCGGAACTACGGCGCCGGCGTCGTCGTGATGGCCTTCGACGAGCGGGGCCAGGCCGACACCGCCGACCGCAAGGTCGAGATCTGCGCCCGCGCGTACGACCTGCTGACGCAGCAGGCGGGCTTCGCCGGTGAGGACATCATCTTCGACCCGAACGTCCTCGCCGTCGCCACCGGCATCGCCGAGCACAACGGCTACGCGAAGGCGTTCATCGAAGCGCTGCCCCGGATCAAGGAGCGCTGTCCCGGCGCCCGGACCAGCGGCGGCATCTCCAACCTGTCGTTCTCCTTCCGCGGCAACGACGTCGTGCGCGAGGCGATGCACTCGGCGTTCCTCTTCCACGCCGTCAAGGCCGGGCTGGACATGGGCATCGTCAACGCCGGCCAGCTCGCGGTGTACCAGGACATCCCGGCGGACCTCCTGGAACTGGTCGAGGACGTGCTGTTCGACCGGCGCGAAGACGCCACCGACCGGCTGGTGAGCTTCGCCGAAAACGTCAAGGGCAGCGGCACCAAGCGCGTCGTGGACCTGTCGTGGCGCGAAGGCCCGGTGGCGGAGCGGCTTTCGCACGCGCTCGTGCACGGCATCGTCGACTACATCGAGGAAGACACCGAAGAGGCGCGGCAGCAGTTCGCCCGGCCCCTCGAAGTCATCGAGGGCCCGCTGATGGACGGCATGAAGATCGTCGGCGACCTGTTCGGCTCCGGCAAGATGTTCCTGCCGCAGGTGGTCAAGAGCGCGCGCGTGATGAAGCGGTCCGTCGCCTACCTCGAGCCGTTCATGGAGGCGGAGAAGGAGAAGGCCCGCGCGGAGGGCCGGCTGGCGTCGACGGGCGGGCAGGGCAAGATCGTGCTCGCCACGGTGAAGGGCGACGTCCACGACATCGGCAAGAACATCGTCGGCGTCGTGCTCGGCTGCAACAACTACGAGGTCATCGACCTCGGCGTGATGGTGCCGGCCGGGAAGATCCTCGACACCGCGGTCACCGAAGGCGCCGACGCGGTCGGGCTGTCCGGGCTGATCACGCCGTCGCTGGACGAGATGGTCGCCGTGGCCACCGAGATGCAGCGGCGCGGGCTGAAGATGCCGCTGCTCATCGGCGGCGCCACGACGTCCCGCCAGCACACCGCGGTCAAGATCGCGCCGGCCTACGACAACGCGACGGTCCACGTGCTGGACGCCTCGCGCGTGGTCGGTGTGGTGTCCGACCTGCTCGACCCGGACCGCTCCATCGTGCTGGCCGAGAAGAACCGGGCCGAGCAGGAGGTGTTGCGCGAGCAGCACGCGAGCAAGCAGCGCCGCCCGATGCTCAGCCTCGAGCAGGCCCGCGCGAACCCCGAGCGCGTGGCGTTCGACGACCTGCCGGCGCCGCTGTTCACCGGGGTCCGTGTGCTCACGCCGTCGATCGCCGAGCTGCGGGAGATGGTCGACTGGCAGTTCCTGTTCCTGGCGTGGGAGCTCAAGGGCAAGTACCCGGCGATCCTCGACCAGCCGGTCGCCCGGGAACTGTTCGACGACGCGAACACGCTGCTCGACCAGATCATCGCCGACGGCAGCCTGACCGCGAAGGGCGCGTACGCGTACTGGCCCGCGCACCGCGAAGGCGACGACATCCTGCTCGACGGCGAGTACTCGCACGTCCGGTTCCCCATGCTGCGGCAGCAGACGGCGAAGCCGGAAGACCGCGCGAACCGCTGCCTGGCGGACTACCTCGCCCCGGCGGGCGACCACCTCGGCGGCTTCGCCGTGACCATCCACGGCGCCGAGGCGCTGGCCAAGCGGTTCGAAGCCGAGCAGGACGACTACCGCGCGATCATGGTCAAGGCGCTGGCCGACCGGCTCGCCGAGGCGTTCGCCGAGTACATCCACCTGCGGGCCCGCCGCGACTGGTTCGAGCCGGACGCCCAGCCGAAGCTGGAAGACCTGCACGCGGAGCGCTTCCGCGGCATCCGCCCGGCGCTGGGCTACCCGGCCAGTCCCGACCACAGCCAGAAGCGCGAGCTGTTCGAGCTGCTGGGAGCGGACGAGCTGGGCATGGGCCTGACGGAGTCGTTCGCGATGACGCCGGCGGCGAGCGTGTCCGGGCTGATCTTCGCCCACCCGGACTCCCGCTACTTCACCGTGGGACGGCTCGGCCGCGACCAGATCGAGGACTACGCGCGCCGCAAGGGCGTCGAGGTCGCCGAGGTCGAGCAGTGGCTGCGGCCGAACCTGGCCTACGAGCCCGAGGCGTAGTCCGCCAGCTCGATGTCCGTGGCGAACTTGTCGGTCGCCTTGAGCATCAGGCCGAGCAGGACGCGGGACTTGAACGTCCAGTCCCGCAGCTTGATCCGCAGCGGTGACGGCGGCGCGAGGAAGGGCCCCGCGCTGCCGCGCTGCGCGATCTTGGCGTAGCCGCGGAACTGGTCCTCGTAGCGGGCGAAGGCGACCTGGTGGTCACCGTCCGCGGCGAGGAGCTCACCGGCGAGCACGTACGCGCCGACGACCGCGAGGCCGGTCCCGAAGCCGCCGAGGGTGTTGCCGTAGGCGGCGTCGCCGAGCAGCACGACCCGGCCGCGGGAGTAGCGGTCGATCGTGACCCGGCTGAGCGAGTCCAGGTAGAACTCGCGGGCCCGGGGGATCTCGGCCATCAGTTCCGGTACCCGCCAGCCGGCGCCCTGGTAGGCGTCCATCAGCAGCTGCCGCTGCTTGCCGGTGTCGGTGCGGTCGTAGTCCAGCTCGGGGGAGGCGAACACGAAGAACGCCTGCGCCTTCGGCCCGCCTACGGCGGCCATCCGGCCCGGCTCGTTGTACATCACCGCTTCACTGCCGGCGACCTTTTCGCCGAGTTCGGCCAGCGCGTAGTGGTAACCGAGGTACTCGACGTAGTCGCGTTCCGGGCCGAACGCCAGCCGCCGGACGTTCGAGTGGATCCCGTCGGCGCCGACGACCAGGTCGAACCGGCGCGGCCGCGCGTGGGCGAAGGTGACGTCGACGCCGTCCGCGGCCTCGCTGAGCGCCGTGACGGTGTCGCCGAAGAGGTACTCGCAGCGGGCGTGCGCGTAGAGGATCTCGGCGAGGTCGCCGCGGCGGATCTCGATTTCGCCGCCGGTGAACTCGCCGGGGATCACCGCCCGCGGGCGCCCGGCGGCGTCGACGATCGTCTGGTCCTGGCCGCCGGTCTGCCGCTCGAGGACCTCGTCGAGGACGCCCATCCGCGCCAGCACGGTCCGGTGGGTGGCGCCCTTGAAGTCGACGGCCTGGCCGCCGGGCCGCACGCCCGGCGCACGTTCGACGACGGTGACGGTGCAGCCGTAGCGGGTCAGCCAGTGCGCGAGAGCGGGCCCGGCGATGCTCGCGCCGGAGATCAGGACGGAGAGGTTCTTCATGCGGCAGAGCGTCGCCGCGGCGGCTTACCGGGCACTGGCGAAGCGCTGACGGCCGTCGTCAGTGTGCGTCAGTGTGCGGGGGCGCCCCCCGTTTTCCACGTTACCGGAGGGCACCGACAGTTCCGGACTCCTCGCCGGTGGCCCGCTACTCGACCGCGCCCGCTTGGGCGAGCAGGTTCCGGTACCAGGAGTCGTACGGGTGGTTCGTCGCCGGGTAGCTCGCCAGGGGTGTCGTCGCCTGGCTCGGCGAGTCGAAGTCCCAGCCGCGGACCAGCTTGCCCGACTGGCGGGCCGCGGTGATGAACGCCGACTCCGATGCGGGGGCGCCGTAGAACAGCGCGCCCTGCTGGAGCTCCGCGCCGTCACCCTTCTGGAACTCGTCGAACGCGACCTGCCGGTAGCGGATCCGGTCACCGGCGACCCGGTCGGTGTCGGCCCGCAGCGTCTGCGCCGGGGTCGGGCCGTCCGCGCCGGTCCACACGGACACCGTGCGGCCGGCGGCGGTGGCCGTCACCTTGGCGAACCGTGCGTCGGAGGTCTTGGCGTTGCCGGTCCACGACACGGTGGTGCCCGACAGCACGCCGGTCCAGTCCCAGTTCTGGCTGGTGTTCTGGCTCTGGTGGATCTCCCGCAGGTGCGTCGCGTCGGTGAAGGCGACCGTCGGCAGCACGCCGTTGTCGTACTGGTGGCTGGCCTGCCACGTGATCTCGCCGTCCGCGCCCAGCTTGCCGACGTGGTACCAGAGCGTGGACGCGCCCTCGGACTGATGGACCTCGACGAGGTCGCCGTCGTCGCCGAGCGCGACGGCCGGCGTCCGGCCGTTGTCGTACTTCCCGTGCCGCAGCCAGGTGACCCGCCCGTCGGTGCCGTAGGTCCCGGTCCAGTACCAGAGCCCGCCCGCCCCGGAGTCGTGCACCTCGACGACCTGGCCACGGCCGTTCAGCGCGACCGCCGGGTGGTAGCCGACGTCGCGCTTGTACTCCGTGCGGGAGCCGCCGTCGCCGGACAGCAGCGGCAGCACGCGCCCGCGCAGTGCGTCGACGTCCGGCTGCGCCGCCGGGTAGTCCTTCGCCCGCAGCAGCCGTCCGCCGAACACCGACTCCAGTTCCTGGTTGAGCGCGGTCAGGTTGCCCGCCGCGAACGAGGGGTTGTCGGTCAGGTCGTCCTTGAGGTCGAGCATGACGACGATGGGCGCGGCGGCCGGGTGCTGCGCTGCCCACGTGTTCACCGCCGCCAGCCAGTCGCGGAGGTTGTTCGACGCCGGGTTGCCGCCGCCGTGGTCGACGAGGTCGCCGGGCGAGTCGTGCCCGACCGCGTAGTCGTGGGTGGTGGCGTAGCCGTTGTCGTGCACGTCGAGCTCAACGAACCGCACGCCGTGGTCGAGCTGGTAGGCCAGAGCGCCCTTGGCGCCGTCGACGTCGCCCGAATAGCTGTTGTGCGTGGCCCGGAACACCGAGCCGGTGAACGGCGGGCTCGCGGCGTGGGCCGTGGCGGGCGTCAGCACCGCCGCGGCGACGAGCGCGGAGACGGCGAGCGCGGGCAATCGGGTCATCCTCGGATCCTCACGTCGGAGAACGGGGCTTGGCTCATCCTGGCCGTCCGATGGGGACGCTGTCTCGGACTCGGGTGGAACGCGGTGGTGCCGTCGTGCGTCCCAGGAATGACAGTGACACCGGAAAAAGAATCACCGGGGAACCTTTGATCACGGTTTCCGCGGAATGCTCGGGAAATGCTCACGAAATCGAAGATCGACTGTCCGATGTGTCCTATTTTTCGCGCCGTTCGCCGATCTATGCCAAATCGCTGCGCCGATCCGGTACTCGGGCGGGCCCGGCGTAGTCATTATCCGAGCGACGGGTGTGCGCAATCACCGGGAAACCGGCGAGGGGTGGGGAGGCAGTGGGTGTGGCGAACGACTGGCCGCTGGTCGGCCGCGAGCAGGAACTGGTGCTCGCGCGCCGGGCGCTGGCCGACGCCGAAGTGTGCGGGCTGCTGCTGACCGGGCGCGCCGGCGCCGGCAAGACGCGCCTGGCCAAGGTGCTGCTGGCCGAGCTCGCCGCGGGGGGCGCGCGCACGCACTGGGTGCGCGCGATGTCCTCCGCTTCGACCATCCCGTTCGGCGCCTTCGCGCACCTGCTGCCCGGCAGCGCCGACGGCACGGCGGACCGCGCGCACCGGCTCAACCAGGTCGCCGGCCACCTCACCCGCGGCGCGGAAGGACGGCGTCTCGTTCTCTGCGTCGACGACGCCCACCTGCTCGACGACCTGTCCGCGACCCTGGTGCACCAGCTGGCCGCGACCGCGTCGGCGTTCGTGATCGTGATCGCGCCGCACGGGGTGAGCGTGCCGGACCCGGTGTTCGCGATGTGGAAGGACCGCGTCGCCGAACGGCTCGACGTCCGCGAGCTCACCCGCCCGCAGACCACCGAGCTGATCACCGCGGCGCTGGGCGGCCGGCTCGAAGACGGGGCGGAGCACCGGCTGTGGCACCTGTCCCTCGGCAACCCCCTGTTCCTGCGCGAACTGATCCAGGGCGGGCTGGACAGCGGTTCGCTGTCGGCCGTGGACGGTGTGTGGCGGTGGAGCGGCACCCTGACCGCGACCCCGCGGCTGGTCGAGCTGATCGAAACCCGCACCGACCGGGTCGACGCCGACGAACGGCGGCTGCTGGAACTGCTGGCCTTCGGGGAGCCGCTGGGCTGCGAACCGCTGGTCCGGCTCGGCGCGGCACGCGTCCTCGCCTCCACCGAGCAGGCCGGGCTCGTCGTGTCGGAACGCACCGGGCGGCGGCTGAACGTCCGGCTGGCGCATCCGCTCTACGCGGAGGTGATCCGGCGCCGGACGTCTCCGCTGCGCCAGCGCGACACCTACCGGATCCTCGCCCAGACCCTGGACCTCACCGGCGCCCGGCGCGCCGAGGACAAGCCCCGGCTGGTGCGGTGGCGGCTGGCCGCCGGGTTGCCGATCGACCCGCAGCTCGTCCGCGCGGCGGCGGAAACGTTGCTGCGCAAGGACTTCCCGCAGGCGGAGCAGCTGGCGGCGGAAGCCGTCCGGTCGGGCGGCGGGTTCGGCGCGAAGTTCCTGCTCGCCCAGGTCCGGATCGCCGGCGGGCGGCACGCCGACGCCGACGCCCTGCTGGCCGAGCTGGCCGGCGAGACGGTTTCGGACGCGCAACACGCCCGCGTCGCGGCGACCCGTGCGCTCAACCTGGCGTTCGGCCTGAGACGCGCGGACGACGCCGAAGCCGTGCTGGACACCGCGGAGACGGCGGTGTCGGGGACCGCGGACGACCTGGTCACCGCCCGGGCGGCGCTGCGCGCGGCGGCCGGTGTCTGCCGGACCGCCCTCGACCTGCTCGGACCGGTCCTGGACCGCAACCGCCGCGGCGACCCGCTCCGGCTCGGGGCGCTGGTCGTCGCGGCCGGGGCCCTGGCCGACGCCGGGCGCACCGAGGCGTGCCTCGGCGTCGTCGAAGAAGGCCTGGCCATCGCGGCGCGGATCTCCGACGCCTCCGCGCCCGGGGCGCGGGTCCGGCTGGAGCACGCGCGGATCGTCGCGCTGTGCCGGGCGGGCCGGCTCGAAGAAGCCGAAGACCTGGCCGGCGCCGGCTACCGGGACGCGGTCGGCGACCGCTGGGGCCCGGCCCTCGCCGGCGCGGCGGCGTCGCTCGGCACGGTCGCGCTGGCCTACGGCGACGTCCGCGGCGCGATCCGCCGGCTGCGGGAAGCCCTCGCCGTCGAAGGGCACGACCAGCCGCACGAGTTCCGCCCCGCCGTCGCGGCGGCGCTGGGCCGGGCGACGGCGATGAGCGGCCGGCCCGAGGACGTCGACCTGCCGGGTCCGCTCGGCGGGTGGGCGCGCGCCTGGGCGGCGGCGGCGCGGGGCGAAACGTCCCGGGCGGCGGACCTCGCCGCCGAAGCCGCGGCCGCCGCCGAGGCGTCGGGCAGGCTCGCCGTCGCGGCCGAGATCCGCCACGACCTGGTCCGGTTCGGAGTGGACGCGGATCCGCCCCCGGACGTGGGCGGGCTCCTGGGGCCGCTGTACGCGGACCACGCGCGGGCCGCGTCGGCGGCGGACGCGGCCGCGCTGGACGCCGTCGCGACGGCGTTCGCCGACACCGGCTCGCGGCTGCTCGCCGCGGAAGCCGCGGTCCAGGCCTCCCGCGCCCACCGCGCCGCGGGGAAACTCGGCAGCGCGGTCACGTCGGCACAGCGGGCCAAGGGGTGGCTGGCGTCCTGTGAGGACGCGGCGACGCCGGCCCTGGCACTGCTGGACACCCCGCTCGACCTGACGGTCCGGGAACTGGAGATCGCCCGGCTGGTGGCCACCGGGCTCACGAGCCGCGCGGTCGCGGACCGGCTCGTCGTGTCGGTCCGGACGGTCGACAACGTGCTGCACGGTGTCTACGCGAAATTGGGTATCTCCGGGCGCCGCGAGCTCGCTTCGGTGGTGGGCCGGCCGGAGCCGGGGAGTACCCCCGGCGACGGCCCATAGGTAATCGGCGCCGCCCGCCGCCGCGAAGCCGAGTAGAGCGCTACTCATGACCGGAGCATCCCGCGCACCAAGACTGGATGACAACGGAGGGGCACCGGCTTCACCGATCCGAAGATCAGGAGTGCACAGGATGACGACTTCATCGGGCGACGTTTTCCAGAACGAGCAGGGCTCGGCCGGTTCCGGTGGGAACCAGTTCAACGAGCAGGCGTCCACGGGCGGTTCGGGGAACATTTTCCAGAACGAGCAGGGTTCGGGTGGCTCGGGTGGGAACCAGTTCAACGAGCAGGCTTCGACGGGTGGCCGCGGTGACATCTTCCAGAACGAGCAGGGCTCGGGTGGCCACGGTGGGAACCAGTTCAACGAGCAGGCCTCGACGGGTGGTCGCGGTGGCGACATTTTCCAGAACGAGCAGGGCTCGGGTGGCCACGGTGGGAACCAGTTCAACGAGCAGGCGTCCACGGGTGGTCGCGGCGGCGACATTTTCCAGAACGAGCAGGGCTCGGGTGGTCACGGTGGGAACCAGTTCAACGAGCAGGCGTCCACGGGTGGTCGCGGTGGCGACATTTTCCAGAACGAGCAGGGTTCCGGTGGTCACGGTGGGAACCAGTTCAACGAGCAGGCCTCCACGGGCGGCCACGGTGACATCTTCCAGAACGAGCAGGGCTCGGGCGGCCACGGTGGGAACCAGTTCAA
>NZ_JBFACT010000039.1:0-50941 GCF_040640995.1 Amycolatopsis sp. NPDC021455 | reverse complement strand
CAACGAGCAGGCCTCCACGGGCGGTCACGGGAGCATCTTCCAGAACGAGCAGGGCTCGGGTGGCCACGGTGGGAACCAGTTCAACGAGCAGGCCTCCACGGGCGGTCACGGGAGCATCTTCCAGAACGAGCAGGGCTCGGGTGGCCATGGCGGGAACCAGTTCAACGAGCAGGCCTCGACCGGCGGTCACGGGAGCATCTTCCAGAACGAGCAGGGCTCGGGCGGCCACGGCGGCAACCAGTTCAACGAGCAGGCCTCGACCGGCGGCCACGGGAGCATCTTCCAGAACGAGCAGGGCTCGGGCGGCCACGGCGGCAACCAGTTCAACGAGCAGGCCTCCACGGGCGGCCACGGGAACATCTTCCAGAACGAACAGGCCCACGGGCACCACGGCCACGGCGGCGACCAGTTCAACGAGCAGGCGGCCACCGAGCACGAACACCACCACGAGCACGAGCACCACCACGGCGGCGGGCACGACCACCACGCCGACTACCACCACCACGACGTCGACCCGCACGTCTGAGCCGGCGTAAGCAGCAAGGAGCGGTCATGCAGGAGCCGAGCGGCGGGGGGCGCATCGCCCTCGACACTCTCGACCTCGCCGTCAAGGGTGCCAACGCCTACGGGCGGGACGACCTCGTCCAGCGACTCACCGACGCCCGGCGCCTGCTGTCCGAACCCGACGTCACCGTCTACGTGGTCGGCGAATTCAAGCAGGGCAAGAGCTCTCTCATCAACGCGCTGCTGACCGCCAAGATCTGCCCGGTCGACGACGACATCGCGACCGCGGTGCCGACCGTCGTCCGCTACGCGCCGGAGTCCGGGGCTCTGGCGACCTACGAACCGGCCGACCCGTCGTCGCCGCCGTGGACCGAGCGGATCTCCCTCGAAGACCTTCCTACTCACGTGAGCGAAGCCGGGAACCCCGGCAACGTCCGCAAACTCAAGTCGGTCACCGCGTCGATCAGCCGCCAGCTGCTTTCCGGCGGGCTGGTGCTGGTCGACACCCCCGGCGTCGGCGGGCTCGGCTCGCTGCACAACGCCGTCACCGTCAGCTCGCTGCCGCGGGCGCACGCCGTCCTCTTCCTCTCCGACGCCTCGCAGGAACTCACCGGTGCCGAGCTGCGGTTCCTCCGGACCGTGAAAGAACTCTGCCCGACCGTGTTCTTCGTCCTCACCAAGATCGACCTCTACCCGCACTGGCGGCGGATCCTCGAACTCAACGCCGGCCACCTCGACGCGTGCGGGATCACCATCGACACCGTCGCCGTCTCCTCCGAGCTGCGCACCGTCGCGGCCCGTTCGGCCGACCAGGAGATGAACGTCGAATCCGGCTTCCCGCAGCTGGTGAAGCGGCTGCAGGGCGTGGTCGGGGACGCCGAGCGCTCCGCGCTGAACGCCGTCGGCCTGCACGTCGGGTCCGCGGTCGGGCAGCTGCACGCGGCCCTGCGCGCCCGCCGCACCGCGCTCGCGCACCCCGAGCAGTCCGCCGCGCTCGTCGAGGAACTCGGCCGCGTGAACGACCGCGTCGACGCGCTGCGCAGCCAGTCCGCGAAGTGGCAGCAGCTGCTCTTCGACGGCTTCGCCGACATCTCGTCCGATGTGGACTACGACCTGCGCGCCCGCTCCCGCGGCGTGCTGCACGAGGCCGAAGAGGCCATCGAAGAGGGTGACCCCGCCAAGAACTGGGCGGAGTTCGAGAAGTGGCTGCGCCAGCGCCTCGCCAACGAGACGCTGGAGAACTACGCGGCCTTCGTCAAGCAGGCCCGCGGCCTCGCCGGCCGCGTGGCCGAGCACTTCGAGCTCGCCGAGTCCCAGGCCGTGCTGCCGCGCGAGGTCCAGGCGCCCGTCCAGGTGGTCGAGGAGATCGACATCGACTCCTCCTTCACCGGCGTCAAGACCCGCGGCGCCACCGGGATGGCCGCGTTCCAGAAGGCCTACAGCGGCTTCCTGATGTTCTCCATGCTCACGAAGATGGCCGCGCTGGCCATCCCGACCCCCTTCGGCGTCGCCGCCGGCCTGCTGATGGGGCGCTCCGGCTTCCTCGACGAACGCAAGCGGCAGCTGGAAAAGCGCCGCAGCCTGGCCAAGACCGCCGTGCGCCGGTTCGTCGACGAGTTCAACCTCCAGGTCGGCAAGGACTCCCGCGACGCGATGCGGACCGTGCAGCGCGAACTCCGGGACGCCTACGGCTCGCGTGTCGAAGAACTGCAGCGGTCCCTGACCGAAGCCCTGGCGAACGCGAAGAAGGCCGTCGTCGACGACGACGCCGAGGCGGCCGAACTCAAGCGGCTGGAGGCCGACATCGAAGCCCTCGAGGTGCTCGGCCGCCGCGCCGAGGAACTCACGGTGCGCAGCGCGCCCAAGCCCGTCCCGGCGGTGACGCGATGACACCGCCGCTGTACTTCCAGGTCCGCGGGTTCGTCGCCCGCGCGTGCGCCGGATACGCCGGCACCCCGGCCGAGCCGGTGCTGCGGCAGATCGCCGGCCGGCTGGCCGAGCCGCTGCGCGTCGCGATCGCCGGCCGGGTCAAGGCCGGGAAGTCCACGCTGCTCAACGCACTGGTCGGCCAGGAGCTCGCGGCGACCGACGCGGGGGAGTGCACCCGCGTCGTCACCTGGTACCGCAACGGCCCGACCTACCGGATCATGCTGCACCCGCTGCGCGGCATGCCGCGGCAGCTGCCGTTCGGGCGCCTGTCCGGCACGCTCGGCGTCGACCTCGGGATGGCGCCCGACCAGGTCGAACGGCTCGTCGTCGACTGGCCGTCGCCGGCGCTGCGCGCGATGACCCTGATCGACACGCCCGGGCTCGGCTCGGCCCGTTCGGCGGTCTCCGAACGCACCGAGGTGGCGCTGGTACCCGAGGGCGACGGCGTGGGCACCGCGGACGCGGTGATCTACCTGATGCGGCACGTGCACGGTGACGACGTCCGGTTCCTCGAGGCGTTCCACGACGACCCCGCGCAGCGGCGCCCGGTGAACACGATCGGCGTGCTGGCGAAGGCCGACGAGGTCGGGCACGCCCGGACCGACGCGCTGGACTCGGCGGCGAAGATCGCCGACCGCTACGCCCGTGACCCCCGGGTGCGGGGTCTCTGCCAGACCGTGGTCCCGGTGGCCGGCCTGCTGGCCAGCTCGGCGGCGTCGCTGAAGGAGTCGGAGCACCACGCGTTCCGGGTGCTGGCCGGCGCGCCCGAAGCCGAGGTGGCGCGGCTGCTGACGTCCGCCGACCGGTTCGCGCGCGCGGAGTCCGAAGTGGAACTGCCGGCCCGCGAACGCACCGAGCTGCTGGGCCGCTACGGGCTCTTCGGCGTCCGGCTGGCGGTCGAGCTGACCCGCGGCGGCCACGTGAGCGGCGCGCGGGCGTTGTCGGGCGAGCTGCTGGCCCGCAGCGGCCTGCACCGCCTGCGCGCGCTGCTGACCACCCAGTTCGCCGCGCGGGCCGACGTGCTCAAGGCCCGCTCGGCGCTGCAGGCCGTGGAACCGGTGCTGCGCGCCTACCCCGACCGCACCGGCGGGCTGCTGCACGAATGGGAGCGGATCGTCGCCGGCGCGCACGAGTTCGCCGAGATCCAGCTGATCGACTCGATCCGGCTCGGCGTCGTGCTGTTCACCACCGACGAGGCCCGCGACGCGGAACGGCTGCTCGGCGCGGCCGGGGTGGACGTGCCGAGCCGGCTGGGCCTGCCGGCGGACGCGGGCCGCACCGCGATCCGGCAGGCGCTCGGCGCGCAGCTGCTGAGGTGGCAGCGGCGTGCCGAGCACCCCGCGTCGCCGCGCGATGTCCGCGACGCCGCCCGCGTTCTCGTGCGCACCTGCGAAGGAATCCTGCTCAGCGAAGCGCGGGCGGAGGTCTTGTCGTGAACGAACTGCCGAAGAAGATCAAGCGGGCGGCCGGTGCCGTCGCCGGCGCCGTCGCGTCGGAAGTCGCCGGCAACCTGCTCACCCCCGGCGGACCGTCGCCGGCGCCCCCGCCACCGTCCCCACCGGAACCGGTCGCGGCGGAGACGGCGGCGCACGAGACCGGCGGGCACGAGTACGTGCCCGAGGTGGAGACCCACACCGTCACCCGCGGCGAAGACGGCTCGGTGGAAGCGCGGACGGGCACCGTCTGGCATCCGGAGACGACGAGCGGCACACCGGTCGAAGAGCTGCCGACCGTCGAGGAGTTCGAGCAGATCGACGTCCGCGAGGACGAGTTCGGGAACTTCATCATCGACGCGACCGAACGGTTCGTCGTGCACAACCACGGCCACGACGAGGTGTACGTCGACCACCAGCACCTCGTCGTGCCCGGCGACGGGACGCCCGGCGACACGGACATCGACATCGTCCAGGACGCCGGCATCGTGGTGCACGAGAACCCGGACGGCACGATCAGCGTGGAACACGAGGGCTCGCTGACCTACGAGCTCACGCCGGACGCGCCCGGGCACGGCGACATCGAGGTGTTCCAGGAGGAGACGGTCGTCCTCGACGAAGCCGAGACCGGTCCGCCGGGCATCGACGTCGGGATCAGCGTGGACGAGCAGGCGAAGGCCGAGGACCCCTTCGGGGAGCCGGCCGGGCCGGCCATCCACCAGACGGAGACCGTCGGCGACAAGGCCCGCGGCACCACGGTGACCACCTCGGTCACCGCTCCGGCACCGTCGCTGCCCGGGCCGCCGTCGCCACCGGTCGTCACGTTCGGCCGTCAGCCGTCCACAGTGGACACGACACCGCCTCCGGTCGCCGTCGAGACGACGACGCTGGCCGCCTCGAACTCGCTCGCCGAGCACCCGGCGCCGAAGCACAGCTTCGTCACCGAGCCCGAGCCGAAGCACCACGACGCCGGAGAGGTGACGGGCGCCCGGCCGCACCCGGCCGAGCAGGAGCACCCCTTCGAGCCACCGCCGCGGCACGAGCCCGGCCCCAAGCCGGACGTGGGCCACCTGCCGGACCACGGCCGCGTGCCGGACGAGCCGCCGCCCGAAGCCCCGCCGCCGCCCGAGCAACTGCCGTCGGCGGAGCCGCCGCCGGAGCACGAAACACACCACGACCACCTCGAAGACCCGGAACCGGTGCAGGTTCCGGAGGAACACCCGACTTTGGACCACGCGCACACCGGCGGCGGAGGCTGACATGGGCTACGGACTGGGCATCGACCTCGGCACGACCTTCACGGCCGCTGCCGTCGACAGTGCCGGCCACGTCGAAATGGTGTCGCTCGGCGACCGCACGGCGGCCATCCCGTCGGTGGTGCTGCTGCGGGCCGACGGCGGGGTGCTGGTCGGGGACGCGGCGAGCCGGCGTGCGGCCGTCGAACCCGACCGCGTGGCGCGGGAGTTCAAGCGGCGCCTCGGCGATCCGACGCCGGTGCTGCTCGGCGGCGCGCCGCATTCGGTCGCGTCGCTGATGGCCCACCTGCTCGGGTACGTGGTCCGGACGGTCACCGGGCAGCAGGGCGGCCGCCCGGACCGGATCACCCTGACCCACCCGGCGAACTGGGGGCCGTACAAGCGGGAGCTGTTCGAGCAAGTGCCGCGGCTGACCGGGATCGACCGCGTCGCCCTGATCACCGAGCCCGAAGCGGCGGCGGCGCACTACGCGGCCCAGGAACGCCTGGACGACGGCGCCGTCGTCGCGGTGTACGACCTCGGCGGGGGCACCTTCGACGCGACCGTGCTCCGCAAGCGCGGCGGCGGCTTCGAGATCCTCGGGACCCCGGAAGGCATCGAGGGCCTCGGCGGCGTCGACTTCGACGAAGCCGTCTTCGGGCACGTCGACCGGGCGCTCGACGGGAAGCTGTCGCAGATCGACCCCGACGACGCGGGGGCGGTGGCCGCGGTCGTGCGGCTGCGCCAGGAATGCGTGCTGGCGAAGGAAGCCCTGTCCGCCGACACCGAAACCGCCGTCCCGGTGCTGCTGCCGTCGGTGCAGACGGAGGTCCGGCTGACCCGGGGCGAGTTCGAGGAGATGATCCGCCCGTCGATCACCGCGACGATCGGCTCGCTGCACCGCGCGCTGCGCTCGGCGAACCTCCGCCCGGCCGATCTCGGCGCGGTGCTGCTGGTCGGTGGGTCGTCGCGGATCCCGCTGGTGTCCCAGCTGGTGTCGGCCGAACTCGGCAGGCCGACCGCCGTGGACATCCACCCGAAGTACGGCGTCGCGCTCGGCGCCGCCGCGCTGGCCTCCGGACGGTCGGGGCTGGTGCAGGCGACGCAGTCGCACCCGGCGATCCGGCCCGTCGCGCCGCCCCCGCAGCCCGCCGCGCCGCGCGTGCCGGCGCCGCGGGAGGAGACGCGGGTGCAGGCCGGCCCGGGGTTCGGAGCGGGCGCACCGCCGCCCTCGCTGGGGCGCGGCAAGGCCGGCGGCCCGACCCCGGGACGGCGGGCCTCGCGCCGCGGGGTCGTCATCGGCCTGTGCGCGGTGGCGGTCGTGGCGATCGGCGGGGTGGCCGTCGCGGTGAGCAGTTCCGGCGGCAGGCCGTCCGGCACCACGACGACGCCGGCCACGAGCGCGGAGAGCGAGACGCCGACCCTGGTGACGCTGGCGTCGCCGGAGGAACCGCAGACGACGCACGCGACGGTCGTGCCCCCGCGGACGAACCCGCCGGCGACGACCAGGCACAAGACACCGCCCCGGACCACCACGCCGACCCGCACCACGACACCCACGACGACCACCACGCCCACCACCACGACGGACACGACGAGCGCGAAGCCGACACCCTGAGCCAGTAGCCTCACGGCATGACCGCAGAGCACGTGATCGTGACGTCCACGACCGACTCGGAGCCGGCGGCGCGGGAGCTGGCCGCGCGGGCGGTGGAAGCCCGGCTGGGGGCCTGTGCCCAGGTCGTCGGCCCCATCACCAGCGTCTACCGGTGGGACGGCGCGGTGCGGACCGATCAGGAGTGGCGCGTCGAGATCAAGACGACCGCGGACCGCGTGCCGGCGCTCACCGAGCGCCTGGGGCAGCTGCACGGCTACGACCTGCCCGAGGTGATCGCCACCCCGATCGTCGGCGGCAGCGCGGAGTACCTCGCGTGGCTGACCCGCGAAACCCGGGACGCTGGCTAGGTTCGCGGCATGGAGCACGAAGGACTCAGGCAGCGCTTCGCGACGCTGACCACCGCCCACCTCGCCGACGCCTGCATCCGCGCCGGGCTCCCGGTGCGCTGCGCCCCGGCGCCGACCCGTGCGGTGGTCCCGGGCAGCCGCCTGTGCGGACCGGCCGTGCCCGCCCGGCACGTCGGCAGCGTCGACGTCTTCCTGGAGGCGTTCGAGGGCGCTCCCGAAGGCGGCGTGCTGGTGGTCGACAACGGCGGCCGCCTCGACGAAAGCTGCGTCGGCGACCTCGTGGTGCTCGAGGCACGCGCCGCCGGGCTCGCCGGGGTGGTGATCTGGGGCCTGCACCGCGACACCGCGGACATCCAGGCCATCGGGCTGCCGGTGTTCAGCCTCGGCTCGATCCCGACCGGCCCGCTCGGCCTCGGCCCGCGCGTCGACGGCGGGCTGGCCGAAGCGATCGTCGGCACCTGGCGGATCGGGCCGTCGGACCTCGTGCTGGGCGACGACGACGGCGTCCTCTTCGTCCCGCTGGCCCGCGCGGGCGAGCTCTTCGGGCTGGCGGAGGGGATCCGCGACACCGAGCGCCGCCAGGCCGACCGGATCCGCGGCGGCGAGCCGCTGCGCCGTCAGGTCCGGTTCGGTGAATTCCTGGCGGCCCGGGAAACCGATCCGGCCTTGACTTTCCGCGCGCACCTGCGCGCCGTGGGCGGGGCGATCGAGGAATAAGCCGCATCGAACCCGAAAGTGTGATCGCGCCCCGAATCGGGTATTCCGGCCTGCAGCGGGTGCGGGAGGCGGAACCATGAACACGCTCATCGGCTTCGGCAGGGACATCGAGTACCACTTCGCCCGGGGACTGCGTGCCTACCTCGCCCGGGTCGCCCGGGCCGTCGGCGTCGGCTTCGAGTCGTGTTCGCTCGACCTCGACGTGCCGACGTCGGGGTACATCGCCCTGGACCGCACCCTCCCGGACCGGCCGGGCCACGACCTGGCCCTGATCTGGGACGAGGTGCACGGCTGGTCGGCGGTCGCCGAGCCCGCGGGCGGGGGCGCGGCGAAGGTGTTCGCCTACCTCGGCGGCCCCCAGATCCTGCCGCCGCCGCGCGCGGTCGCCCGGTTCCTCGAGGTGCTGCGGATCGCCGGGCCACCGGCTGGTTCCTTCCGCCCGCCGGTGTTCCGGCGCGCGGGCCACCACGAAGACCTCCTCGACTGGCTGCCGGCCACCGGCCCCGAAGGGCTGTTGCGGCCCAGTTCGCCGGCGTGGTGATCCGCGGCACCGCACCGGAGGCGCCGAGCGCCTAGGATGGGCCGTCAGCCACCCGTCCAGTGAGGGAACCCGTGAGCAGCGCCGATGAGCCCGATTCCGTCCGCGTCCTCCTCGTCGAGGACCACGACATGGTGGCGGAGGCGCTGCAGCTCGCGCTCGACCGCGCCGACGGGATCACCGTGGTCGGCCGCGCCCGCTCGCGGGCGGAAGCCGTCGCCGACGCGCGCGAGCACGCCCCGGACGTCGTGGTGCTGGACCGGCGGCTGGCCGACGGCGACGCCCTCGGCGTCATCGCGGAGCTCGGCTCGGCCGGCGCGCGGGTGCTGGTGCTGACCGGCGACGCCACCCCGGCGGTCGCCGTGCAGGTGGCGCAGGCGGGCGGCGCGGGCCTCCTGCTCAAGTCGTCCCAGCTCGGCAAGCTGGAGGCCGCCGTGCGGGACGTCGCCGCCGGCGCCGTGGTCTTCGAGCCGGAGCTGCTGCCCGGCGTCTTCGACCGGCTCACCGGCCGGGGCCCCGCCGGCGGCTCGGCGCTGACCGCGCGCGAGCGCGAAACCCTCGACCTGCTCGCCGAGGGCGCGACGACCGACGAGATCGGCCGGCGCCTGGGCGTGTCCCGCAACACCACGCGCAACCACGTGCAGCGGGTACTGGAGAAGCTCGGCGCGCGGTCGAAGCTCGAAGCGGTCGCCGTCGCCCGCCGGGAGGGCCTCATCGGCTGATGCACCTGCACCAGGCGCGCGGTGGTGGTTTGCATCTCGCGCGGCCCGGCGCCGTCGGCCAGGCTGGGACCGTGAACATCCCTGCCCCGCTCACCGCGGAGTGCACCCTGACCGACGTGGCGGCCGAACTGGCCGCCGTGCGCCGGTTCACCCGGCTCACGCTGCTGGCCTGGGCGAGTGAGGTCTCGGTCGACGACGCGCTCTTGATCGTCACCGAGCTCGCGACCAACGCCCTGCAGCACGCGGGCGGGAACCCGGTCCTCCGGTTGAGTGTGACCGGCGCGGAGCTCCGCATCGAGGTCTTCGACGACAGCCCGGCGCTGCCCGCCCGGCGGCCCGCGGGCGCCGACGGCGGCTGGGGTCTCGCCCTCGTCGAACGCCTGTCTTCGGCGTGGGGTACCGCGCGCCACGGCCGGGGAAAGCTGGTTTGGTGTGCGCTGCCCGCCACGTCCGCCGAACTCGCCGGCTGAGCACCGGAGGCCATGGCGTGCCGGACCGGGCGCGATCCGGCAAAGTGACCGCATGGACGACGCGCGCCGGCCGGACGACGGCCGGTTCCGCCTGCTGGTGCAGGGAGTACTGGACTACGCGATCTTCATGCTGGACACCGAAGGCCGGATTTCGAGCTGGAACGCCGGTGCGGAGCGGATCAAGGGGTATGCGGCGGAGGAGATCATCGGGAAGCATTTCTCGGTGTTCTACCCGGCCGAGGACGTGGCCGCGGGAAAACCGGCGCGGGAGCTGGAGGTCGCGGTCGAGCAGGGCCGGCTGGAGGACGAGGGGTGGCGGCTGCGCAAGGACGGCACCCGGTTCTGGGCGAACGTGGTGATCACGGCGTTGTACGACGAGCAGGGACGATTGCAGGGCTTCGGCAAGGTCACCCGCGACATGACCGAACGCCGCATGGCCGAGCTGGCGCTGCGGGAGAGCGAAGAGCGGTTCCGCCTGCTGGTGCAGACCGTCCAGGACTACGGCATCTTCATGCTGGACACCGAAGGCCGGATTTCCAGCTGGAACGCCGGTGCGGAACGGATCAAGGGATACACGGCCGCGGAGATCATCGGGAAGCACTTCTCGGTGTTCTACCCGGCCGAGGACGTGGCCGCGGGAAAACCGGCGCGGGAGCTGGAGGTCGCGGTCGAGCAGGGCCGGCTGGAGGACGAGGGGTGGCGGCTGCGCAAGGACGGCACCCGGTTCTGGGCCAACGTGGTGATCACCGCGTTGTACGACGAGCAGGGCCGCCTGCACGGTTTCGGCAAGGTCACCCGTGACATGACCGAGCGCCGCAACGCCGAGCAGGCCCTGCGCGAACGCCGGCGGCTGGTCGGGCACCTGGTCGAGGCGCAGGAGGTGGAGCGGCGCCGGATCGCCTGGGACGTCCACGACGAGTCGATCCAGTCCATGGTGGCCGTCGGCATGCGCCTGCAGCTGCTGGCTTCCCGCCTGCCGGAACCGCAGGCGAGCGCCGTCGGCAGCCTCGACGAGTCGGTGCAGGCGGCCATCGCCCGCCTGCGCGGCCTGGTGTCCCGCCTGCGGCCACCGGAACTCGACCGGCACGGGCTGGTGGAGGCGGTGTCGGCCTACGTCGACGACGTCGCCGGCCGCTGGGGGCTGGCGCACTCGGTGCGTGACGAACTGACGGCCGAGCCGTCGCCGGAAGCGGCGATCACCGTGTACCGCATCTGCCAGGAGGCGCTCAGCAACGTCCACAAGCACGCCCGGGCCACCAGGGTCGGCGTCACACTGTCCACTGTAGACAACGGAACGCTCGTGCGGATCACCGACGACGGCGTCGGCACGGCCGGGGGAGACGCGGGCGCGGGCCACTTCGGGATGGTCGAAATGCACGAACGGGCCGAAGCCGCCCACGGCTGGCTTTCGGTGACCAGCACACCCGGCGAAGGGACGACGGTCGAGTTCTGGCTGCCGATCCTGCCCGACGCGACGGGACTCGAACCATGACCGAGCTGCGGGTGCTGATCTCCGACGACGACGTGATGATCCGCGACGTCCTCCGGGAAGTCCTGGACTCCGAGTCCGACATCGCCGTGGTCGCGGTCGCCGGCGACGTCGACGAGGCGATCCGGCTCGCCGAGCGGCACCGCCCCGCGGTCGCCGTCCTCGACGTCCGGATGCCGGGCGGTGGCGGTGCCAGGGCGGCCCGCGAAATCGCCCGGTGCAGCCCGGGTACCGCCATCCTCGCTTTCTCCGCCTACGCGGACCGGGCGTCGATCGCCGGGCTCGCCGCCGCCGGCGTCACCGAATACCTGGTGAAGGGCGCGCCGAACAGCGCGATCGTCGAGGCCGTCCGGCGGCTGGGTGGTCAGTCGTCTTCGTAAGGCGCGTCTTCGTAAAGCGCGTCTTCGCGAGCGGTCAGCGGACCGGCCGGACGTTCGAGACGCCGTCGAAGTCCGTCGGGAGCAGCGTGAACAGCCGCCGCACCGCGCGCGACTGCCCGGCGTCCACCGTGAGGTGTGCCCCGGCCGTGTCGGCGAGCAGCTGGGCCCGCAGCAGCGAGTTCAGCCCGGCGACCGAGAAGAACGTGACGGCGGAGAGGTCGATGACGACCTCGTCGACCTGGCTGCGGATGCGGGCCTGGAGGACCTCGTCCAGGCGGCGCGCGGTGCTGAGGTCGATTTCGCCGGTGACCTCGACGATCACGGTGTGGAGTCCGGGGCGCAGCACGCGCAGCGACATGTGACCGCCGGCGTTCAGCCAGTCGGTGGTGGTGAGCTCTCGGTCGGCCGAGCGTGGCTGGGGAACCATCGCGGCACACCCTTTCGTCGGGCAGCGGGGGCGGACCGGACGTGGCGGGACGGCGTGCCGGAGAGGCATCCTGCCGGCCCGGGCGCGGAACGTCCGGCAGCGGCTGACGGCTCAACCGTAGGCCTTCAGCATAGTGCATATGCACTAGATGGACCACCGGGGATCGCCGGGTGGACGGCTGGGATCCCGGTCCGGTGGGACGCCGCCCCGCGCGCGGTCGGCGTCCGGCGATGAAGACGGTAGTGCGGTGCGGGTGCTCGGAGGAAAGAGTCGTAGTGGTCATGGCAACGACGCTACCGAACAGGCGTGCGAATAAAAATCGCTGAATCCGGTGAAACGATCGAGGCGGCCTCCAGGCGCGCCGAAGACGTGATTTTCCTTGTGGGTCAAGTAAAGTGGCCGACATGGGCGCGTGGGAGCCCCCGATTTCCACTCTATCGCCGAGCACCGACAAAACCGTCCACGGAAGCACCGGGAATGCGAGGAGGGACGCCATGGCGACCACGGTCGTCAACCTGAAAGGGCACCGGGACGACCCGGAGTACGCCGACGTCGTCTACGTCGGGCGGGCGATGCACCGCGGTGGCTGGCACCTCGCAGGCTCGAAGCTCGCCAGCCCGTTCCGGCCGGGCCCGGACGGCTCCCGCGAGGAAGTTCTCGCCAAGTACCGCGAGTACCTCCTCGCCCGGCCGGACCTGCTCGCCCTGCTGCCGGAGCTGCGCGGCCGGCGGCTCGGGTGCTGGTGCGTGCCCGAACCGTGCCACGCCCAGGTGATCGCCGACCTCGCGGATCACGGCCCGTAACGAATCGCACCCCCTCCGCGAGTACTCTGACACGAAGGGGGGTGATCGATGGTGTCCGCACGACGACACCGGGGTTTCGACCAGGCCGAGCTGCCGGAAGCGCACCGGATCCGGTGGTGGCTCGCCGCGGTGACGGCCGGGCTCGTCGCGGCCGGCTTCGCCGTCGTGCCCTACCTGCCGTTCTTCCAGACCTGGACGTTCGTCCGGGATCCGAAGGTCGCCAGTGTCGTGACCTGGACCGTGCTCCAGACGTCCGTCGTGCTCGTCTCCGTCGTCCTCACGCTGTACTTCACCGGCCGGGCGCGCCTCGAAACCGCCGCCTACCGGGCCAACCAGATCGACATCCGGCTGTTCGTCGACGAACGGCCGCCGGACAGCCACGACCGCGAGATCGACTCCGCGGTCGAGCTGACCGCCACCTTCAAGCGGTTCCTCAACGACTCCCGCCTCTACACCCCGACATCCGTCCCGGGGGCGGGGACCTCGTACGACTTCATCCAGATCGTCGAGCACGCCGGCGACTCCGCGGACGGCTGGTGGAAGGCCGTCACCAAGCTGATCCGCCTCGCGCAGCCACCTGCCGCGTTCACCGTCACCGGCACCGTCCGCCCCGGCAACACCCCCGGCCGCCACCAGCTCATCCTGGAGCTCGTCCGCGTCCCGCGCTTCGCCGCGAGCCCGCTGGTGATCGAGGACGAGAACTGGCCGCGCGTGCTGCACCGCGCCGCGAACGCGGTCGCCGCGCTGGTCATCCCGCGCAGCGCCTACGTCCGCACGAACATCCACTGGGCCGCCTGGCGCGACGCGAAGATCCCCTACGAGCTCTTCGACGCCTACCAGCGCGCCAACCACTTCATCACCTACCGCCGCTACGACGAAGCCCTCGCCGAGTACTACCGCGCGGTCAGCCTCGACCCGTCCAACGTCTACATCAGACTCGAAATCGCCGCCCTGCAGGAACAGCTCGACCTGCACCTCGACGCGCTCGCCACGTACGACGACGTGATCACCGTCTGCAGCCGCGGTCACCCGGCCCTCGCCCGGTGGTGGATCGGCCCCGACTTCGCGCGCCAGCCCCGCCGCCACGGCCGCGGCCGCGACGTCGCCCTGCTGATCGCCCGCTACCGGCACGCGCTCGTCCTCGGCCACGGCGACTCCGTGGCCGGTTCGTGGTGGGTGCGGCGCACCACCGCGGGCACCCCCGGCGACGCGCGGGCCCAGCGCCGCGCCGAACTGCGGGCGGCGATCGAGCTGCGCTTCCGCCGCTACGTCGACCTGGACGTCCGGACCGGGCCGAAGGCGAGCCCGCGGGCGGACCGGCTCGAACTGCACCGCCGCGTGCTGCGTGTCCCGGTCGAGGAGCTCCTCGTCCACGAGGCGACGCCGGAGCAGCTGGCCGAGTACAACCAGCGCGCCGCCGAGATGCGGTCCTACTTCTGCGCGCTGTCGCAGTACGAAATCGAACGGCTCGTAGAGGACTACGGCCGGTTTTGGCGGCGCTGGCGCCGCAGCCGCCGTCAGCTGACGAACCGCGCGCTCGACCTGTCGCTGGTCTGGGCGGTGCTGCGGCGCGCGATGGCGGACGTCGATCCGGGCACCGGCGCGGTGCCCGAACCGCGGCCCGCCTACCCCGGCAGCCGCGTGCGGCTGGCCGACGCCTGCCCGGACCGGCGCTGGCCGCCGGATCCGCGGGCCCTCGACGCCACCGTCGAAGCCGCCGGGACCCGCAGGTCGTGGGAGGAGTGCTACAACGCCGCGAGCGTGTACGCCGTCGCCATGCTCGAGGTCGGTCCCCGTGGTGAACGGGATCTCCGCGACCACGCCCGCAACCCGCGTCTCGAAGGCGAAGCCCGCGACGAGGTGGCCCGCCGCGCGGTGCGCGAGCTGTACCACGCCGCGACGATCAGCCACAGCGGACGGCTGCCGGAACGGCGCTCGTGGGTGATGGGGGAGGACCCCGACCTGGCCGCGCTGCGCGGCCACGAGCTGTTCCGGGTCTTCGAGATGATCACCTTCTCCCCGGACCGCGCCGCGCCGCTGCGGCCGCAGCGCGCCCACGTCTGGGAGCAGGTGAGCTACGTCCGGCAGCTCGTCGGCGAGATCGCCGCCTGCCGCGCGCACTTCTGGCGGACCCGCGCCCTCGAGCCCGCACCGCCGGACGCCCGCACCCTCGACCGCTGGCGCTCGGCCGACCGCGACGCCTGGCGGAAGCTCACCCAGCTCGCCGCCGGCAAGCAGGACTGGTACACCCGCTACCAGGCGATCTGCGCGTTCCGCGAGTGGGCGGCCGAGTGCGGCTACCCGGGCTCGATCTCCGGGTTCCCGTTGTACTGCGAGGAACGGCTGCACGCCCAGCTGCGCGGCGCGGCCGGCCCGCGCGCGAAGACCGGCTTCGACGCGAACATCGTCGTCCGGGAGTACGTGCGGCTGTGCGACCAGCGCCTCGACCACCTGGTCGCCGACATCGCCGAGCTCGAAGCCGCGCTGGTCACCGACAGCGGCTTCGCGGCCCGCGCCGAGCTGTGGACAGAGCTCAGCGCGTGGTTCGACGACGACATCGCCGACGGCTCGTCGGCCGGCGAGCGGCGCGAACGGTTCCGCAAGCTCGCCCGGCCCTAGGACCGCCGCGTGTACCGGTGCTTCACCCCGGCCGGGAAGTACTCGGGATCGCCCGCGGGCCGCAGGACGACATCGGGCAGCTGCCGCTCCGGCGGGACGTAGTGCGCGAACTCGCTGTTGAGCCGCACCAGCTGCGCGCGCACGGATTCCGCGATCCGCCCGGCGTCGGCGCTCGCCCCCGGCGCGGTCTCGACGGTGATCAGCAGCCGCCGGTCCCGGTCGGTGTCCTCGATGGCCTCGATGACGAACTTGCCGGTCACGGTGTCGCTGATGCCGGGCTGTTCCAGGCCCACGGTGACGTTTTCCAGGTACACGTTCGCGCCGAAGAACGACACCGTGAACAGCGAACGGCCGAACACGTACACGAACGGAAGCTCCGGGCCGGCCGGCGGCGTGAAGCCGTGCCGGGCGCAGAAGGCGAGCAGCTCGGCGTGCGGCAGGATCCCGCCGTCGTCGGCGATGTGGTAGCGGACGAGCGGGATGCCGCCGTCGGCGGTGAGGACGAGCGTGCCCTCGTGCACCTCGAAGAAGCGGCTCGCCGGGTCGTACTGCACCAGCGTCGGCAGCCGCGCGTCGCCGAAGACCTCCCGCGCCAGGTCCGGGCGGCCGGCGAAGAACCGGCGGATGCCCGCGGACAAGGGGGTTTCGGTGCCGAGCACCCCCGCGTCGGCCGTGCCGTAGAGCGACGCGATGTCCCGGACCGGGTCGGCGATCCCGGCGCGCTGAGCCATCAGGTCCCGCCACTGCTCGCTGAACACTTCGCCCGCCAGCACCAGCTTGATCGCGTACGCGGGCCAGTCGACGCCCTCGGCGAGCCCGGTGTCGACGACGTCTTTGACGAACGGCGGGTAGCCGAGCAGCACGACCTGCTCGAAGTGCGGCGCCAGCTCGGGCAGCACCCGCAGGATTTCGGCCTTGTTGTTGCCCGGCGCCACCACGGTGATCGGGCAGCCCTTGGCCGCGAGGTGGCGCACGCACGCGGTGGTGAAGAGCCCGCCGACCCAGGTGCCGAGCGGGAAGCAGACGACGGCGAGGGTGCCGCGCCGGTCGGCTTCGAAGGCGTCCACGAGCACCTGCTCGAACCGCCGGGCCACGTGCAGCTCGTCTTCGAGGGCCCGCGGCCACACGGTCGGGTGACCGCTGGAGCCCGACGAAACGGCGATCATGTCGCAGCCCGCGAAAGTCCCGCCGCGGCACAGTTCCGGCAGCGGGTACTTCCGGTGGTAGCCCGCCTTGTCGACGAGCGGCAGCCGCCGGAAATCGGCCATCGTGGTGACGTTATCCGGCGCGATTCCGTGCTCCCGCAGGAACTTTCGGTACGCGGGCACGGTCTCCGCGGTGCGGCGGAAGAGGTCGAGGACCTGTGGTTCGGACGGGGGTTCCGCCGGCCCGAAGAAGGAGTCGAGCGCCTGCCGCACGCGCGTCTGCCGGCCGTGGTCCATGATCGGAGCATAGCCGCCGGGCGCCCCTGCCCGGCGGCGCGGAAGGTGCCATGATGGGCGGCGTGAGCACTTCCGCCCAGCAGCAGCCAGCCGGTGCGCCGTTGACCCTGTACCTGGTCAAGCGGCTCGAGCTGGTGATCAGGGCGCTGCTGGACGACGCGCTGCGGCCGCTCGGGCTCACGACGTTGCAGTACACGGCGCTGACCGTGCTCGAAGCCAGCGGGGCGCTTTCGTCGGCGCAGCTGGCCCGCCGGTCGTTCCTGCGCCCGCAGACCATGCACGAAATGGTGCTGGCCCTGGAAAAGCGCGGGCTGATCGCGCGGACGCCGAAGCCGGACAACAAGCGCGTCCTGCTCGCCGGTCTCACCGACGCCGGCCGGGCGCTGCTCGCCGACTGCGCGCCGCCGGTCGCGGAGGTGGAGCAGGCCCTGCTCGCCGACATGAGCCCGGGCCAGCGCGCGACGTTCCGGGAAGGGCTGCAGCACGGAGTCACCGCGCTCGGCGCGCTGTCCGGCCACCGCCGCTCTCAGGAAGCCTGATTTCGCCAAGACGCATCGCGGACCGGTCGACTGGCGGATCGTCCTCCGCCGACTGGCCGTGTCCCTCAGGGTTGCTGACACCGAAGGACTAGTCCGGACGAGTGGAAGCGACGAGCGGCCCGTAGCGCGGGTGTGGGGTGCCGCGTTGGAGGGTACGTCCCAGACCTGCTCAAGCATCTGGAGGTTCGCCAACGTGACCGGGGCTCGCGACGTGGGCGGCGCATCGGTCGCCGCGCGCCGGCTGCTGGTACTGGCCGGAGCCGTGGCGGGCTTCTGGCTGGTGTCATGGCTGACGTCATCCCACGCCGACGCGGCCACGCTGCCCGCCCTCCCGGACCCGATCGGCGTGGTGCTGGGTGAGCCGGCCCAGGCCGGAGGGACGGCCGCGGCCGCCGAGCGGCGAGTGGACGGCGGGACTGTCGGGCGGAGCGCGGCCGGTACCGCGGCGGCGCGCCCGGTTGTGACTCCGCGGGCCGCGGCTGCCGCGGTGGCGGGGCGGGCGGCGGGAGTTGTTGTCCCGCCTGGGATCGGCACCGGTGGTGCGGTGGTGGGTCCGGGGTCGGGAGCTGCTGTCCCGTCTGCGGTCGGCGCCTCGGTCGTGGGGGAGCCGGTGTCGCGCGTGGTGCGTTCCGCCGAGTCGGTGTCGCGGGCTGCGGGTGCTGCGGTTTCGCCGGTGACCGGCGCTGCAGGCGCGGTGGTGTCGCAAGTGGCGGCTTCCGCCAAGCAGGTTGTCGCGCCGGTGTCGCGGGCCGCAGGAGCTGTCGTTTCGCCCGTGGCCGGTGCTGCCGCGGCGGTGGTGTCGCCGGTGGTGGCTTCCGTGAAGCCGGTCGTCGCGCCGGTTTCTGGGGTTGTCGGTGCTGTGGCCTCGCCCGTGACCGGTGCGTTGGCGCCCGTGTCGGAAGTCGTGCGTTCGGTCGAACCGGTCCTCGCGCCCCTGACCCGGCCGGTGGCCGGGCTTGTCGCTCCGGTGACCGGCGCCGTCGGCGGGCTCGTCCGCCCCGTGCTCGGCTCCACCACTCCCGGGCTGACGGGCCTCCTCGCCCCGGTCGCCGCCGACCTGCCCATCGTCGCGCCGGTGACCGGCGTAACCGGCCCGGCCGGCCGTGAACCCGGCGCCCAGCCGGCCCGGCAGATCAAGCTGATCCACCCGGCCGATCCGGTGGTGCCCTCCGGTGGTGCGGCGGTCACCCCTCTGCCGTCAGGGAAGTTCGTTCGCGCCGCAGTCCAGCCGGCCGATGTGGCGCGGCCGATGGCGTCCGGACGGGACCGCGGGGCCGCCTCGCACCGCGCACCCGCCTCGGCACTCCGAACGGGAGGTCCTGCCGGCATTCCCGGGCACGTGCCGCCGCCGGCTCCGGTGCCGCCCGCGCCGTCCGATGTCGGCTGCGGTGGCGGGTCGCCGATTCCGCCCGCTTTCCTGACTTCCGGCCACGGGCCCCGCGACTTCAGGGTCTTCACGCGGGCGCACGAGGTCTTCGTGCCGCTCTGGCGGCCCTGCGAGCCGGGCACCGGCCCGGGTTAGTCCCGTCCCGTTCTTCCGCCCCGTCGTGCGCTCCGCGGCGTGTTTCGCGCTGCCCGCGACCGCAAGAACCCGAATCGGAAATCACGCTTGGAAGAGGGACGCAATGGAAGCGAAGGTGTTCGACCTGGGGAAGGTGCGAAGAGACGCGGTGGTCACCATCCGCCTGGACGCGATGGCCAACGTCAGGCTGCTGACCAAGGTCAACTTCCAGGCTTACCGGCGCCGGCAGTACTACCGGATGCACGGCGGGGTGGCCACCGCACCGATGTTCAAGATCCACATCCCGGCCAACGCCCACTGGTTCCTGGTGCTCGACGTCGAGGGGCTGGAAAACCTGCCCCTGCGCCCGCGGGTGACCGTCGAACCCGAAGCGGCGGTCACGGCTCGTGGACACGTCGGCCGCCGGTGAGTGTCGTCGCCCCTTCGCGGCTTCGATCCCGGTCGGGGCCGCGAAGGGGTGTGGGACACCGGCGGCCGGGTAACCCGGCGTCGATGCAGACGTTCCTGCCCTGTGCCGACTTCGCCGCCAGTGCTCGCACGCTCGACCGGCGCCGGCTCGGCAAGCAGCGCGTGGAGGCGCTGCAGGTCCTGCGCGCCCTGGTGATCCCCGGCTACGGCTGGCGCCACCACCCGGCGGCGAAGATGTGGACGGGGTACGAGGAGGCGTTGACGCGCTACGGCCTCGAGGTCTGCGCGGTGTGGTGCGCCTCGGGTGGAGCCGACACGTGCGCGGCGAAGCTGGCCGACGAGTTCACTCGGTCGGGGGGCACGGTGATCCGGACGCAGGCCGAGCTGACGGCGGCCGGAGACGTCCCGCCCTGGCTGGGTGACGAGGCGCTGCACCGCAGCCACCAGTCCGCGCTCGTGCGGAAGGACCCGGACCACTACCGCGCGCAGTTCCCGGGTGTGCCGCCGGATCTGCCGTACGTGTGGCCGCCGTCGGATCGTCCGCGCCGCGTGGCCTGGTCCGGGCGGCTCCAGCCGCGCGCCAAGGCCGATCGCGGGTCGAGGGGCTGAGCCGGGCGCCATCTCGCCGGGCCGAGGCGTTCGCGGCGCTTCGGAAGCGCACCGGACCTGCGGCTTCACTGGTCCGGTGCCACCGCGCGCACCGACCATCGGCGGATTTACAACGTTGTACCAACGATGCAAAAGTGCGTTGTCCGCCGTTCGGCTCGCCCGCCGTGGAAGGGGCCACCGATGTCCTCCCCAGAACGCGCTCACCTCACCCGCCGCGACCTGCTCCGCCTCGCCGGGGGCTCGGCCGCCGCCGTCGCCGCGGCGCTCTGGCTGCCCGGGGCCGCGGCCGCCGGGACCTTCAGCCCGATCCGGCCGCCCGCCACTCCGCTCATCGTCCGCTCGCCTTACCTGTCCACCTGGCAGCCCGCCGACAACCTCCCCGGTACCTGGTCGAGCTTCTGGACCGGCCACATCACCGCGCTGTGCGGCCTCGCCCGCATCGACGGCGCCGCCTACGTCTTCGCCGGTGCGCCCGCCCTGCCGTCCGGGCCCGCGCTCACCCCGATGACCCAGGTGAGCCTGCAGGTCACCGGCACGCGCTCGAGCTACGTCCTGAACGGCGGTGGCGTGAACCTCACCGTCACGTTCTTCTCGCCGGTCGATCCGGCGAACCTGCAGCGCCAGTGCGTCCCCTTCGGCTACGTGACCATCCAGGCCGCCAGCGCCGACGGCCGTGCGCACGCCGTCGACCTGCATTTCGACGCCTCCGCCGAGTGGGTGCACGGCAACACCTCGACCCCCGTCACCTGGACGCAGCAGCAGTCCGGCGGCTACACCCTGCTCAGCTGCACCCCGGCGAGCCCGGGAGTACTGCAGGAAAACGGCGACCAGGCGAGCTGGGGCTCGCTGGTCCTGGCCGCGCCGACGTCCGGCACCAGCTGGCAGATCGGGCAGGACACCGTCGTCCGCGCCGCCTCGGCCGGACAGGGTGTCCTGCCCGGCACGAGCGACACCGCGCAGCCGCGCGCGATCAGCGACCGCTGGCCCGTGCTGGCTTTCAACTCCGACCTCGGCACCATCCCCGCCGGTGGCACGTCGGCGCCCTTCACGGTGGCGATCGGGCACGTCCGCACCCCCGCGGTCCGCTACCTCGGCACCGAGCTGCGGCCCTGGTGGACGCACTACTGGGGCAGCTGGCAGGACATGGCCGTCTGGTTCGCGAACGACTACGCCGCCGCGCTGTCGGCCGCCACCGCGATCGACCGGCGCCTGCACGACGACGCCGTCGCCGCGGCCGGTGGCGGCAGCACCGGCGAGCACTACGCCGGGATCTGCGCGCTGGCGCTGCGCCAGGCGTTCGGCGGCACCGAGCTGGTCGACCGGGGCGGCGCGCCGTGGGCGTTCCTCAAGGAGATCTCCTCCAACGGCAACATGTCCACAGTGGACGTCACCTACCCGGCGTTCCCGGCCTACCTCTACCTCTCGCCCGCCTACCTGCGGCTGTTGCTGGAGCCGCTGCTGGACTACGCCGAGCGCGGCGGCTGGCCGATGCCGTTCGCCGAGCACGACCTCGGTACCCACTACCCGGACGCCACCGGGCACAACGACGGCAACGAGGAGAGCATGCCGGTCGAGGAGTCGGCCAACCTGCTGATCATGGCGGCCGCGCTGGTACAGCGCCTCCCGTCGGCCGAGGCCCTCGCCTTCGCGAACAGCCACTACCGGATCCTGCGGCAGTGGGCGGAGTACCTGGTCGCCAACACCCTCGACCCGGGCTTCCAGAACCAGACCGACGACTTCACCGGCTTCATCGCCCACAGCGCGAACCTCGCCTTGAAGGGCATCATCGGCGTCGGCGCGATGGGGATCATCGCCGCCGCGACCGGCAACGCCGCCGACGCGCAGCGGTACCGGTCGACGTCCCGCAGCTACGTCAGCCAGTGGGTGACCCTCGCCGAGGACGGCTCGCACCTGCGGCTCGCCTACGACCAGCCCGGTACGTGGAGCCTCAAGTACAACGGCTTCGCCGACCGCGTGCTCGGCCTCGACCTGGTCCCGCTCGGTGCCGCGGCCCAGGAGGCCGCCTGGTACCAGTCCCACGCGGGCGCCCACGGCGTCCTGCTCGACCCGCGCAACAACTACACGAAGGCCGACTGGGAGCTGTGGACCGCGGCGTGGCTCACCGACCAGCCGACCATCCGCACCACGCTGGTCGAGGGCGTCTACAGCTTCGCGAACACCACGCCGCAGCGCGTGCCGTTCACCGACTGGTACGTCGTCGCCGACGCCACCCAGCGCGGCTTCCAGGCCCGCCCGGTCGCCGGCGGCTACCTCGCGCTGCTCACCCGCCCGGCGGCGTCGGCGACGGTGTGGCGGAAGCTCCAGAACCAGCGGTCGGGCAAGGTGCTCGCCGTGTCGGAGATGTCGCTCGCCGACACCGCCGAGGTCACCCAGTGGTCGGACAACGGCACAGCCGACCACCTGTGGGCGGTCGTCGAAAACGGCGACGGGACCGTCCGGATCGTCAACCGCAACAGCGGCAAGGTCCTGGCCGTGCACGACCAGAGCCTCGACAACGGTGCCCACGTGCAGCAGTACCGCGACAACGGCACGCCCGACCACAACTGGCGCATCGTGGACGCCGGCGGTGGCTGGTCGAAGCTCGTCAACGTCCGCAGCGGCAAGGTCATGGCGGTCGACCGGCAGTCCACCGCGGACGGCGCCCAGGTGACGCAGTGGGACGACAACGGGACACCGGACCACCTGTGGCGGTTCGTCTGACGCCGTTTGCGACACTGGCGCCGTGTGCGCCGACCCCATCCGCCGGTTCCTCGACGAGCGGGACCCGCCGACCCCGTGCCTGGTCGTCGACACCGACGCCGTCGCGGCCCGGGCGCGCGAGTTCCGCTCGGCGTTCCCCGGCGCGCTGGTCCGGTACGCGGTCAAGGCGAACCCGGCGCCGCCGGTGCTCGACGCGCTGGTGGCGGCCGGGATCGGCTTCGACGTCGCCGGCCCGGCCGAACTCGCCCTGTGCCTCGGCCGCGGCGCCGACCCGGCCGACATCGCCTACGGCAACCCGATCAAGAAGCCGCGCGACATCGCCGCCGCGTTCGGGCGCGGCGTCCGCGAGTTCACTTCGGACGCCCCCGCCGACGTCGACCACCTGGGCCGGTACGCGCCGGGCTCGGCCGTGTCGATCCGAGTGGTCCTCGACGCGCCGGACTCCGCGACGCCGTTCGGCCGGAAGTTCGGCTGCGAACCGGCCGAGGCCCTGGAGCTGGTGGCACGCGCGGCCGCGCTCGGGCTGCGGCCGGGCATCGCCTTCCACGTCGGGTCGCAACAGCCGGACGTCACCGCGTGGGAGATCGGGATCGCCACGGCGGCGAAGCTGTTCGGCGAGGCCGAGGCCCACGGCGTCCGGATGACGCGGCTCAACCTCGGTGGTGGCTTCGCGACCCGGCACCGCACCGCCGTCCCGCCGCTGACGGCGTACGCGAAGACGATCGCCTCGGCGCTCGACGCGTCCTTCCCGGCCGGGCCGCCCCAGCTGCTGCTGGAGCCGGGCCGGGTGCTGGTCGCGGACGCGGGCCTGCTGCGGACCGAGGTGGTCCTCGTCGCGAACCGGGGCGGGCGACGCTGGGTGTACCTCGACATCGGCCGCTACAACGGGCTCGCCGAGGCCGAGAACGAAGCGATCGCCTACCGGTTCGACCCGGCCGGCCACCACGACGGCCCGGCCGGGCCGGTGGTGCTCGCCGGGCCGACCTGCGACGGCGACGACGTGCTGTACCAGCGGACGCCGTACGAACTGCCGCTGTCGCTGCGGACCGGCGACCGGCTCGAGCTGCCGGGGACCGGCGCCTACACCGCGAGCTACGCCTCGGTCGGGTTCAACGGGATCGAGCCGCTGCGGACCCACTGCGTCGGGCGGTGGGGCGATGTCTGAGGTCGGCCGGTTCGCCGGGCGGCACGTGCTGGCCGAGCTGCACGGCGTCGACCCGGGCCTGCTCGACGACACAGCGCGGCTGGGCGAACTGCTCCGGGCGGCGGTGACGGAAGCGGGCGCGACGGTCCTGGAGGTCGTGGCGAAGCGCTTCGCGCCGCAGGGCGCCACCGTGATCGCGCTGCTCGCCGAGTCGCACGCGTCCGTGCACACGTACCCCGAGCACGGATCGCTCTTCGCCGACGTCTTCACCTGCGGCGAACGCGCCGATCCCGAGCGAGCGCTGCGGTTGCTGGCGAAGTCGCTGGACGCCGCTTCGGTCCACCTGTCCGTCCTCCACCGGGGAGAACGCCGATGCCCTTGATCCACGAACCGGTCGGCGACGGCCTCACCCGCGTCTGGCAGGTCGGCGACGTGCGGTTCCACGCGCGCACCCCGTACCAGGAGGTGCTGATCGGGAAGACAGCGCAAGGGGTTTCGCTGTTCTGCGACGGCGAGCGCCAGAGCACCGAGGCGAGCCAGCTCGTGTACCACGAGGCGCTGATGGTGCCCGCGCTGCTGCTGGCCGAGCAGGTGCGGCGGGTGCTCGTCATCGGGTCGAGCGAAGGGGTCGCCTGCGAGCTGGCGGTCGCCGCGGGCGCCACGCTCGTCGACCACGTCGACATCGACGCCCGAGCCGTGCGCGCCTGCGCCGAGCACCTGCCTTACGGCTACACCCCGGCGGACCTGACGCGGGCCGAGCGCGGGGACGGCCCGATCCGGGTGTCCTATGAGGACGGATGGGCGTTCCTGGCCGCGGCCGGGGACCGGGGCGACACCTACGACGTGGTCGTGATCGACCTGCCGGACGAGAACGCCGATCCCGGCGCCCAGCACAATCGCCTGTACGGCAAGGACTTCCTCGGGCACTGCGCGCGGCTGCTGGCCCCCGGCGGGGTGGTGACCTGCCAGGCGGGCTGCCCGACGCTGTGGCGCAACGAGACGCTGCGTGCGGCGTGGCGGAGGTTCCGCGAGGTGTTCGCGACGGTGCTGTACTTCGGTTCGGACGAGCACGAGTGGGCCTTCCTGTCGGGCCGCGCCGACCACGTCGGGCAGCCGGGCGCGCTGGTGGCGCGGCGGTTCGCGGAGCGGGGGAGCGGGGCGGTGACGCTCGACGCCGCAGCGCTGCTCGGCGGGTCGACCCCGCCGTATTCGCTCCGGCACGCCATTGGTGCAGACCAGTCTTGACCTTGGATTCTCCGTTTATCCCGGCCCGCGAAACGGGAAATTGCGGGAAATGGATTTCCCGTACTCGGGCGTGTCGTGTTACTCCGTTCAGTGGCCGTCGGAAAGGTTGCGATCGCGCTACGATCCTCTCCGCGCGCGATCAGCATCACCACCTAGGCACCGTGGCCCATTTGGAGGAGCGTCATGCTCGGTATGTCGGTCGTAGCCGCCATGATTCTGTCTGCCCTCGTCGCACCCGTCGATTCTCCGGCGGCGTCGGTTCCGACCGAAAAAATCACGCTCGACATCAAGACCATCAACGGCTCCGGCTGCCCGGCGGGCACGGCCACCGCGTCGGCCGACGTCGCGTCGGACAACACGGCCTTCACGGTCCACTACACGAACTTCACCGCCAAGGCCGGCGGTGGCGCGTCCGCGCTCGAGGCCCGGAAGAACTGCCAGATCAACGTGCTCGTCCACGTGCCGCAAGGGTTCACGTACGCGATCGCCTCGGCGGAGTACCGCGGCTTCGCGCACATCGAGAGCGGAGCGACCGCGCTCGAGCAGGCCAACTACTACTTCACCGGGACGTCGCCGACCGCTCGCGTACGGCACACGTTCCCCGGCCCCTTCCACGGCGTGTGGCGGGCCGTCGACACCACCGACGTGGCCGACCTGGTGTTCGCGCCGTGCGGTGAGAGCCGTAACCTGAACATCAATGCGGAACTGCGTGCGGACGCGGGCGGCTCCTCCGGTGCAAGTTTCATCGAAATGGATTCCGAGCACGCGAGCGTGGACACGATTTACCACTTCGCGTGGAAGGACTGCTGAATTCCGCTGCCATTGTCCGCGAACGGCTTGCTCGCCGGAATCCATCCGGCGGGCAAGCCGTTCGTGCCGGCATAAGGCGGCTGACCAGCAAGATCGCGCCCCTTCGCCGCCGCTGAGCGGTCGCCCGTGTCGCTTTTGCCGTGCCACGCATGGTGTTCTCCTCCCTCGAACCCGGTCCGTCGCGCCGGATCTGCTCTGTCGGTCGCCGGCGGGCGCGCCCAGGTTCTCCGTGGAGGAAAATGAGACGTGGATCACATCATGATCGCGCCTACCTCGTGGCGGGCACGCGCTCGCGGTCGGCGTCGGCCACCAGGCGGCATCGTCGTTCGAACCGCTCCATCAGCACGGTAGTGATCAGGACGGCCACTGGGGTGCTCACCGCGATCCACATGAAAGAAGATCTACCCAGCCTCGCGGCCGCTCAATCGCCCGCGGACAGCCGCGTGATCAGGTCCAGCAGCCGGGCGCGAAAGGCGTCGTCGTCGACGCCGCCGAGAACGTCGGGTTCGGCGCGCACGGCCTGCTCGTGCACGGCCCGGCCGCGCTCGGTCAGCCGGGTCAGGTGACGGCGGCCGTCGGCCGGATCGGGCGTGCGGGTGACGAACCCGGCCTTGGCCAGCCGGTCCAGCGTGCGGCTCATCGTCTGGTCGGTCACCTGGCAGCGCTGGGCCAGCGATCGTTGGGGGAGCGGGCCGTCGCGCAGGGTGTGCAGGGCGATCAGCCCCGCGTGGGTGAGCCCCATTCCGTCGAGGACGGCCACCCAGCGTTGCTCCGCCAGTCGTGCCGCCACCGCCAGCAGCCTGCCGGTGGGCCAGGTGCTCAGATCGGGTTCGGGGGTTGTGCTCACCGTCACTCCGGGTCATCGTGCAGAATGTTCAGCTTGCTGAACAATTGGTCGTGTTCACGCTGGAAGGGACCTTAGCGACCATGAACGAGACCCCGCGCCGCCTCCGCTGGCTCATCCCCGCGCTGCTCGTGGTCGCCTGGCTCGCCCTGGGCGGCTTCGGCGGACCGTTCGCCGGCAAGCTCAGCGAAGTCGCGAAGAACGACAACGCCGCGTTCCTGCCCAACTCGGCCGAAGCGACCGAGGTCTCCGACGAGCAGAGGGCGTTCAGCCCGCGCCAGGTGCTGCCGGCGACCGTCGTCGCCGAACGCACGACCGGCCTGACCGCCGAAGACCGCCGGTTCCTCGACGCGAAGGCCCGGGAACTGGCCGGTGTGCCCGGCGTTGTCGGCCCGCTCGGCAAACCCGAGCAGGCTCCCCGCGACGACCAGGCCGTCCAGCTGGCCGTGCCGATCCTGGCCGAGGGCAACCCCGCCGACGTCGTCGAGGAGGTGCGCGCCCGGCTCGCCGGTGCCCCGGCCGGGCTCACCGTGCTGGTCACCGGGCCCGCCGGGCAGATCGCGGACCTGGTCAAGGCGTTCGGCGGGATCGACGGCATCCTGCTGCTCGTCGCGGGCGGCGTGGTCGCGCTGATCCTCGTCGCCGTCTACCGCAGCCCTTTGCTGCCGTTCCTGGTGCTGCTCTCGGCGGTGTTCGCGCTCGGGCTGGCCAGTCTCGTGGTGTACCTGCTGGCCGACCACGACGTCCTCGCGCTCAACGGCCAGAGCCAGGGCATCCTCTCGATCCTCGTGTTCGGCGCGGCGACCGACTACGCGCTCCTGCTGGTCGCGCGGTTCCGTGAACAGCTGCGCGACACGCCGAGCCGGTTCGACGCGCTGAAGCTCGCCTGGCGCGCGACGCTGGAACCGATCGCCGCCTCGGCGGGCACCGTCATCCTCGGCGTGCTGTGCCTGCTGTTCAGCGACCTCAACTCGAACAAGGGTCTCGGCCCGGTCGCGGCGATCGGCATCGGCGCGGCACTGCTGGCGTCCACCACGTTTCTGCCCGCGGCGCTGGCGCTGTGCGGGCGCGCCGCGTTCTGGCCGTTCAGGCCCGCACTCGGCTCGCCGCACCCGGAAACGACGGGAGTCTGGGGCCGCGTGTCGCGCCTGGTCGGCCGCCGCCCGCGCACGGTCTGGGTGGTGACGGCGCTCGTGCTCGGCATCGGCGTCGCGTTCCTGCCGCAGCTCAAGGCCTCCGGCACGGCGCAGTCCGACGTCTTCCTCGACCAGGTCGAATCCGGGACGGGGCAGGAAATCCTCGGCCGCCACTTCCCCGGCGGCCTCGGCGCGCCCGCGGTCACGACAGCCGACGCCGGCGCGCTGCCCGCCGTCCTGAAAGCGTCCGCAATAGACGGCGTGGCGCAGTCCTTCCCGCTGCCCGGCCCGGACGGACGGCCCAAGGTGGTCGGCGGCCGGGTGCAGATCCTGTCCGTGCTCGACGATCCGGCGGACTCGGAGGCGGCCGTCGTGACCGTCGGCAGGCTGCGCGACGCCGTCCACGCGGTGCCCGGCGCGCACGCGAAGGTCGGCGGCCCCACCGCCATCCAGCTGGACACGCAGCAGACGTCCGCGCACGACCGCGCGATGATCATCCCGATCGTGCTGCTGGTGATCTTCGCCGTGCTGGCTCTGCTGCTGCGGTCGCTGCTCGCGCCGCTGCTGCTCATCGCCACGGTGGTGCTCTCGTTCGCCGCGACGATGGGGGTGTCGGCGCTGGTGTTCAACCACGTCCTCGGCTTCCCCGGTGCCGACCCGGGTGTGCCGCTGTTCGGGTTCGTCTTCCTGGTGGCGCTGGGGATCGACTACAACATCTTCCTGATGACCCGGGTTCGCGAGGAAGCCCTGGTTCGCGGGACGCGCGAGGGCACGCTGCGCGGGCTGGCGCTCACCGGTGGGGTGATCACCTCGGCCGGGGTCGTGCTCGCCGCCACTTTCTCCGCGCTCGCCGTCATTCCGATTCTCTTCCTGGCGCAGATCGCGTTCATCGTCGCCTTCGGGGTTCTGCTGGACACCCTGCTGGTCCGGTCGCTGCTCGTGCCCGCGCTGACCGTCGACGTCGGGCGCCGCGTCTGGTGGCCGTCGGCGCTCGCCAGGAGAGCGGGCTCGTGACCTCCGGTCAGCCGTGGGCGCCGGCCGCGTCCTGGTCGGTGGTCAGCTCGGCCCAGAGGATCTTGCCGCCGGCCCGGCGCAGCTGGCCCCACGCCGCGGCGCAGCGCTCCACCAGCAGCAGCCCGCGGCCGCCCTGCTCGGACGGCGCCCGGCGGCGGGCCGGCTCGCCGCCGGCGTCCTCGACCTCGATCCGCAGCTTCGCGGCACCGGTGAGCAGGCGGACGTGGTAGGGCGCGCGGCCGTGGCGCAGCGCGTTGGACGTCAGCTCGTCCACCACCATGACCGCGGTGCCGACGATGTTCGCCGGGAGACCCCCGAGGACCGTGCGGACCCATTGGCGGACCTTGGCCAGCTCGGTCAGCTCGGCGGAGATGCCGAGTTCGTGCCGGATCGCGCGCAGTTTCACGTCCGCCTCCTTCGCCACGGTGGACCCGGAAGAAGAGCCCTCTCCTTCTTCATGCCCGGATCCGGGCCCGTCGACACGGGTATCGGAGGCTGTCATGGTTCTTCGCCCGCACGGAGTGCGGACGTCCGGGTGCGGGGCCGCGTCGCGTCGGTGGTCATACAGGGCTCCAGAATCGGGGACGGGGACGCGGGCTGGCGGCTCAACCTGCTCCGCCCGCAATCTACCAGCGCCGCCGGGCCTGGGCAGCGCGGTGCCGTTCACCGTCCTTTAAGGACTTCCCGGGGCCGCGCGGGTTCGGCCGCCGGCTCGGCGGGCGCGATGCCCGGCGGCACGATGGCGGTGTTGACCGTGCGGGTCAGCCGCTCGTAGGGCGCGCGGTGCTCGTCGTCGAGCAGCACCGCCAGCGGCGTCCAGACGCCGACCACGAACACCGCGACCGCCAGCGCGACGGGCAGGAGCAGCTGTTCCGGGTGCCGGCCGAGGTCCCAGTGGTCCAGGTCCACCACCAGCCAGGTCATCCAGAGCGGCGAGAACAGGACGCCGTTGCGGACCAGCAGCGCGACCGGCCCGGCCCGCCGGCCGCTCCGGCGCGTCACGCGCAGCAGCATCGCCCGCTTGCCGGGCGTCGACCCCGTCACGGCGGGCAGCACCACGAACCACACGACGGCGAGGATGGCGACCGGCGTGTCGCGGTGGTGCGGGTCCTCGCCGAAGAGCGTCAGCAGGCCGAAGAGGAACCCGAGCAGCGCGGCGAACCCGAGCAGGTCCGTGACCAGCGCGAACAGTCGTCGCGTGAAGGTGACCTTGGCGGCGTAGCGGCGCCGGTCGTGCTCCGGTTCCGGCGACGGCAGGAGCCGTCCGAGCGGTCCGGCCAGCAGCCAGCCCGCGACCACGCCCGCGGTGTTGAGCAGCAGGTCGTCGACGCTGAACAGCCGGTACGGGCACGGGTAGACGAACCACAGGCCGGTCAGCTGGGTCAGTTCGAAGAACAGGGAGACGCCGAAGCCCACCAGCGTCGCGGGCACCAGCCGCATCCGCCGGGCATACCGGACGTAGAAGCCGAGCGGCGCCAGCATCACGACGTTCAACGCCGTGGTCCAGACCGCCGGGTTGTGCAGCAGCGCGCCGGGGCTCCAGTGGCCGCGGGCCCGCTGGGAAACCACTTCGACGAAGTAGAACGGCCTCAGCTGCGGAGAGCTGGCGTAGGTGTGGGCCGCGCAGTACCCGGGGTCGGCGGGCAGCGGCAAGACCGTCTGCGTCGCGATCGCCAGCAGGTAGAACAGGAACGCGTAGAAGACGAACGTCGGCCACCCGCCGGCGCGGCCGCGGCGGCGGTAGCTGACGAACGCGGCCGGGAGCATGACGGCCAGCGCGACGAGCGGGAAGAGGAGGAGGGCGGTCCGGACGGGGACGAGGTAGGTGGCGACCACGGTGCCGGTGGTACCCAGCCGGAGGAGGCGTGAAGCGAAGTTCCTCCGGACGGCTGGGCGTCACCGGCTGCGGATCACCGCGGCGGTGCGTCCTGCTGCCCGCCACCCTGCTCGCGAAGGAAGTCCTTCACCTTCTCCGAGCCCTGGTCGATCTTGTCGGCGTGGTCGCCGAAGCGCTGCTTGGCGGCTTCGGCCACCTTGTCGACGCCCTGGCCGGCCTCGTCCGGGTGCTTCCCGAGTGCTTCCTTCGCCTTGTCGAACAGGTTCATCGCCATCGGCCTCCCTTCGGAACTGATCTTCGGACCCCTCGAGGGGAACACCGCGGGCGGAGCCGCGCAACGCTCCTTCACCTGGTACGGGGATTTCGGCGGTTCTGCGAGGGAACGGCCTGTGCGCGTGGTTTGAACTCCGCGGGCGGGGGTACCGGGCGCCGTGGCGCGTGAACCGCGGGCCGCCGCGGCCCGTATAACCGGGTGACGCATCGCCGTCCCGCCGCAGGGACCGGCGGACACCGTGCACCACGACGTGAGGCTCGCCATGGTTGGAAACACCGGTCTGCCGCTGGGGCGGCTCACCCGCCGCACCCCGTACCGGGGCGTGGTCCTGCCCGACTTCGGGTTGTCGCGGCCAGGAGAGCGGCGGCAGGTCTTCGCCGGCCGCGTCCTGACCGTGCTGGCCGCGCTGCTCGTGCTGTTCGGTCTCCTCGCGCCGGACGACCTCTCGTCGTTCTCCGCCGCCGCGCTCGTGCGCGTGCCGGTCGAGGGCCTCATCGTCGCCGTGCTCGTGCTGGTCCTGCCGCCGCGGGCGCGGCGGGTCGTCGCCGTGGCCGTCGGGCTGGTCCTCGGGCTGCTCACCCTGCTGAAGGCCCTCGACACCGGCTTCTACGCGACGCTGGAGAAGCCGTTCGACCCGATCTACGACTGGAGCTTCTTCCGCGCCGGCGTCGAGTTCCTCGCCGGGCAGATCGGGGACGCGGCCACCGTCGCCGCGCTCGTCGGCGCCGGGGTGCTCGCGGTGGCCGTCGTCGTGTTCATGGTCCTCGCCATGCTGCGGCTGAGCCGCATCGCCGCCGGGCGGCGGACCGGGGCGACCCGGGTCGTGGCCGTGCTCGGGGTGATCTGGATCGTCTGCTCCCTGTTCGACGTCGAGATCGCGCCGGGGCAGCCGGTCGCCGCGCAGAGCGCCGCCGCGCTGGCCTACGGCGACCTGCGCCAGGTGCGCGCGGACCTGCGGGACCAGCGGCCGTTCGGCGAGGTGGCCGCCACCGACGCGTTCCGGGCCACCCCCGGCGACCAGCTGCTCAACGGGCTGCGCGGCAAGAACGTCGTCCTCACCTTCGTGGAGAGCTACGGCCGGATCGCCCTCGACGACCCGGGCATGGCGCCGAAGATCGGCGCGACGCTCGACGCGGGCACCGCCGAGCTGCGCGCCGCGGGCGTCGGCGCGCGCAGTGCCTTCCTCTCGTCCTCGACGTTCGGCGGCGGCAGCTGGCTGGCGCACTCGACCGTCCAGTCGGGCATGTGGATCGACAACCAGCAGCGGTACAACGACCTGCTCGCCAGCGACCGGTTCACCCTCGGCGGCGCGTTCCAGCGGGCGGGCTGGAAGACCGTCTGGGACGTGCCCGCCCACACGAAGGACTGGCCGGAGGGGCAGAAGTTCTACCACCCCGACGCCTACTACGACGCCCACCACGTCGGTTACCAGGGCCCGGGGTACGCCTACGCCACCATGCCCGACCAGTTCACGATGTCGATGCTGCAGCGCACCGAGCTCGCGAAGGCGGGACCCAAGCCGGTGATGGCGGAGGTCGACCTCGTCTCCAGCCACGCGCCGTGGTCGCCGCGGCCCTGGCTGGTCGACTGGAACCAGGTCGGCGACGGGTCGGTCTTCAATCCCCAGCCGGCCGCGGGGGAGGCGCCCGAGTCGGTCTGGAAAGACCCCGCGAAGATCCGCGACGCCTACCGCGACGCCATCGACTACTCGTTGAAGACGCTCATTTCCTTCGTCCAGCACTACGGCGACGACAACCTGGTCCTCGTGTTCCTCGGCGACCACCAGCCGCCGGTGGTCACCCCGCAGGGCGCGGTGCACGACGTGCCGATCACCATCGTGGCGAAGGACCCGAAGGTGCTGGACCGGATTTCCGGCTGGGGCTGGCAGGAGGGCCTCCACCCCGGCGCGCAGGCACCGATCTGGAAGATGGACTCCTTCCGCGACCGTTTCCTGACCGCGTTCGCCCGCTGACGATCGGTGAAGGGCACCGGCTAGCCCGGATGGAGCAGTGTCGTGACTTTCCGCTGCGCGCGGATTCACTGGCCCGATGAATTGCCGGTAATTCTCGCGCACTTCTACGCTCGGCGACGTCGGGGTTCTGGCGCGTTGAGGAGTGGGTCATGCGAAGGAAAATTGCGGTTCTCGCGATCGCTGTGTTTTCCCTGTTCGGTCTTTCGGTCGGGTCGGCGGCCGCGGCCGGCGGCGATTTCGCGCCACCCGGCTGCTTCGGTGAGCGCTACGGGATCCTCTTCGGCCAGGGCATTTCGGTCAGCTGCTTTCCCGGCACCGGCTACGGGTACCGCGTGATCGCCCAGTGCGCGAGCGGCAGCGCCTACTGGTTCGTCGCCGGGACGCCGGTGCCCTACGGGTTCGGCCCGGCGATCGCGGAATGCTCCGGCGGGCTGCTCGTCCCGGCGAGCGTGACGGCCTATCGGGTCGTCGAAATCTGATTCGGGCACGGAACCGTCCGGCCACCTGTTTCTCCGGTGGCCGGACGGTGTCGTGTCCGCCGATCGGTAAATACGGGCACATTCGGTGCCCGGCAGACTCCGGACAGAAGACCGGACATGGTCTGGACCAACCGAGGGCAAGCCCGCACACTCGGCGGACGGTGTGTTTCTTTCCCCCGGCCTTGGAGGAGTCCCCATGCGTCGAAGAATCGCCTCGGCCCTCGGCGGTGCCGTCGTCCTCACCGCGTCACTCGCTTCCGCCTCGCTGACTCCCGCCGCCGCGCAGGCGTCACCCGGCCTGATCGCCGCGATGCAGCGGGATCTCGGGCTGACCGCCGCCCAGGCGTCGGCCCGGCTGACCCAGGAGATGACGGCCACCCGGGTGCTGCCCGCCGCGCAGCGTGCCGCCGGTCCGGCCTTCGGCGGCGCGTGGTTCGACCCCGCGCTCGGCAAGCTCGTGGTCGGCGTGACCGACCAGGCCGCGGCCGCCGCCGTCCGCCAGGCCGGCGCCGAACCCGTGACCGCCCGGATCAGCGCGGCGAAGCTCGACGCCGCGAAGGCCGCGATCGACGCCTCCGCCAAGGCGAGCCCCGCGCCGGCCGCCGTCAGCGGCTGGCGGGCCGACCCGCGGGCGGGCAGCGTCGTGGTCACCCTCCGGCCGGGCGCGCACGGCGCCGACGTCGACGCCTTCCTGGCCAGGGCGAGGAAGGCCGGGCCGGTCACGGTGGCGACCGCGCCGGCCGCCGAGCCGGTCTCGGCGGGCACTGTCGGTGGCGACCCGTACTACATCAACGGCAACACCCGCTGCTCGATCGGGTTCTCCGTGCAGGGCGGCTTCGTCAGTGCCGGCCACTGCGGCGGCGTGGGCAGCTCGGTCGTCGGCTGGGACGGCTCGTGGATGGGCACGTTCGCCGGTTCTTCCTTCCCCGGCAACGACTATTCGTTCATCCGCATCGGCGGCGGCTGGTGGACCGCGCCGGTCGTGCTGGGCTGGGGCACGGTCAGCGACGCGCTCGTCCGCGGGTCCTGGGTCGCGCCGCCCGGCACGTCGGTGTGCCGCTCCGGCTCGACCACGCACTGGCACTGCGGTGTCGTGGAAGGGCTCAACGAGACCGTCAACTACTCCCAAGGCGCGGTCTACGAACTGACCCGCACGACCGTCTGCGCCGAGCCCGGCGACTCCGGCGGCTCCTTCATCACCGGTGACCAGGCGCAGGGTGTCACCTCCGGCACCTGGGGCAACTGCAGCTCCGGCGGCGAGACGTGGTTCCAGCCGGTGAACGAGATCCTGCAGACCTACGGCCTCTCGCTCGTCACGGCGTGATCCTGTCGGCGGCGGCCGATGAATCCGGCGGCCGCCGCCGGTAGGTACCGGTGCAGCCGCGCCACCGGGGCGCGGCGCCGAAGCACCGGGAGCAGCCATGGGCGTGATCGTCGTCGAGTTCGTCACCCTGGACGGAGTGGTGGACGACCCGGACGGCTCCGGCGGTACGCCCGCCGGCGGCTGGGCGTTCCGGCACGGGCCGGAGGCGGTGGCCGGGGACAAGTTCCGGCTCGGCTCGCTGCTGGACACCGGGACCCTGGTGTTCGGCCGCACCACCTGGGAGCTGTTCGCGAAGCTCTGGCCGGGCCGGACGGGCGAGTTCGCCGACCGGCTCAACGCGGCCCGGAAACTGGTCGCGTCGCGGACGCTGACGGACGTGACCGCGTGGCACAACTCCTCGCTGCTGCAAGGAGATCTCGTCGAAGCGGTCCGGCGCGAGGAGCGCGACCTGGTCGTCATCGGCTCGGTCGGGATCGCGCGGGAACTGGCCGTACACGACCTGGTCGGCGAATACCGCCTGCTGGTGTTCCCCAGCCTGGCCGGGCAGGGCCGCCGGCTCTTCGACGGCGCGGCGCCCGCGGACCTGCGGCTGGTGTCGAGCACGCAGGTCGGGGCCGGGGTGCTCAGCACCTACCGGACGCGCTAGGTCCGCAGGAGGCTCGAGAGCCAGCCGGCGAGGACCTGCTGGACCTCGGCCCGCGTCCGCGCGGGGTCGTCCGCCGCGGCGATCATCCTCGCGGCTTCCATCACCGCGCTGAGCACGAGCTGGGCCAGGGCGCGCACGGGCGTTTCGACGATCAGTCCGTCCGCCCTGGCCCGCTCCAGCGCGTCGACGAGCAGCCCGAGGCCGTACTCCGCCTCGATCTCCCGCCACGTCTCCCAGCCCAGCACGGCGGGGGCGTCGGTGAGCGAGATGCGGCGGATCTCCTCGCGCAGGCAGGCGTCGAGGAACACGCCCAGTCCGCTCGTCATGCCGGTCAGCGTGTCCGGGGCCCCGGCGAACGCGGCCCCGACCTCTTCGGTCAGTTCGCGTTCCAGCTCTTCGACGACGGCGCGGAACAAGCCCTGTTTGTCGGCGTAGTGGTGGTAGAGCGCGCCCCGGGTGACCCCGGCCGCGCGGGTGATCTCGTCCGCCGGAACCGCCTGGTAGCCGCGGGCGGCGAACAGTTCGCGCGCGGCGGCGACCAAGGCGGCCTTCGTGCCGGCGGAACGGTCCTGCTGGGTACGTCGCACCCGCCTAATCTGCCATGACGCCCGCGAACCCGACGACGTGGCGGGCCAGCGCGGCGGGCTGGTCCTCGGACAGGAAGGTGTAGGAGTCCGGCACCTCCACGAGTTTCGCGTCCGGCAGCAGGGCGGCGAGCCGGTGGGCCAGCCGGATCGGGAACAGCTTGTCCTCCGGCGCCCAGACGAGCAGCACCGGCCGGTCGAACGTGCGCAGGGCCTCGGCGGCGGCCAGGGTGTGCCGCGGGTGCACTTCCCGGAGCAGCTTGCGCAGATCACGGCGGACGCCGGCGGATTTCCGCAGCGGCGCCAGGTAGGCCTGGGCGACGGCGTCCGGCAGCGGCCGCTTCACGACCCAGCCGAAGAGGAACGGCAGCGGGTACAGCGCGCGGATGCGCAGCAACTGCCCGAGCACCGCCATCGAACCCGGGATCCGGGCCAGCCGCGGCAACGGCTTGAAGATCGGCGGGAAGAAGTACTCGAAGCAGTCGGACGGAGTGAGCACCACCCGCCCGACCCGTTCCGGGCGGCGGCTGAGCAGGATCTGCGTCAGCGCGCCGCCGGTGTCGTTCGCCACGAGCGTGACGTCACGCAGGTCGAGCGCGTCGAGGAAGTCCGCGATCACGTCGGCGTTGCCGGCGGGGGAGAGGTCGGCGTCCGCGCGCATCGGGAGCTCGTGCGCGCCCAGCGGCAGATCCGGGGCCAGGCACCGGAACCCGGCCGCGGCCACGTCGCCCACCACCTTCCGCCACAGCTCGGCGTTCGTCAGCACCCCGTGGACGAACACCACGGGGGCGCCGGAGCCCCGCTCGAAGTACCGCACTTCGCCGGCGGGCAGCCGGACCCGGTGCTCTCGACCCAAGGATTCGCTTCGGTTCGTCATGCCGGGCAGCTTACATACATGGTGTATGTATGTAAATCTGTGGAAAATTCACGGCGACAGTGGCGACCGGGGGTGGAAGTGACGTCTGCGCGGCCGGGGTGTTGGGGGAACTTTGGCCGCCCGGTGTCCGCTGTGGACCCCGTCGCCGAACGTCCGGAGGCATCCGTGAGTCCGTCCCGTTTCGACCGCCGAACCTTGCTCAAGACCGGAGCCGTCCTGGCGGGTGGTGTCGCCGCGATGGCGGCGTTCCCCGGCGTCGCCGCGGCCTACGCCTGGCCTTCGTCGCTGCGCTCGGGCTCGACCGGCGCCGCCGTGCGGGAACTGCAGATCCGCGTCGCGGGCTGGGCCGCCGACAGTCCAAAGCAGACATACGTCGCCGTCGACGGGGATTTCGGCCCCGGCACGGCCGCCGCGTTGACGCGGTTCCAGTCCGCCAACCACCTGCCCGCCACCGGTGTCGCCGACGCCGACGACTTCGCGGCGCTCGACGCCCTCGAGTCGGCCGACGGTTCGACCGCGCACTTCGAGTGGGGCGAGTTCACGTCGAAGGACGGCACCGGGTTCGACGGCGGCAAGGCCGGGGCCGCGACGGTCAAGGAGAACGTCCGGCGGCTCATGTACAAGCTGGAAGCCTTGCGGCAGAAGGCGGGCGGCCGGGCGATCACGATCTCGTCGGGCTTCCGCAGCATCGCGCACAACCAGTCCGTCGGCGGTGCGTCGAACAGCATGCACCTCTACGGTGTCGCGGCCGACGTCTACGTCAGCGGGCTGAGCACGCGGCAGGTCTACGTCCTCGCCGAGGCCTGCGGCTTCTCCGGGCTGGAGCGCTACACCCTGTCGGACGCGCACCAGCACGTCGACAGCCGTGTCGAGTACGCGTACGGCTCGCAGAGCTGGTGGTGGGAGAGCGGGACGATCAGCTGAGCTTCGCGGTGGTGCCCCGGACTTGGCTTCGGGGAAAGGTCGGATCCGGGGCCGCCACCGCCCGCGGGACGGCTGACACGACGTCCTGCGGTGGACTCACCCTACGAACCGCCCGGGGCTCTGACCAGGGCCTCGATCCGGTGTCGAAGGTTTGTCGCCCGGTCGGTCACCGGGCGTACCGAGAGTGGGTCCCGGTGAGTGTCTCCCCGGGTTCGGGTTCGTCCGGCGGCCGGTCGGCGTGGCGGTGGACGATCTTCCATTCGCCGTCTTCGCGTCGGTACACGTGCGTGGCGCGCAGGGTGTAGGTCTTGAGTTCGCCGTTGACCGACACGGTGCTGTGCTCGAAGCCGACCGTGTAGGCGAGATCGCCGCTCGCGCCGGCCGCGACGACCTCGAAGCGGTACTCGCGCGACTCGGAGAACTGGGCCGCGACGCGCTTGAACGCTTCGCTGACGTCGGCCCAGCCGGTCCGGACCGGCAGCCAGGCCCCGAAAAGGCTCACGGGGTCGGCGTGGGACCAGGTCGTGTCGCGGGGACCGGCGTCTCCGTCGTGGATGGCTCGTTCGGCGGAGATCTGCCGCGGCAGCATCTCGGCCAGGAAGGCGTCGGCGGGTGATGGCATGATGACTCCAATGCAGTCGGACTGTTTTCAATACAGTGAGGATGTATCGGATGAGCGGGCCCGTCAAGCGCCGGTACGACTCGAGCCGCCGGCAGGAGCAGGCGAGGGAGAACCGGCGGCGCATCCTGGCCGCGGCGCACGAGCTGTTCGTCACCCGGGGTTACGGCCGGACGACGATCGCGGACGTCGCCGCCGAGGCCGGGGTGGCGCCCGAGACGGTCTATTCCGCGTTCAAGAACAAGCCCGCGCTGTTGCACCGCGCCTGGGACGTCGCGGTGGGCGGGGACGACCGGGACGTGCCGCTGCTGGAGCGGCCGGAGGTGCGGGCCCTGTTCGCCGAGCCGGACCTGCGGACCCGGCTGACCGCGTTCGCCGTGTTCAACACCGCGACCATGCGGCGGACCGCGCGGCTGCACCTCGCCGTGCGCGGCGCGGCGGCGAGCGACGTCGCGGCGGCGGCGATGCTCGCCGAGATCGACCGCCAGCGGCTGGTGTCCATGGCCGAGCACGCCCGGGCGGCCGCGGCCACCGGGCAGCTGGCGGTGGCCGAGGACGAATGCCGGGACGTGCTGTGGTCCACGACGGACGGGACGCTGTGGCACCGGCTCGTCGAGTGCCGCGGGTGGCCCGACGAGCGGTATTCGGCCTGGCTCGGCCGGTTGTGGGTGTCGTCGCTGGTGGGTTGACCGGCCGGAGAGGCGCGCCTAGCCTTAAGTTGAAACTTCAACCGATTGACCCGCCCCGCGCGGGCCTGGAGCACCGATGTCGATCTTCCGCTTGAACCACGCCGTCCTGTACGTCAGGAACCTGGCCGAAAGTGTCGCGTTCTACCGGGACGTGCTGGGCTTCGGGTACATCGACGGCGGTGACGCCCACCGCGGCGCGGCCTTCCTGCGGGCGCCCGGATCGACCAACGACCACGACCTGGGCCTGTTCGAGATCGGCGCCGCCGCCGCCGATTCCGGCGCCGGCCGGACGTCGGTGGGCCTGTACCACCTCGCGTGGGAGGTCGACACCCTCGGCGACCTCGAGCGGCTCGCCGCCCGGCTCACCGAGGCCGGCGCGCTGGTCGGCTCTTCCGACCACGGCACCACGAAGTCGTTGTACGCCAAGGATCCCGACGGCATCGAGTTCGAGGTCGTCTGGATCATCCCGCGCGCGCTGCTGACGGACGAAGACCGGGCCAAGAGCATCGGCCGGCTCGACCTGGCGGAGGAGCTGGCGAAGTACGGCCCCGACGCGCGCAGCGGTGTCGGGATCTCCCGCTCCTAAGCTGTGGCGCGTGCCCGCGTCGCAACTCGCCTGACGTTCGGGACGAGCGCCCCAATGTGGCGTTCGGTGCGTCCAACGCACCCAATGTGGCGTTCGGTGCGTCCAACGCAACCAACGCCACATTGGGGCGCATCCCCGGGTTCCTAGGCCGTGGCGCGTGCCCGCGTCGGCTGCGAACCTCGTTGCAGGACAGGCAGGTTGCCGAGCGCGAAGCGGCCGGGGCCGACGAACGCGACGATGAGCAGGCCCCAGCAGAACAGGGCGGCCGCTTCGCCGCCGTTCTGGATCGGGAACAGGCCGGTCGGCAGGTGCACGGCGAAGTAGGCGTAGGCCATCGAGCCGGAACCGAGCACTGCGGCGGGCCGGGTCGCGAGGCCGACGCAGACCAGCACCCCGCAGACGAGCTGGATGACCGCGGCCCACCAGCCGGGCCAGGTCCCGACGGCGGCGGGAGCCTTCGCGCCGAACAGGCCGAACAGCGTCTTGAGGCCGTGGCAGGCGAACAGGAAGCCGATGACGATGCGGTACAGGCCGATGACGTGCTCGCGGGCGAGGTCCAGGCGGTGCATTGGTGCCTCCGGGGGCGGGTGCGGGGCATCGCGCGGACCGGCGTTCGCCGGTCGCGGGTGAGGGGTTTTCAGATATACCGGTAGTCGGGAAAAGTGACACCTCCGAACGGACCATTCATGGAAATTTCGACGAATTGCACAACCGTGTCCACTGCGACCTGGATTCGTCGAAAGGCCAGGTAAACCGCCTTGTGTAGCGAGATGATCCGCCGTTCGGGTGATCTTGTTCGGGGTGGTCCAGACCGGTGTGGAAACCGGTCCGCTGTAAGTTTCGGGAATGTTTCCGATTATTCCCGCGAGTGTGTTCATCGGGGAATTCGGGCCGCCGATCGGCGTAGTGGCGATTCGGTGAGGGTGGCACGGCGGACCGGCATGATCCATCACCCCGTAGGGTGGCTCCATGGTGGACGAAGAAGTCGTCTGGGAGCGCATCCGGCAGATCGCCGCCACCCTCGCGGGCCGCGCGGGCGAACTCACCGGAGAACTGGTCCAGCTGTACGCGACGGACCTGCCGCAGCTGGTCAACGACGACGAGCGCATGGTGAGCCTGCTGTCGTCGAGCGTCTACCAGAACATCGAAACCGCGTTGCAGATCTTCCGGCACGGCATCGACCCGGCGACGGTCGAGCCGCCGGCCGCGGCCGTGGAGTACGCGCGCCGGCTGGCGCAGCGCGGCACGCCGGTGTTCGACCTGATCCTCGCCTACGACCTCGGTCAGGCCGCGATGCTCGACTTCGGGTTCCAGGAGTGCACCCGGCTGGTCGACGACGCGGCCCTGCTCGGGGAGATCATGCGGAAGCTGCTGCGCGTCGCGTACGAGTTCATCACGCGGGTGGTGCGCCAGCTCGTCGGCGTCTACCAGGACGAACGCGACCGGTGGCTGCTCAACCGGAGCGCCGCGCGGGCGGCGAAGGTGCTGGAGCTGCTCGGCGAGAACGGCGGCCCGCCCGACGTCGACGCGGCCGAAGCGGTGATCGGGTACCGGCTGCGCGGGACGCACGTGGGCATGATCGTCTGGCACGCGGCGGAAGCTTTCGCCGAGGACGTGCTGTCGGTGCTGGAGTCGGTGGCGGGCGCGGTGTTCGAGCGCGTCGGCGGGCAGGGGCGGCCGTTGTTCGTCCCCCGTGACGAGGCCGGTGCCTGGGTGTGGCTGCCGCTCCCGCCGGGCGTCGTCGTCCGGCGCGAGGACGTCGACGCGGTGCTGGCGGAAACCGATTCCGGGGTCCGCGTCACGGTCGGCGAACCCGGCACCGGCGTCGGCGGCTTCCGTGACACCCACCAGCAGGCCAAGCGGGCGCACGCGCTGGCGCTGGCCGCCGGCGAGCACTGCGACCGGGTGCTGACCTTCCGGGAGGTCGGCACGGTGGCGCTGATGACGAGCGACCTGAACGCGGCCCGGCTCTGGGTGGCGAGCACGCTCGGACCGCTCGCCGCCGACGAGGAGAACTGCGCGCGGCTGCGCGAGACCCTGCGGGTGTTCCTCGCCTCCGGCGGCAGCTACACCGCGTCGGCCGCCGAGCTGACGATGCACAAGAACTCCGTGCAGTACCGCGTCCGCAAGGCGCAGGAACTGCTGCCGCACGGGCTCGGCGAAGGGCGGCTGGACGTCGAGCTGGCCCTCAACCTCTGCCGGCGGCTGGGCGCGGCGGTGCTGTCCCCGGCGTGACTTTGGTGCCGGGGACCACCGGCGGGGAAGATCTTCGGGCCGCGGGCACGAAGCCTTGATCGCCCGTTCGGCCTACTTTTCGGCTATGGGTGAGAACGGTGGGATGCTCGCGCTGGTGCGGCTGCGCCGAGGTGTCGTCGGCGAAAGCAGACGCGTCTGCCACCTGATCCCCGTCCCGAGAGGCCCGGTGCCCGAGCACCTGACGGCGCTGTGCGGCGAGTCGATCTTCCCCGGCGAAGCCGAGGTGCTCGACGGGCTGCGCGGCATGCCGTGCCATCCTTGCCTGATGCGGAGTGCCCCGGCAGGGCCGGGGTTGCTGGCCAACGCGGGGTGAAACGGGGGCGGCGACGGGCATGGACGGTCCGGTGGTGGTCCTGCTCGCCCATCCGCGGCCGGGCAGCTTCAACCACGCGCTGGCCGAACGCGTCCGCGACACGCTGACCGGCGCCGGGCGGCCGGTGCGGTTCCACGACCTGTACGCCGAAGGCTTCGACCCGGTGCTGACCGCGGACGAGGCCTACACCAGCGGGACCCGGGTGGAGGAGTTCCTCGCCGCCACCCCGGACCCGCTGGTGCGCCGGCATCGTGACGAGCTGCGTGACGCCACCGGGCTCGTCGCGATCCACCCCAACTGGTGGGGCAAGCCACCCGCGATCCTCGGCGGCTGGCTCGACCGGATCCTCGTGCCCGGGGTGGCGTACCGGCTCGACGACGCCGGTGGCGCGCCGGAATCGTTGCTCGCCCTCCGGCAGCTGCTGGTCGTGAACACCTCCGACACGACCGAGGAGCGCGAGCGGACGCTGTTCGGCGATCCGCTCGACGCGATCTGGCGGCGCTGCCTGGCGCCGTACCTCGGGGAGCCGCAGGTGAGCCGGATGGTGCTGCGCGTGGTGGCCGACGCCGGCGAGCGGCGGCGGGCCGGGTGGCTCGACGACGTCGAAGCGGAAGTGCGGCGGCGGTTCGGCGGTCGTTAGCCCCGGGTTCAGCGCAAGCTGTCGAGTGCCAGCTTCGCGGCCCGCGCGATCAGCCGGTCGTCGTGGCCGGCGTGCTCGGTCTTCCGGTCGGACATGACCACCAGCACGATCGGCGCCCGCCCGGGCGGCCAGACGACCGCGATGTCGTTGCGCGTCGCGTACTCGCCGGTGCCGGTCTTGTCGGCCACGGTCCAGCCGGCGGGCGTGCCCGCGCGGATCAGCGCGCCGCCGGTCAGGTTGGCGCGCATCGTGTCCGTGAGCAAGGCCCGCTGCTCCGGCGGCAGCGCGGTGCCGAGGAGGAACGCGCGCAGGTCGGCCGCCATCGCGTGCGGGGTGCTGGTGTCCCGGACGTCGCCCGGCGCGAGGTCGTTGAGGCCGGGCTCGATCCGGTCGACGTGGGTGGTCGTGTCGCCGATCCCGCGCAGCGCGGCGGCGAGCCCGGCCGGCCCGCCCAGTTCGCGGAAGAGCAGGTTCGCGGCGGTGTTGTCGCTGTAGCGCAACGCCGCGTCGATGGCGTCGCGCACGGACAACCCGCTCTCGACGTGCTTCTCGCCGACCGGCGAGTTCGCCTGCACGTCGGCTCGGGTGTAGGTCAGGACCTTCGCCAGCCCCGCGATGCTGGTGCGCTGGAGGACGGCGGCGGCGGAGAACGCCTTGTGCGCCGAGGCGTAGCCGAAGCGCTCGTCGGCGCGGTGCGCGAGCTCGCGGCCGGTGCCGGTGTCGAGGGCATACACGCCGAGGCGGGCGTCGAAGTCGCGTTCGAGCGGGGCGAAGTCCGGTCGCGGCGCCATGGTGGCCGGCGCCGGTGCCGCCGGGGTGGGGGCCGGAGCCGGGGCTTCGGCGGTACAGGCGGTGAGCGGCACGAGGGCCAGCGCGGCGAGCGCGGCCAGCCGGACGCGGGGGAACGGCACAGGACTTCCTTCCGGTCTTGATCGACATCCGCAGTCTCGCCGAGTCCGGTCATGCCGTCCAAGACGGAAACAGACAGTTCGATGCCGGAATCGCATAAAGTGAGGTCGTGGACCTGATCGGTGGCTGCAGGGCGTTCGTGAGCGTGAGCGAGACGGGGAGTTTCACGGCGGGTGCCGCGCTCGCCCGCATCCCGCAGCCGGTCGCCAGCCGGCGCATCGCCGCACTCGAACGGCACTTCGGCGAACGGCTCTTCGACCGCTCGACCCGCCGGGCGCGGCTCACCCCGTTCGGGCGGGACGTACTGCCCTCGGCCAAGCGGCTGGTACGGCTGGCCGACGCGATGGAACACGACGCGCGGCGCGCCAAGCTGCGGCCGATGCGAGTGGCCGTGCCGGGCACCTGCGGGGTGCGGGCCCTCGCCGAGCTCGCCGCCGAAGCCCGTGAGCTGGGGATCCACCTGGAGTTCCGGGCCGCGGCGCCGGCAGAGCGGGCCGAGCTCGTCCGCACCGGCGAGGTGCGGGCCGCGCTCACCGCCGTGCCGGCCGAGGAAGGAGCGTGGTCCGTGCCGCTGGGCCTGGCCGCGGTCACACCGCCGCCCGGCCGGATCGCGTACCTGGAGACGTTGCGGACCGGGCGGTCCGCCGTCCCGCGGCGACGCGTCTGGATCCAGCCCGAGGACGACGTCCCGCACGTCCGCGACCGGGTGCTGCGGGTCCGCGACGCCGTCGGGCTGTCCCCGGCGCAGGTCGCCGTGGCCGGCTCGCTCACCTCGGCGGCCGCGGAGGTCTTCGCCTCGGCGGACCTGCTGCTGTGCTCGGCCGCGCAGGCCGGGGAGCTCGGGGTGAGCTGGCGGCCCCTCGGTGAGCTCACCCTCGCCCGCGGCTACGGTGTCGCGGCGGCGCTGGGCGAGGACGCGGACCGGTTGGGCACGGTGCTGCGGGAGGCCGTCGGACGCTGCCTCGGAGCCGGCGCATGACCGCCGAGGCGCTGGTCCGGGACTTGCGGGCCGAGCTCGACGACGGTGGGCTGCGCGGGTCGTTCCTGGTCCGCGACCTGCGATCCGGTGCCGAGCTCGGGATCGACCCGGACCGCGAGTACCCGATCGCTTCGCTGGCCAAGGTTCCGTTGGCGGCGGCGACGCTGGAGCGCATCCGCCGGGGCGAGTTGGACGGCGCGGCACAGCTGGAGGTGGCGCCCGGCGGCGTCACCACACCGGGGCCGATCGGGCTGACCCGGTTCCGGCACCCGGCCCGCCTCGCCGTCGACGACCTGCTCTACCTCAGCACGGCGCTGAGCGACGGGGCGGCGGCCGACGTCCTCTTCGGCCTGACGCCGCCGGCCGACGTCACGCGGATGCTGGGCGAGTGGGGGCTGGGTGGCGTCGCCGTGCGTCACCCCATGCGGGACCTCGTCGAGACCCCGGCCGAACGCTTCGACGCCGGCGAGGCCGATCTGGCGCACGCGCTCGCCATCGGCGCGGCGACCGCGGGCCAGGGCCACCGGCTCGCCCAGCTCGACGTCACGCGCGCGAACGCCGCGTCGGCGCGGGCGCTGCTCGACCTGCTGCAGGCGCTGTGGACGCCGTCGAAGATCGACCCGTCGGTGGCCGCGGGCGTGCGGGAGCTGATGGCGAACAACGTCCTCCGCCACCGGCTCACGCCGGACTTCGCCTCCGACGCGGCTCGCTGGTCGTCGAAGACGGGCACGCTGCTGAACCTGCGCCACGAAGCCGGTGTCGTCGAACACTCCGACGGCGGCGTGTTCGCGGTGGTGGCGCTGACCGAGTCGCGGGTCCCGGCGGTCCTGCAGCCCGAGGCGGACGTGCTGATGGCCCGGGTGGCGCGGGCCCTGCGCGACCATCTGCGCGGGGCCCGGCCCGCCGGGTGACGGTTCCCCCGGCGGGCCGGGGGCGCGCTCAGACCGGTGCCTTCACCCCGAACTCCACCTCGGCGGTCCGCACCGTGCCCGCCGTCCGGCCGGGCGCGGTCTGGTACTGCCAGTAGAGGTTCGTGTGCGCGATGACCTGCTCCGGCGGCGGGGCGCCGTACGCCGACAGGTCCTCCGTCGTGTGCGCGTCGGCGACCAAGGTCGCGTCGTAGCCGCGGGCGATCGCGCCGTGCAGGGTCGAGCGGATGCACGCGTCGGTCTGGGCGCCCGCCACGATCAGCGTGCCGATGCCGCGGGCCGCCAGTACCTCTTCGAGGTCGGTGTCCTCGAACGAGTCGCCGTAGGTCTTGTGCACCAGCGGTTCCGCCTCGCGGCGCGCCAGTTCCGGCACGTACTCCCAGGTTTCGGTCCCGCGCGGCAGCTCCTCGCTGGTGTGCTGCACCCACACCACCTCGGTGCCCGCCGCGCGGGCTTTTTCCACCAGCGTCACGATGTTGGCGATGACGGCTTCGGCGTCGACGGACGCCTTCATGACACCGTTCTGCACGTCGACGACGAGCAGGGCGGTGTTCGGACGGTCGGTCAGCGTGGTCATGGGCTCACCTTAACCGCGCCCACCGACAGTTTCCGGAAGTAGCATGCCGGGTCATGGACTACGGGATGCTGCTGCTCGGGGTGGTCGTGCTGGTCGTGGTCGTCGCGCTGGGGTCGTCGGCCACGGACCGCAGGCTGACCCGGGTCGACCGCCGCCTCGCGCGGGTGGAACGGAAGCTCGACGCGATCGCCGACCGGCTCGGGGTCGCCGTCGTGGAGCCGGAACTGGCCGAGGTGACGGCGTTGCTGCGGCAGGGCAAGAAGATCCAGGCGATCAAGGCCTACCGCGAAAGCACCGGCGCCGGTCTCGCGGAAGCGCGCGACGCCGTGGAGCGGCTCGGTTAAGGCGCCCCGCCGATGTGCTTGGCGGACACCGCCTCCCAGACGGCGTCGAAGTTTTCGTACCGGTCGCCGTCCGGCAGGCCGCCGAGCGGGCCGAGCACGGAGTCGCCGCCGCCCGCCGCGGCCGCCCGCCGCAGGAGCTCCTCGCGGCCGCAGGGGTACTCGGTCTCCGACAGGTGCTCTTCCAGGCTGGTCCGGTCCGGAGCGGGCATGGCACACCTCCTGTTCGTCTCTTCCCCCGCGTACCCGGCGCGGCGGGCGAAGAAACTCAGCCCACGACGATCGTGTGGCCCGACCGCGGCTCGAGCGAGCCGATCACCGGGTGCCCCGGCAGTTCCCCGGCGACCAGCAGGCCGCCGGAAGTCTGTGCGTCGGCCAGCAGCAGCGCTTCGTCTTCGGAGATCCGGGACAGGTCGGCGTGCGGGCGCACCCAGTCGAGGTTGCGCCGGGTGCCGCCGCTGACGTACCCGTCGCGCAGGGCTTCGCGCGCGCCGTCGAGGTAAGGCACGGCCGCCGGGTCCACCCGAGCCGTGACCCCGCTCGCGCGCGCCAGCTTGTGCAGGTGGCCCAGCAGGCCGAAGCCGGTGACGTCGGTGGCGCACACGGCCCCGGCGGCGAGCGCGGCACGGGACGCCGAGGCGTTCAGCGTCGTCATCGCGTCGATCGCCTGCTCGAACCGTTCCCCGGTGGCCTTGTGCCGCGAGTTCAGCACCCCGACGCCGAGCGGCTTGGTGAGCGTCAGCGGTAGGCCGGCGCGGCCCGCGTCGTTGCGCAGGAGCCGCGCGGGGTCGGCGATCCCGGTGACGGCCAGGCCGTACTTCGGTTCCGGGTCGTCGATGCTGTGCCCGCCGGCGAGGTGGCAGCCCGCCTTCGCGCAGACGTCGAGGCCGCCGCGCAGCACTTCGGCGGCGAGCTCGAACGGCAGCGTCCCCCGCGGCCAGCCGAGCAGGTTGACCGCCACCACCGGCGTGCCGCCCATGGCGTAGACGTCGGAAAGCGCGTTGGCCGCGGCGATCCGGCCCCAGTCGTAGGCGTCGTCGACGACCGGGGTGAAGAAGTCCGTCGTGGCGATGAGCGCGGTGCCGCCGGAAATCCGGACCGCGGCCGCGTCGTCGCCGGTGTCGAGGCCGACGAGCAGCTCGCCCGCGGGATCGGCGGGCGCCGGACCGGTCAGCCCGGCCACGGCCGCTTCCAGTTCGCCGGGCGGGATCTTGCACGCGCAGCCGCCGCCGTGCGCGTACTGCGTCAGCCGGTAATCCACCATTTCATCCTGCCCACCCGCGACGGACTTGGCAGGATGGCTGCCATGGTGCAGGGAGGCGTATCCGGCCTGGTGACCGGCGCGGTCTTCAAAACCGTCGAACGGCAGGTCCTGCCGCTGGCGGGTTCGATTCCCGTCCGCCTCCGCCATGCCTGACCCGCGCCGCGCGATCCCGCGGACCGACGCGGTCCTGGCCGAGCCCCGGATCGCCAAGGCCGCCGGGGCGCTCGGGCGGGACCTGGTGAAGTCCGTGGTCACCGAGGTCCAGCGGGCGGCGCGCGCCGGGGAGGTCACGCCGGCCGACGTCGTCGAAGTGGTGCTGGCGCGGCTCCCGGCGAGCGCGTCCTCGCTGCGGCCGGTGGTCAACGCGACCGGGGTCGTCGTGCACACCAACCTCGGCCGGGCGCCGCTTTCGGCGGCCGCGCTCGACGCCCTCGTCGCCGCGGGTGGCGCCACCGACGTCGAATTCGACCTCGCGACCGGCGACCGGGCCCGCCGCGGCCGTGGCGCGCTGGCGGCGTTGAAAGCGGCCGTGCCGGACGCCGGCGCGGTCCACGTGGTCAACAACAACGCGGCCGCCCTGCTGCTCTGCGCGCTCGCGCTGGCCCCCGGCCGGGAGATCGTCGTCAGCCGGGGCGAGCTGGTCGAGATCGGCGACGGCTTCCGCATCCCGGACCTCCTGGAATCGGCCGGCGCGCGGCTGCGCGAGGTCGGCACCACGAACCGGACGTCGGTCCGCGACTACGCCGCCGCGATCGGCCCCGGGACCGGGTTCGTGCTCAAGGTCCACCCGTCGAACTACCGGGTCACCGGGTTCACCTCGGAAGCGGCGCTCGGCGAGCTGGCCGGCCTCGGCGTGCCGCTGGTCGCCGACGTCGGCTCCGGCCTGCTCGCCCCGCACCCGCTGCTGCCGGACGAGCCGGACGCGGCGAGCGCGCTGCGGGCGGGCGCCACGGTCGTCACGGCCAGTGGGGACAAGCTGCTCGGCGGCCCGCAGGCCGGTCTGCTGCTGGGCGACGCGGCCGTCGTCGAACGGCTGCGGCGGCACCCCGCCGCGCGGGCCCTGCGCGTCGACAAGCTCACCCTGGCCGCGCTCGAAGCGACCTTGCGCGGGCCGGAACCGCCGGTGCGCGCCGCTCTCGAAGCGCCGGTCGAGACACTCCGGCAGCGAGCCGAAACCCTGGTCAGGGCACTCGAGAACGTCGACGCTCGCGCAGTGGACTCGGTGGCGGCCGTCGGCGGCGGGGGAGCGCCCGGCGTCGAACTGCCGAGTGTCGCGGTGAGCCTGCCCGCCCGGTACGCGGCCGCGTTGCGGACGGGCGAGCCCGCGGTGGCCGGCCGGGTCGTGAAGGATCGCTGCCTGCTCGACCTGCGGACCGTGCGGCCGGAAGAGGACGCGAAGCTGCTGGAAGCCGTCCGCCGATGCGGGTGATCGTCACCGCCGGGCACGTCGACCACGGGAAGTCCACGCTCGTGCGGCGGCTGACCGGGATGGAACCCGACCGCTGGGCCGAGGAACGCCGCCGCGGGCTCACCATCGACCTCGGGTTCGCCTGGACCCGGATCGGCGGCGAGGACGTCGCGTTCGTGGACGTGCCGGGCCACGAACGGTTCGTGCCGAACATGCTCGCCGGGGCGGGCCCGGCGCCGGCGGTGCTGTTCGTCGTCGCCGCCGACGAGGGCTGGATGCCCCAGTCGGCCGAGCACCTCGCCGCGCTGGACGCGTTCGGCGCCGACCGCGGCCTGCTCGTCGTCACCAAGGCCGACCGGGCCGACCCGGCCGCCGCGACGGCCGTCGCCCTGCGGGAGATCGCGGCGACGTCGTTGGGTGCCGTGCCGAGCGTCGCCGTCAGCGGCACCACGGGCGCCGGCCTGGACGAGCTGCGCGCGGCGATCGGCGAGCTGACCGCCGGACTGCCGCCGCCCGACACGGGCGCCGACGTCCGGCTGTGGATCGACCGCGCCTTCACGGTGTCCGGCGCGGGCACGGTCGTCACCGGCACGCTTTCCGCCGGCGCGATCGCCGTGGGCGACGCGCTGGGGCTGGGTGACGCGCGGGTGAAAGTCCGCGGCCTGCAGGCGCTCGGCGAACCCCGCGACCGCGTCGAGGCGGTGGCCCGGGTGGCGGTGAACCTGCGCGGCATCCCGCGCGCCGACGTCCGGCGCGGCGACGTCCTGCTCACCCCCGGCCGCTGGCGCACCACGACGGAGTTCGACGTCCGGTTGCGCGGCGCGGCAGCCCCGGACCTGCACCGGTACCTCGTCGTCCACCTGGGGACGGCGGCGGTGCCGGTCCGCGTCCGTCCACTCGGGACGGACACCGCCCGGCTGGCCACGACGACCGCGCTGCCGCTGCGCGTCGGCGATCGAGGCCTCCTGCGCGACCCCGGCGAGCACCGGATCCCCGCCGGGTTCGACGTCCTCGACGTCCAGCCGCCCCCGCTGGCCCGCCGCGGCGCGGCCCGGGCGCGCGGCCGGGAGCTGGCCGGACCCGACCTGGCCTGGACTTACTTGCGCCGCAACGGTTTCGTCCCCGCCGGGGACTTCGCCGTGCTGGGCCTGCCGGAGACGGGCGAGCGGGTGGGGGACTGGTGCGCGGACCCGGAGCGGTTCGCCGCCGTGCGCGCGGAGGCCGCCGCGATCGTGGGCGCGTGGGACGGCACGGCCGCGGGCGTGCCGGTGGAGGCCCTGCGGCAACGGCTCGGCCTGCCCGCCGCGGACCTGGTCGTCCCGATGCTGGCGGGCACCGGCCTGGAGGTGACGGGCGGGCTCGTCCGGCGGCCCGGCGCCGGCCTCACCCCGGCCGTCGAAAAGGCCCTGGAAAAGGTGGCGAAGCAGCTCGCGGAACACCCGTTCCGCGCGCCGGAGGCGGACGAGCTGCGGGCGCTGGGCCTCGGCAGGCGGGAACTGGCCGCGGCCGTCCGGCTCGGCCGGCTGACGGCGGTCGCGGAAGGCGTCGTGCTCGGCCCGGACGCGGACGAGCGGGCGGTGGCCGAGCTGCGCCGGCTGCCGCAGCCGTTCACGGTGTCGGCGGCCCGCAAGGCCCTCGACAGCACCCGCCGCGTGATGATCCCCCTGCTGGAACGCCTCGACGCGGCGGGCCGGACGGAACCCCTCGGCGACGGCACCCGCCGCACGACGGCCTAACCCCGCCCCACCGATGCGCCCCAATGTGGCGTTGGTTGCGTCCAACGCACCGAACGCCACATTGGGTGCGTTGGACGCACCGAACGCCACATTGGGGCGTTTGTCGACCGGCC
>NZ_JBFACT010000038.1:0-83253 GCF_040640995.1 Amycolatopsis sp. NPDC021455 | reverse complement strand
GGTGCGTTGGACGCACCGAACGCCACATTGGGTGCGTTGGACGCAACCAACGCCACATTGGGGCGCTCGGGGCCGGGGCTTCATTGACGTCAGGAGGATTCGTGCGGGTTCGGCGGGTGGTCACGACCAGGGCGGGTGGCGCGTCGCGGCCGCCGTACGACACCTTCAACCTGGGTGATCACGTCGGCGACGACGAGGGCAACGTCTACGCCAACCGCATGCGGCTCGCGTCCGAGCTGGGCCTGGCCGAGGACAAGCTGGCCTGGATGGAACAGGTCCACGGCCGCACGGCGACCATCGTCGACGGTTCGGAAACCGCCGCGGCGGAGGCGACCGACGCCCTGGTGACCGCGACCCCGGGCGTCGCGCTCGTGGTGCTGGTCGCCGACTGCGTCCCCATCCTGCTGGCCGATGCCGAGGCCGGGGTGGTCTCGGCGGTGCACGCGGGCCGGGTCGGCACGCGGGTCGGGGTCGTCCCGGCCGCGATCAACGCCATGCGGGAGGTGGGTGCCGAGCCCCACCGGATCGAAGCCCTGCTGGGCCCGGCGATCTGCGGCGACTGCTACGAGGTCCCCGCCGAAATGGCCGCCGACGTCGACAAACACGTCCCCGGCAGTGCCTGCAAGACCCGCAAGGGGACACCCGGGCTCGACCTGCGCGCCGGACTCTGGCGGCAGCTCGCCGACCTGGGCGTCGGCAAGATCGGCGTCGACCCGCGGTGCACGAACGAGGACAAGACGCTCTTCAGCTACCGCCGTGACGGGACCACCGGGCGGATCGCGGGCATCACCTGGATCGAGGCATGACCGACCGGAAGGCCGAGCTGGCCGCCAACCTTCGCGAGGTCGAGGAGCGGATCGCCGCCGCGTGCCGGGCCGCCGGGCGCGCTCGCGAAGAGGTCAAGCTGATCGCGATCACCAAGACGTTCCCCGCGTCCGACGTCGCGCTGCTGGGGGAACTCGGCATCACCGATGTGGGGGAGAACCGCGACCAGGAGGCCGGCCCGAAAGCCGCCGAAGTCCCCGGGCTGCGGTGGCACATGGTCGGCCGGCTGCAGCGGAACAAGGCACGGTCCGTCGTCGGATGGGCACACGAGGTGCAGTCGCTGGACTCGCCGCGGCTCGCCGACGCGCTCGCGAAGGCCGTCCGTGCGGCTCGCGACGCCCAGATACGTGACGAACCCCTCGACGTGCTGATCCAGGCCAGCCTCGACGACGACCCCGAGCGCGGCGGCTGCCCGCTGTCCGAGCTGAACGCGCTGGCCGACCGCGTCGCGCAAACGGAAGAGCTGCGGCTTCGCGGCCTGATGGCCGTCGCGCCGCTCGGCGCCGACCCGGCCGCCGCCTTCGAACGGCTCGCCCGGGCGGGGGAACGACTCCGGAAAGATCACCCGAATGCCGCAGACGTCTCCGCCGGGATGAGCCATGATCTCGAGCAGGCGATCGCGCACGGCTCCACCTGTGTGCGTGTCGGAACCGCGCTGCTCGGTGGGCGCGGTTTAGCCTCGCCGTAGGGAGCTCGCGCGGTCGTCACGTTTCGTGGTCGCCCGCGCGGGGCACTGACGGCGTGGACAACAGTCAGTGCGGGAGCGGCTAGGGCTAGGGAGAGGCATGAGCGCGCTGCAGAAGCTGAAGGCCTACTTCGGGATGGTGCCCGCAGACGAGGACGGCTACGACGTCGAAGACGACTACCGGCGCGGCTACGCGGACGACGACTACGACTCCTACGAGGAGCCGGCACCACGGTCGTCCCGCTCACGGTACCGCGACGTCGACGACACGTACGACGAGCCCGTCAGCCGCAGCCGGTCACGCTCCGTGGTCGGTTCCGAGCCGGCGGTCCACGGCGCGCTCGCCATGGACCGGCAGCCGGAGCCGGTGGCGCGCCTGCGCCCGGTCGTCGAGCCGGTCGTGCGCCAGCCGGTCCGCGACCCGCTGAGCCGCATCACCACGCTGCACCCGACCAGTTACGCGGAGGCGCGGGCGATCGGGGAGCACTACCGCGAGGGCATCCCGGTGATCATGAACCTCACCGAGATGGAGAACGCGGACGCGAAGCGGCTCGTCGACTTCGCCGCCGGGCTGGCGTTCGCGCTCAGAGGGTCGATGGACAAGGTCACCAACAAGGTGTTCCTTCTCTCACCACCCGATGTGGACGTCACCGCGGAAGACCGTCGGCGGATTGCCGAGGGCGGATTGTTTTTGCGGGGCTGAAGTCGTCCGGACCGCTGAGCGCAAGCAGACGTGACTTTGCCGACCCGATGCGGACTCGGCCCCCTCAACTGCGTCTTCGGAGAGGACGCCCGGTTACAGTAGGTGTGTGGAAGCTGTGTGGCTGGTCGTCTGGTACGTGCTGTTCGCCTTCTGGCTGCTGCTGACGGCGCGGATCGTGGTCGAACTCGTCCGGACCTTCGCGCGTGAGTGGCATCCGGCCGGAGGGGTTGCGGTCACGCTCGAGACCATCTACACAGTGACGGACCCGCCGGTCCGGTTGTTCAGGAGGATCATTCCGATGGTCCGGATCGGCGGCGTCGGACTGGACTTGTCGATTATGGTGCTGCTGTTGGTTGTGTTCTTCGCGATGCAACTGGCGACTCCAAGTTGATCGGGGAGACTTGGGTGGACCCTGCAGGCCATGGAGTGCGTGAGGTGATCTGATGTCGTTGACCCCCGCTGACGTGCATAACGTCGCGTTCAGCAAGCCGCCCATCGGCAAGAGGGGCTACAACGAGGACGAGGTGGACGCGTTCCTCGACCTGGTGGAGACCGAGCTGGCCCGGTTGATCGAGGACAACAACGAGCTGCGCCAGCAGATGGAACAGCTCGACGCCGAGCTCGAGTCGACCCGTAGCGAGCTGGAGAACGCCAAGGCGAACGTCGGCGCGCTCCCGATGCGTGAAGAGCCGTCGCGGCGCCTGGCGCCGGTGCCGCCGCCGCAGTCCGCCATGGAGCAGACCCAGGCGCACTCGATGGTGCCCGACAGCACCGAGCCGAACGTGCAGGCCGCCAAGGTCCTGGGCCTGGCGCAGGAGATGGCCGACCGGCTCACCGCCGAGGCCAAGACCGAGTCGGACGGGATGCTGGCCGAGGCCCGCACCAAGTCCGAGCAGCTGCTTTCGGACGCCCGGGCGAAGTCGGACTCGATGGTCAACGAGGCCCGCACCCGCGTCGACACGATGCTGAACGACGCGCGGACCCGCGCCGAGACCCTGGAGCGCCAGGCGCGCGACAAGGCGACCACGCTGGAGCGCGAGTCGCAGCGGAAGTACACCGAGACGATGAACAGCCTGAACTCCGAGAAGAGCGGGCTGGGCAAGAAGATCGAAGAGCTGCGCACGATCGAGCGGGAGTACCGCACCCGCCTGCGCGGGTTCCTCGAGTCCCAGCTGCGCGAGCTCGACGACCGCGGTTCCGCGGCCCCCGCGTCGGCGTCGTCGAACTCCGGGCACTCGAACTCCGGGCAGTCGTCCGGCTCGTCGAGCGGTGGCCAGGGTTACTCGTTCGGCCCGCGCGCCGAAGCCGGCTGATTTTCCGCTCTGGGCCCACCTGCCGGTTCGCTCGGCGGGTGGGCCACGGTTCGGAGTCGATCCAGTACCACCCGTGGGCGGGTCGTGGTCCGCTCCCGGGTGGTTCGTGCTGTAATTCAGCGTGCTTTACATCGTGCTGGTCCTGGTACTGGCGGCTCTGGGGTTGCTCGTCACCGCGCTGATCACGGCTTCTTCGCTGTGGGCGTGGGTTTCCATCGGCCTCTCGGTGCTGGCCGGGCTGATCCTGGTCGCCGACTGGCTGCGCCGCCGGCGCCGTGCCGCGGCCTCCGCGGTTCCTCCCGCTCCCGCCGTCACCGCGCCGGAGGAGCCGGCTGAAGAAGAACAAACCACCCTGATCCCGGCATCCGGTGACCTGGGCGACCCGGCCGACACGCCCGAGCCCCCGGCCGGCGACGCTTCACCCGAGGACGAAACGACGGCCGATCCCGAGCCGGAGGTGGAGGAGACCCCGGAGGCGGACGTCGCCGTCCTGGCCGACCTCGAGGACGAGGTCGTGGTGGTCGACGAGCACCCCCGCTACCACCTCCGCACGTGCCCGTGGCTCGGCACCCGCGACACGATCCCGATCGGCGTCGGCGAAGCCCGCCAGCTCGGCTTCACCCCCTGCGCCCGCTGCACCCCCAACGCCACCCTGGTCGCCGCCCACCGCTGACCCGTGTCGACCTCCCAATCACGCGTGATGCCCCTCCAATCACGCGTGATGCCTCGCTGATCACGCGTGACGCCGGACGGAAGGGACGACACGCGTGTCTGGAGGGTCGACACGCGTGATTGAAGGGACGACACGGCGTCAGGCGGCTAGGTTTTCGACGCCCAGGTGGGTTTCCAGGGCCCGGGTGCCTTCCGGGGTCAGGCGGAGGGCGCGGTGGGCCTGGGCTCGCCGCTCGACCCAGCCCGCGTCGGTGAAGCGGGAGGCGACGGCCGCGCCCAAAGCGCCCGCCAGGTGGTGGCGCTGCTCGCTCCAGTCCAGGCAGAACTTCAGGAGTGGACGCCGTCTCGCCGCGACCGCGTCGAGGTCCACGCCCAGTGAGCCGAACACCGGCGCCGCCGCGGGACCCAGCGTGTACGGGTGTTCGCGCAGCGGAGCCGAAATCCGGTCGCCCGGACGCCGTCGCGTGTCGGACGCCCCGGCCAGCGCACCTCGCGCCAGCAACGCCGACGTCACTGCCACGCCGAGCCGGCCGGCCAGGTGGTCGTAGCACGTCCGGGCCGTGCGCAGCGCCTCCGCCCGCGTGCCCTCCCGCAGCGACGTCACGGGCTGGGACGGCGAGAAGCGCGCCAGCGTCTCCAGCAGCTCGGCGGTGTCCGGGCCGGCCAGCCGGTAGAACCGGTGCCGTCCCGACTTCTCCGCGACGACCAGGCCCGCCTCGCGCAGCTTCGCCAGGTGCGCGCTGACGCCCTGGGCGGACAGCCGGGCTTCGCCGGCCAGCACGGACGCGGCCAGCGCCCGGCCGTCGGCGAGCGCGAGCAGCACGCGGACCCGCGCCGGGTCCGCGAACAGCGCGGCCGTGCGAGCGATGTCGGCGTCACCTTTCAAGCCTTCCACGCCTCCCAGGATGCCTCCCGCACACTTCCACGGCGACGGAAGCGTTCCCGCGGTCCACTGGAGGCATGCTCCTGTTCACCATGTGCGCCGGGATGTTCCTGGTGCAGCTGGACGTCACGGTCGTCAACGTCGCCCTGCCCGCCATCGGCACCGACCTGCACGCCGGCCTCGCGGCGCAGCAGTGGGTGGTGGACGGCTACGCGATCGTCCTGGCCGCGCTCCTGCTCACCGGCGGTGCCCTCGGCGACGTCTTCGGCCACCGCCGGGTCGTCCTCGCCGGCTTCACGCTGTTCGGCGCGGCCTCGGCCGCGTGCGGGCTCGCCGGGTCGGCGCCCTGGCTCGTCGCCGCGCGCGCCGGGCAGGGCCTGGGGGCCGCGCTGCTGCTGCCCGGCACGCTCGCCGTGATCACCAACGCCTACCTGGGACACGCCGAGCGCGCGCGGGCGCTGGGCATCTGGGCCGGGGTGTCGGCGCTGGCCCTGTCGGCGGGCCCGGTGCTGGGCGGCGCGGTCGTCTCGGCGGCGGGGTGGCGGCCGGTGTTCTGGCTCAACGTCCCGGTGGTGCTCGCGGCCGCCCTCGCGACCCGGCGGCTCGTGCCGCGCGGCGAGCGCGGACCCGGGCGGCGGGTCGACGTCGCCGGGGTCGCCACGGCGGTGCCCGCTCTCGCCGCCGGCGTCTACGCGGTCATCGCCGGGAGCGTCGTGGCCGGGGTGGCCGCGGTCGTCGTCCTGGCGGCGTTCCTGGCCGTGGAGCGCCGGTCGGCGGATCCCATGCTGCCCCTCGACGTCGCCCGGGGGACGCTCGGCGCGAACTTCGTCTCGGTGGCGATGAACTTCGTCGGGATCGGCTCGATCCTGATGCTGACGCTGTACCTGCAGGGCGTGCGGCACGCGTCGCCGCTGACGGCCGGGCTCGAGGTGCTGCCGCTGTTCGGGCCGCTTTCGCTGCTGGCGCCGGTCGCGGGCCGGCTGACCGGCCGGTCCGGGCCGCGGCCGCTGATGGTGGCCGGGCTGGCGCTCGGCGCCCTCGGGATGCTGAACCTGGTGCTGCTCAAGGAAAACAGCGGCTACGCGGACCTCCTGCCGACGCTGCTCGGGCTGGGGACCGGGATGGGCCTGCTGACGACGGCGGTGGTGACGGCCGCGGTCAGCGGCATCCCGGCCGCCCGCGCCGGGGTTGCCAGCGGCGTCAACAACACCGCCCGCCAGGCTGGGGGCGCGCTCGGGGTCGCGGTGTTCGGCGCGCTCGTGGGCGAGCCGGCCCGGCCAGGGGAGTTCCTGGCCGGGCTGCACGTCGCGGGGGTGGTCGCGGCCGCGCTCTGGCTGGTGGCGATCGGGGTCACCGTGACGGCGGTGCGCACGCGCGAGCCGCGGGCCCTCACTCCGTGAGTTCCTCCAGCAGGGCCTCGACGTCCGCGCGCTGGGCGGCCGCCTCTTCGGGCAGCCGGGACAGGGCCGCGGTCAGCACCTCGCGGGCGTCCGCCGTCTTCCCGAGGTCCCGCAGGAGCCGTCCACAAAGGACTTCCGCGGCGACCGCCGGCGCGTCGGCTCCCATGTCCCGCAACGCTTCGGCGGCCGCCGAAGCCCGGGGCAGTGCCTCCGCCGGACGGTCCAGATTGGCCAGCAGCCGGGCGCCGTCGTACCCGGTCAGCGCGTGCTCCCAGGCGAACTCCGGTCCATCGCCGGTGACCGCGTCGGCCACCGCCAGCGCGTCCTCGGCCCGGCCGGGCTCATCGGCCCACAGCCACGAGAGCACCGCGCGCCGCCGGGTGCGCAGCTCGTCCGCCGGCAGCCCGGCCACGTGGTAGCGCTCCGCCGCGGCGGTGAAACCCGCCGCGGCTTCGGCGTCGCGGTCGAGCCGGTCGAGGACCTCCGCGCGCGACTCGAGCGCCTGGCCCGCCGCGGGTTCGTTGCCCACCGCCGCGAAGTGCTCGACGACCACGTCGTACAGCGCCACCGCCTGCTCTTCGCGGCCCAGGTCCCGGCACGCCTGCGCCAGCAGGTACCGGCCCCGCGCCAGCTCGTGCTCGGCCCCGACCCGTTCCAGCACGCCTTCCGCGTCCTCGACGGCTTCGGCCGCCTCGTCCGGCCGGTCGAGGTTCAGGTACGCCAGTGCCAGGTCGATCCGCGTCACCGCCGCGTCGACCGGCAGGTCGCTCGCGGCGAACGCGTTCACCGAGGCCCGGAAGGCGATGGCGGCGTCCTCGGCCCGGCCCAGGTCCGCGGCCAGCTGCCCGCGCAGCTGGTGCACGCGGGCCGCCAGCGCCCGGTCCGTCCCCGCGTCGATGCCGGACGCCTCGGCGAACGCGGCTTCGCGCTCCCCGAGACCGGCGCGGAACCGTGCGCTCAGCAGCCGGGCACCCGCGGCCCGTTCGGGCGCACCGGCCTCTGTGTACTTCATCGCCGCCCCGGCGGCGAGGGCGATCGCGCCCGGCAGGTCGCCGGAGTTGGCCTGGACGAGGGCCCGGCGCTCCAGCCAGGTCCCGGCCAGCTCGGGCGGGTGGCTCGCCGGGATCTCGGCGCGGTCGAGGACTTCCCGGGTGGCGTCGAGATCCTGCCGGGCGTAGTGGAAGGACGCCAGGCGCAGCAGGGCCCGGCCGTGGTCGGCGGTCTCGCCGAGGGCCGCGAGCCGCGCCGCCGACGCTTCCAGCTCTTCGGCCGCGTCCGCCCGGTCTTCGGCCAGCGCGGGAAAGCAGGAGTGCCTTGCCCCGCGCGATTTCCGCCCCGACGGCGTCGTCGGCTTCCTCGAACAGCTCCGCCGCGTGCGCGAAGCCGCGGCTGCCGGCTTCGAGGTCGGTGTGCGCCTCGGCGTCGGCGGCGGCGGACACCCGCCGCGCCCGCAGCGTCCCCGACGGTTCGGGGCACAGCTCGTCGAACCGGGCCCAGACCTCCGCCGCCGGGCGGCCCAGCCGTGCTTCGCGTTCGCCGAGATCGGCCAGCTCCTCCGGGGATTCCGGCAGGGAAACGGCGGGCGCGGGAACCGGGGCGGGGGCGGCAGTTCCCGACAGCGGCAGGTGCTCGACCAGCGGCTCGGCGGCAAGCGTCGCGCGGATCCGGTCGGTCTGCTCGGTCGTGCCGTTGCGCGCGTCGAACCGCGCGGCCACGGCCAGCGCGCGCTCGCTCAGCTCGTCGCGCAGCGCGGCGACCGTGGTCGCGTCCCCGGCACGGCGCACCGGCGCGTCGCCGTGCCCGGCCTCGGCGACCAGCCGCAGCGTCAGCGCGGCCGCGGCGGCGAACTCCTGCTCCGCGTACGGCGTCGGCGGCGTTTCCAGCCAGCCGAGGTGCCGCTCGACGAGGTCCAGCCCGCGGGCGTGGTTCCCGGTCAGCGCGCAGAACTCGAGGTGGCCGGCCAGCTCCTGCAGCTGCGCCGGGTTGTGGCGGATCGCCCGGTACGCCTGGCGGTGCGCACTCGCCGCGTCCTCGTACCGTCCGATGTGGACATAGGGCAGCAGCAGCTGGGTCAGGATGAGATGGGGCTGCTCGGTGCAGCTGAACGTGCCGCCCAGCACCGGTTCGGCCACCTCCACCGCCTCGGCGTACCGGCCGAGCCAGCTCAGGTGCGCGACCTTGTCGCTCGGCTCGCAGCCGACGCAGTCGGACATCTCGCCGCGCGGCGCCGCCGACCACAGCCGGTATTGCTCGGCCGCGGTTTCCCGGTCGCCGACGTGCCGGGCGAGCACCGCGCGGTACTGGTGCACCGGGTTCATCGTGTACCCGGCCGCGCGGTACCGGCGTTCCATGTCGTCGAGCACGGCGCGGGCCCGCTCGAGCGGCACCTCCGGGAACGAGGCCATCGAGCCGGCCATGTGCTTGAAGTACCAGTGCAGGCTGTGGTTCCAGCGCGGATCGGCCTCGCCGCGGTCGTGCACCGCCAGGCACCAGGCGAACGGCACGAACGCCTTCGCGGGCTCACCGCCCTGCTGGTAGGCGCTGGTGATGAAGATGCGGGCGGCATAGCGCAGCGCGGGCGAGCCGAGGGCGTCCGCTTCGCGGAGGACGGTCTCCAGCGCGGCGATCTGGGCGCGACCGCGCGGCAGCTTGTCCGTGGCCCACAACCGATCCCACACTTCCTGCTCTTCGGCGGCGGGGGCGGTCATCGGGACTCCTCCTCGGGGACGGCCTGCTCCAGCAGGCCGAGGAACGAACGGTTCAGCAGGGCGGCGTCCGCCGGCCGGACCGGATGCCTGCCGAATAGCAGGGCCTGGCCGTAGAGCGACTCGACGGCCAGCCCGCGCAGGGTGTCGTCCTCGAGCCGGCAGATCCGCCGCACCAGCGGGTTCCGGTGGTTGAGCACCAGCTGCGGCCGGTCGTCGGCGGGCTTTTCGAACGCCGAGAGCACCCCCGCCCACAGCTCGTCGACCTGGTCCTTGGTCGCCCGCAGCTCGCCCGCGAACGCGGCGGCCCGGTCCACGAGGTAGAGCACCGGCAGGCTCGCCGGTTCGAACTCGCGCAGCACGACCTCGCAGCCCAGCCGGTCGAGGTGCCGCTGCGCGGCCGCCACGAACGGCCGGGTGGCCAGCGCCGTCGCGCTGTCGAGCGCGGCGAACGCGGTGGTGAGGTCGCTCGGGTCGAGCCGGGTCACCGCCAGGTCCGGTTCGAGCGCCCGCATCCGCTCGGCCAGCTCGCTGTCGTAGGTGTACCCGCCGTTGATCACGGCGATGTCCTGCGCGGCCGCCACCCCGGCCAGCTGCTGGAACTCGTCGGTGGTGGCGCAGTAGCGCAGCAGCCCGTAGCGGCCGCGGAACTCGGCCATGGTCATCCGGCCGACGTTCGTCTCCACCGGCCACCACTGGTCCACCAGCCGCAGCATCTCGTCGTCGTGCAGGGCGAGGGCCTTGACGCCGAGGTGGTGGATCCCGAGGAAGCGGTTCAGCCGCTCGGGCGCGGTCCGCGCCAGCCCGACGAGCCAGCCGCGGAGCCGGTCGCCGAGGGCCTCGCGGACGGCCTCCAGATCGCCGTCGTCGTAGAGCGCTTCCCGGCTCGCCGTCGGCCGCAGCTCGCCGGCGTCGACGACGCAGCGGGCGAAGAACGCCCAGTCCGGCAGCAGGCCCGGCGCGTTCTCCGCGAGCAGCATCCGCTTGAGGTAGACGCGGTGACCACTGTGGTCGGCCGGGCTGGCCGGGAACGGCAGCACGAAGGCGACGCCGGTCAGCCCGGCGGACGGCACGTCGAGGTCGACGACGTCGAACGGCGTGAAGCCCAGGGTGTCCTGCGCGTAGCCGGCCAGGTCGGCCTGCCGCTGCCCGGGGGAGCGGTCGTCGCGGGCCCACGGCAGGCCGCCGCCGCTGATCGCGCGGCCGCCGACGGTGACCGCGTAGGGCAGCATCGAGCCGTACAGGGTGGCCAGGTCGCGGACCGTCTCGGGGACGAACCACTCCTCGGCGCCGGGCCGCGCGCGCAGCGTCACCGTGGTGCCCGGGGCGTCGCGCTCGCCGGGCTCGATCGCGTAGGTGCCGTCGGAGCGGCCGGTCCACACCACGGCCGGCCCGCCGCCCGCCGGGCGCGTCACGAGGCGGACCTCGTCGGCGACCAGGAACGCCGACAGCAGCCCGATGCCGAACTGGCCGAGGAACTCGTGCCGCTGGAACCCCAGCTCGTCGCGCTTGGAGCTGCGGCCGATCGTCGCGAGCAGCTCGTGCACCTGGGCCTCGGTGAGCCCGATGCCGGTGTCGGTCACGCGCAGGGCGCCGTCGCCCACCTCGAGGGCGATCTCCGCGGGCGCGCCCGGATCCTGCGCGCGCCGCGCGGTGACCGCGTCGACGGCGTTCTGCAGCAGCTCGCGCACGTACACGCGCGGGCTCGAGTAGAGGTGGCGGCTCAGCAGGTCGACGACCCCGCGAAGATCCACCTGGAAAGTACGGCTCACCGTGAATGTTCCCCCGTGGTTTTCCCGCCGCGGAAGACCTCTGCGGCGCCTCGTCATGCTAACGGGGGATCGTCGCGGCGGTCGCCTTCGTTTCCGGTGCGCCCCTCGTGACAACCCGGTTGCGCGGGCCGGTTAACCTGGTAGGCAACACGGCGTCGATCCGGCCATCACCGGGGAGCCTCCGGAAGAACCGAGCTTCACGCTCTCAGTAGAACCGGACGGGTGCGGCCCGTGACAGCCGTCGAATGAGCGGCCCGGGAGCAAGTGCCGGGCAAGCGGGGTGGTACCGCGGTACGCCGCCAAGGCGTCTCGTCCCCGTGGGGGTGACCGGTGGCCGGTCGCCCGTACGCGAGCGACGAACCGAGGAGCACCCGGATGTACCCCCAGGCCCAGCTCGACGACGGTGCCGGAGTCCCGTCTCAGCCGTCCTTCCCCGCGCTGGAGAAGCAGGTCCTCGCCTACTGGGAGAGCGACCGGACGTTCCAGGCGACGATCGACGCGCGGCCCGCGGGCGAGCACGGCGACAACGAGTACGTCTTCTACGACGGCCCGCCGTTCGCCAACGGCCTCCCGCACTACGGCCACCTGCTCACCGGGTACGTCAAGGACCTGGTGCCGCGCTACCAGACGATGAAGGGCCGCAAGGTCGAGCGCCGCTTCGGCTGGGACACCCACGGCCTGCCCGCCGAACTGGAAGCCATGCGCCAGCTCGGGATCACGGAGAAGGCCGAGATCGAAGAGATGGGCATCGCGAAGTTCAACGAGGCTTCGCGCGAGTCCGTGCTGCGCTACACGAACGAGTGGCGCGAGTACGTCACCCGCCAGGCCCGCTGGGTCGACTTCGACAACGACTACAAGACCCTCGACGTCACGTACATGGAGTCGGTGCTCTGGGCGTTCAAACGCCTGTGGGACAAGGGACTCGTCTACGAGGGCTACCGCGTCCTGCCGTACTGCTGGCGCGACGAGACGCCGCTGTCCAACCACGAGCTGCGGATGGACGACGACGTCTACCAGAACCGGCAGGACCCGGCCGTCACCGTCGGCTTCCGCCTGGAAGGCAACGACAACGAACTCGACGGCACCTACCTGCTGATCTGGACGACGACGCCGTGGACGCTGCCGTCCAACATGGCCACGGCCGTGCACCCGGACGTCCGGTACGTCGTCGTGGAGAGCGACGGCAAGCGGTTCCTGCTCGCCGAAGCGCGGGTTGCCGCGTACGCGCGCGAACTCGGCGAAGAGCCGACGGTCGTCGCGCACTACACGGGCGCGGAGCTGCTCGGAACCCGTTACGCGCCACCGTTCCCGTACTTCACGGGCGCCGACAACGCGCACCAGGTGCTGCCCGCCGACTACGTCACGACCGAAGACGGCACCGGCGTCGTGCACATCGCGCCCGCCTACGGTGAAGAGGACAAGGTCGTCACCGACGCCGCCGGGATCGCCCCGGTGACGCCGGTCGACGCGCGGGGCAAGTTCGACGCGACCGTGCCCGACTACGAGGGCCAGCAGGTCTTCGACGCCAACCCGAACATCATCCGGGACCTCAAGAACGGCACCGGAGCCGCGGCGCGGCAGGGTGCTTTGCTGCTGCGGCACGAAACCTACGACCACCCGTACCCGCACTGCTGGCGCTGCCGCAACCCGCTGATCTACCGCGCGGTGTCGTCGTGGTTCGTCGCGGTGACGCAGTTCAAGGACCGGATGGTCGAGCTGAACCAGCAGATCACCTGGTACCCGGACAACGTCAAGGACGGCCAGTTCGGCAAGTGGCTGGAGAACGCGCGCGACTGGTCGGTCTCGCGCAACCGCTACTGGGGCACGCCGATCCCGGTGTGGCAGTCGGACGACCCGGCGTACCCGCGCACCGACGTCTACGGCTCGCTCGACGAGCTGGAAGCGGACTTCGGCGTGCGGCTGGACAACCTGCACCGGCCCTACATCGACGAGCTGACCCGGCCGAACCCGGACGACCCGACCGGGAAGTCCACCATGCGCCGCGTCGAGGACGTCCTGGACGTCTGGTTCGACTCCGGTTCGATGCCCTACGCCCAGGTGCATTACCCGTTCGAGAACGCCGACTGGTTCGAGCACCACTACCCGAGCGACTTCATCGTCGAGTACATCGGGCAGACCCGCGGCTGGTTCTACCTGCTGCACGTGCTGGCCACGGCGCTGTTCGACCGGCCGGCGTTCCGCGCCTGCGTGTCGCACGGCATCGTGCTCGGCTCGGACGGCGCGAAGATGTCCAAGTCGCTGCGCAACTACCCGGACGTCAACGAGGTCTTCGAGCGCGACGGCTCCGACGCCATGCGCTGGTACCTGATGGCGAGCCCGATCCTGCGCGGCGGCAACCTGATCGTCACCGACAAGGGCATCCGCGACGCCGTCCGCCAGGCCGTGCTGCCGCTGTGGAACTCGTACTACTTCCTCGCGCTGTACGCGAACGCGGAAGGCGTCGAGGGCAAGTGGCGCACGGACTCGCCGAACGTGCTGGACCGGTACGTCCTGGCGAAGACGCACGAGCTGGTCACCGACGTCGAGTACGCGATGGACAGCTACGACGTCGCCGGCGCGTGCCAGACCGTGCGGGACTTCCTCGAGGTCCTGACGAACTGGTATGTGCGCCGCTCGCGGGACCGCTTCTGGGCCGGCGACCAGGACGCGATCGACACGCTGCACACCGTGCTGGAGGTGACGTCGCGAGTGGCGGCGCCGCTGCTGCCGCTGACCACGGAGGTCGTCTGGCGCGGCCTGACCGGCGGCCGTTCGGTGCACCTGACCGACTGGCCGAACGCGAACGACCTGCCCGCGGACGCGGCGCTGGTCACCGCGATGGACCGGGTGCGGCAGGTGGCGTCGTCGGCGCTGTCGCTGCGGAAGGCCAACAAGCTGCGCGTGCGGCTGCCGCTGTCGTCGCTGGTCGTGGCGGCCGAGGACGCCGCTTCGCTGGCACCCTTCGCCGACATCCTGCGCGACGAGGTGAACGTCAAGGCGGTCGAGCTGACCACCGACGTCGCCGCGCACGGCGGGTTCGAGGTCGCGGTCAACGCCCGCGCCGCCGGGCCGCGCCTGGGCAAGGACGTCCAGACGGTGATCAAGGCCGTCAAGGCCGGTGACTGGTCGTTCCAGGGCGGGACCGTCATCGCCGCCGGGATCGCGCTGCGGGAGGGCGAGTTCGAGCGCCGGCTGGTCGCCAAGGGCGGCGGCGCGGCGGCCGAGCTGCCCGGCGGGTCCGGGCTGGTCCTGATCGACACCGAGGTGACGCCCGAGCTGGCGGCCGAAGGCCTGGTCCGCGACCTGGTCCGGGTCGTGCAGCAGGCCCGCCGGGACGCCGGGCTCGACGTCGCCGACCGGATCACGCTCACCGTCGACGCGCCTGCCGACGTCGTGGACGCGGCTCGGACCCACGAGGAGTTCCTGGCCTCGGAGACCCTCTCCACGTCGGTGGCCTACGGCCCGGTCGCCGAGGGCTTCGCCGGCACGGTCGGCGACGGCACGAAGGTGACCGCCGGGGTCGCGAAGGCCTGATCGCCGGGGTGGCCAGTAGAGTGCAGTCTCGACTGGCCACCCCTGCTCGGGGGCGGCACCTTGGGGGAGGGGTTACGCGGCATGAGTCCGTCCAGAAGACGAGGCATCCTGATCGGCGGCGCGCTGCTGGTCGTCGTGGTCGTGGTGGCGGGGTTCTTCCTGCTGAACGGCGGCGGCTCGGCACCCGAAGCGGCCACCGCGCCGACGGAGGTGGAGAGCCCCGGCGCGCTCGACCCGAAGTCGGCGATCACCGAGTACCTGCAGGACCTGTCCGAGAACAACCCCGACGCGGCGGCCAGGCTGACCGACGACGCCGCGGCGTCCGCCGTGGCCCTGCGGAACACGCGGAACGCGCTGAACCCGTCGTCGGTGACCGCCAAGCTGACCGTCCTGCAGCCCGCCCCGGCCGGCGCGAAGCAGACGGGCGGGACGTTCACCCTGTCGTGGGCGTTGAAACCGGGCAAGACGTGGGCCTACGACGTGCCGTTCCAGCTCGCGCAGGCGAGCGGCAAGTGGCTGGTGCACTGGGCGCCGTCCCTGCTGCACCCGAGCCTGGAGGCGGGCCAGCGGCTGGTGATCAGCACCGCCGTGCAGGACACCACCGCGGTCACCGACCGTGACGGCAAACCCCTGCTCGTCTCCGGGCCGGGCGGTGTGCGCCCGGTGGAGGGCAACCCGGCGCCGCTGCTGCGCTCGGCGCTCACCGGGCAGGTCACGGCCGCGAAGGGCGGGGGCTTCGCCGTCGATCGGGTCGACGCCGCCGGCAAGAGCGTCGAGACGCTGTTCGGCAAGGCGTCGGACGGGGCGAAGCCGCTCGTGGCGAGCCTGAGCCTGGCCGCGCAGAACGCCGCCCAGGCCGCGGTGGACGGCTACCAGGGTTCGGCGATGCTCCTCGCCCTCGACACGGGGTCGGGCGACATCCTCGCCGTCGCGCAGAACGCCGCCGCCGGGGACGCGCCGAAGGCGCTCAACGGCCTGTACGAGCCGGGTTCGGCGTTCAAGATCGCGACCGCGGTCGCCGCCGTCCAGCAGAGCGGGCTCAACGCCGCCTCGCCGGTCGACTGCCCCGGCGTCGCGACGATCGGCACGCGGACGGTCAAGAACGAGGGCTTCGAGCTGGGTGCGACGACGCTGCAGACGGCGTTCGCGAAGTCCTGCAACACCACGTTCGGGCAGCTCGCGCTCGGCCTGCCCGCGGACGGATTGAAGAAGGCGGCCGACGAACTGGGCCTCAACGCCGACTACGAGATCCCGGGGCTCAACACCGAACTGGGCAAGGTCGAGCCCGCGGCGAGCAAGGACGAGCAGGTCGAGGACGGGTTCGGCCAGGGCCGGATCCAGGTCAGCGCTCTCGGCGGCGCGGTGATGGCCGCGACCGTCGCCTCCGGGAAGGCGATCACGCCGAAGCTGTGGCACGACGTCGAGACCACGGTGGTCAAGAGCTACTCGCCGCCGCCGTCGTCCGTGCTCGGCGAAGTGCGGAAGCTGATGCACGCGGTGGTGACCGGCGGGACCGCCCGCGGCGCCGCGGCGGCGGGCAACGTCTTCGGCAAGACCGGCACCGCCCAGTTCGGCGACGGCTCGGACGCCACGGGCTGGTTCGTCGGCTACCGCGACCACGTCGCGTTCGCCGTGGTCCTGGAGAAGTCCAACGACTCGGGCCCCGCGGTCGCCCTGGCCACGAAGTTCCTCAAGGCCCTCTGACCCACCCCCTCGGGACGGGAGCTTTCACGTGAAAGTGCCCCCACCCCCTCGCCGGCGGAGCTTTCACGTGAAAGCTCCGTGTCGGTTCGGGCGGGGGCGAAGCTTCGCCGCCGTAGCGTGGGGGTATGGAGACGATCGCGCTGGCCGAGGTGGCCGCGGTGCTGGCCGACCCGAGCCGGGCCACTATGTGCCTCGTCCTGCTGGACGGGCGGGCCTGGACGGTCGGTGAGCTCGCGAAGGCGGCCGGGATCGCGCTTTCCACGGCCAGCGAGCACGTCACGCGGCTGGCCGACGCGGGGTTCGTCGCCCGGGTCAAGCAGGGCCGGGCGAGCTACGTCCGGATCGCCGATCCGCGCGTCGCCGAACTGATCGAGCACCTCGCCCAGCACGCCGAGCAGCGACCGGCGACCGGGCTGAAGTCCTCGTTGCGGGTGCAGCGGCTCGGGTTCGCGCGGACGTGCTACGACCACCTCGCCGGCGCGCTCGGGGTCGCCCTCCGGGACGGCATGCTGGCCACCGGCCTGGTCGACGCGGGCGCCGGGCTCGCGCTGACCGGCCGCGGCCGCGAGGTGCTGGCCGGCCTCGGCGTGCCGGTCGCCGCCGGGCGGCGGGCGCTGTTACGGGACTGTCTGGATTGGACGGAGCGCCGGGACCACCTCGCCGGGGCCTTGCCCGCGGCGCTGCTCGACCGCGCGGTCGAAGCCGGCTGGGTCGCCCGGGACGCGCACCGCGCGGTCAAGGTCCTGCCGGCCGCCGCGAAGCCGTTCGCGGCGCTGGGTGTCGATCTCGGCGCGCTGGGTGGGCCTTAACACACCGGGTCCCCCGCGCGGGGCAGCGGTACACGAACGAGTTAACCCAGCCGCTTCACTATTCTGAGTGCCCCACGGCACTCGGGAGGAGGCGGCATGGACCAGCTCCCCGTGTTGCTCGGCGTCGGCGGCGTCGTGCTGCTGGCCTCCGTGCTCGCCGTGCGCGTGTCCATCCGGCTCGGCCTGCCCTCGCTGCTGCTCTACCTCGCGATCGGCGTGCTGCTGGGCGAAGCCGGCTTCGGGATCCGGTTCGACAACCCCGGCCTGACCCAGTCGCTCGGCCTCGCCGCCCTCGTCATGATCCTCGCCGAAGGCGGGCTGACCACCCGGTGGTCGGCGGTGAAACCCGCGCTGGGCGCCGGAATCGCACTGTCCACAGTGGCCGTCGTGGTGAGCATCGCGGTCACCGGCGCGGCCCTGCACTGGCTGCTCGGGCTCGACTGGCGCCTGGCTCTGCTGTGGGGCGCGGTGCTCGCCTCCACCGACGCCGCCGCGGTGTTTTCGGTGCTGCGCACCGCGGGCATCGGCAAACGGCTCACCGGGGCGCTCGAACTCGAGTCGGGCATCAACGACGCGCCGGCCTACATCGCCGTCGTGGTGCTGGCCGAAGGCACCACTGTGGACTGGACGCTGCCGCTGCTGGCGGTCTACGAGCTGGTGGCGGGCCTGGTCATCGGGCTCGGCTTCGGCCGGCTCGGCGGGATGGCGCTGCGCCGGGCCGCGCTGCCGGCGACCGGGCTCTACCCGCTCGCGACGATCGCGGTGTGCGTCGTGGCGTACTCGTCCGGGCAGCTGCTGCACGCGTCGGGACTGCTCGCGACCTACGTCGCCGCGCTCGTGCTCGGCAATTCGCGGCTGCCGCACCGGTCGGACACGCTGTCGTTCGCCGAGGGACTGGGCTGGCTGGCGCAGATCGGCCTGTTCGTCCTCCTCGGCCTGTTCGCCTCGCCGGGCCGGCTGCTCGACGCGATCGTGCCCGGCCTGGTCGCGGGCGCCGTCGTGCTGCTGCTGGCGCGGCCGATCTCGGTCGTGCTGGCGATGCTGCCGTTCCGGCTGCCGTGGCGGGAACAGGCGTTCCTGTCGTGGGCCGGCCTGCGCGGCGCGGTGCCGATCGTGCTCGCCATGATCCCGTTGTCGGAAGGCCTGCCGGGCGCGCAACGGCTGGTCGACGCGGTGTTCGTGCTGGTCATCGTGCTGACGCTGCTGCAGGGGGCGACGCTCGGGCCGCTCGCGCGCAAGCTCGGGCTGGCCAGGAAGTCCGAGGCGCACGAGATCGAGGTCGACTCCGCGCCGCTGGACGAGCTGGGGGCCGAGCTGCTGCAGGTCCGCATCCAGCCCGGTTCGAAGATGCACGGCGTGTACCTGTCCGAGCTGCGGCTGCCGGTCGGGGCGACGGTCAGCCTGGTCGTGCGCGACGGCGCGGGGTTCACGCCGCAGAAGACCAGCCGGCTGCAGGAGCACGACCAGCTGCTGGTCGTCACGACGAGTGACGTCCGCGACGCCGCCGAACGCCGGCTCCGCGCCGTCGACCGCGCCGGCCGCCTGGCCCGCTGGAAGGGCGAGTCCGGCCGCTGAGCACGCTCTGTGACCGCCGTCTCAGAATGTGAGGCGGGGGTTGGCGGCCCGGCGCGTTCTCGGTTACCTTCTGGCTCAGGTCATGAGTGCCAGCGCGAAGCCCCGGCTTGCTGGCCGGCAACCCTCCTACCGCGGTGGGGTGCCCCGGGTGAGGACCGGGCCGGTCGCGCCGTGCGACGGGCAAGCGCGGGCCCCTCGCCGGGGTCCCCCGGATCGCCGAGGAGGCACCGATGACTCTCGCCATCGACCGCACCCAGCTCGAAATCGCCGCCGTTCCCGCTGTCGCCGGGGCGTCGCTGCGGGTGCCGCTGGTGACCGGCGGCGACATCGGCTACGCCAACCTCGACCACGCGGCGAGCGCCCCCTGTCTCGACGTCGTGCGCGCCGCCGTCGACGAGTTCCTGCCGTGGTACGCCAGCGTCCACCGCGGCGCCGGCTTCGCGTCGCAGGTCTCGACCAAGCTCTACGAGCGCACCCGCGACGTCCTGCGCCGGTTCGTCGACGCGCGGCGGACCGACACCGTGGTGTTCACCCGCAACACCACCGATTCCTTCAACCTGCTCGCCCGCAGCCTGCCCCGGAACACCACGGTGGTCGTGTTCGACACCGAGCACCACGCCGCGCTGCTGCCGTGGCAGGGCCCGAACGTCCGGCGGATCCCGACCCCGCGCACCCGGCTGGCCGCGGTGTCCGCTGTGGACGAAGCGCTCGCGGACGCCCCGGAAGGGCCGCGGCTGGTCGTCGTCACCGGAGCGTCCAATGTGACCGGTGAGCTGCTCCCGGTGGCGGAGATCGCCGCCGTGGCGCGCAAGCGCGGCGCCCGCGTCGCGCTCGACGCCGCCCAGCTCGCCCCGCACCGCCGGATCTCGATCAGGGAGCTGGACGTCGACTACGTCGCGCTGTCCGGTCACAAGCTGTACGCGCCCTTCGGCGCGGGCGCGCTGATCGGCCGTGCCGACTGGCTGCGCGCGGCCCGCCCGTACCTCGCCGGCGGCGGGGCGACCAAGTTCGTCACCGGGGACGCCGTCGTCTGGAACTCCGGCCCGGAGCGGCACGAAGCCGGCTCGCCCAACACGGTCGGCGTGTACGCGCTCGGCGTGGCGTGCGAAACCCTGAGCCGGAGCTGGGACGCCGTCGTGGCGCACGAGCAGGCCCTGCTCGCCCGGCTGCGCAAGGGTCTCGAGGGCATCCCGGGCTGCGCCGAGCTTCGGTTGTTCGACGCGCCGGTCGACCGGGTCGGCACGGTCAGCTTCGTCGTCGACGGCTTCGACCCGGGCTGGCTCGCCGCGGTCCTGTCGGCCGAGTACGGCATCGGCGTCCGCGACGGCGCCTTCTGCGCCCACATCGCGGCCAAGCGCCTGATCGGCGTCACCGGTGGCGACGGGCAGCAGGCGGTGCGCGTCAGCCTCGGCCTCGGCAGCACCGAGGAGCACGTCGACCGGGTGATCCTGGCGCTGCGGCAGATCGTCGCGCGCGGCGCCCGCTGGGAGTACGCGAAGGTGGACGGCCGCTGGGCGCCGGTGGGCGACCCGCGGGAGCTGCCGCCGTTCTGCTGAGCGCTAGCCTGGGCCGATGGGGAGAGGGTCGCGGTTCTGGTTTCCACTGGCACTACTGGGGTTCGCCGAGATCGGACTGGCCGCGGTACAGCTGGTGGCACGCCGCAGCCGGGCCGAAAGCGAAGCCGCGAATCTCTTCGGGCCGTACTCGGCCCCGCCCGGCACGACCGGGTACAGCCAGGCGTTCCGGTTGCCGCTGGACGATTTCCACACGGTGGAGAGTGGCCTGCCGGCCGGGCCCGCGTGGCTGGTCGCGCTCGGCGTGGTGCTCGCCGGCACGGCCGTCTGGTACGCGCTCGCCCTGCGGCCCGTCCGCACCGGGTGGTTCGTCCTCGGCACGATCGGCGCGCTGCTCGCCGTCCCGCTGCTCGACCTGGTCGGGTCCTGGCAGTTCCGGCTCGGCGAGGGGCTGCGCGGCCCGCTGCTGGCCACGATCGGCCTGCTGCTCCTGGCCGCCTACGAGCGCAGCCGGTTCGTCCTGCTCACCGCGGTCGCGTTCGCCCTGGTCGCCGTGGTGCTCTCGGCGGACATGGCGGGTGTGCTGATCTCGGCGCTGATCCTGTTCGCCGCCGCCTTCGTCGCCTTGCTGCGGGGGAACCCGCGCTCGATACCCTGAGGCGATGGGGAGTTCACGGCGGTCCTGGTTCCCGATGGCCGCGCTGGGGTTCGCGCTGCTGGTGATGGTGGCCGTCGAAGTGGTCCCGGACGAGATCGAAGCTGCCCAGGGGTACCAGCTGACCCAAGGCCTTTACGGCCTCGGGACCGGCGGAGTCGGCGGCACCGGGTACCCGGCCGCCGTCGCGGTCTCGGTCGACGCCGTGCCCTCGGCTCGGCTCGGCTGGCTCGCCGGTCTCGTCTGCGTGGTGCTCGCCGTCGCCGCCTGGTACCGGCGGGAGCTGCGGCCGTCGCGTCCCGGCCGGTATCTCCTCGGCACGCTCGGGGCGCTGGCCGCCGTCCCCCTGCTCGACCTGGCCGGCGCTCTCCAACTCGGGCTGGGTGGCGACGTGCGCGGCGCGCTGCTGGCGACGCTGGGCCTGCTGGTGCTGGCCGGCTACGAGCGCAGCTGGTTCCTGGCGGCCGTCGCCGGTGTGTTCGCGCTGGTCGCGACGCTGTTCCTGCCTCCGGTGGCCGGGGCGCTCGTGGCGGCGGGCGTGCTGTTCGCGGCCGCGTTCGCCGTGCTCCTGCGCCCGCGTCCGGACGGGCCCGCCACCGCCTGACCAGCGCCGTGGACAATGGACCGGTGAGCACCGAGCCCAGCCACTCCGAACCCGACACCGCCGCGCCCGCCGAGCCCGTCGAGGCGGTGCCCGATCCGGCCGCCGACGCGCCCGAGAACCCGGAGGTGCCGGCGAAGCCGCTGCTGCCGAAGCGGCGGGTCGGCTGGGTGTTCGCCGTCGCCGTCGTGTTCTGGGCGATCGACCTGGTGACGAAGAACCTGGTCGTGGCCAACCTGGAGGGCAAGGAGCCGGTCAAGATCCTCGGCGGGCTGATCTACCTGCAGGTGATCCGCAACCCGGGTGCCGCGTTCTCGATGGCCACCGGCATGACGTGGGTGCTCGCGCTGGTCGCGCTGGCCGTGGTCATCGCGATCGTCTGGCTGTCGCGGCGGCTGCGCTCGATCGGCTGGGCCATCGGCCTCGGCCTCGTGCTCGCCGGCGCCACCGGCAACCTGACCGACCGCATCTTCCGCGCGCCCGGCGGGCTGCAGGGCCACGTCGTCGACTTCATCTCGGCGTTCGCCCCCAACGGCAAGGGCTTCGCGATCTTCAACATCGCCGACTCCGCGATCTGCGTCGGCGGTGCCCTGATCGTGCTGCTGTCGCTGCTGGGCAAGGACTACGACGGCACGTCGACCAAGGACAAGAAGAAAGCCGCCCAGGCGACGCAGCAGACCCAGGAGGAGCAGGCGTGAGCTCGCGGATGCTCCCGGTGCCCGACGGGCTCGACGGGATGCGGGTCGACGCCGGCCTCGCCAAGCTGCTCGGCCTTTCGCGCACCGTCGTCGCGGAGCTGGCCGAGTCCGGGGACGTGCTGCTCGACGGCCGTCCCGCGGGCAAGTCCGACCGCCTCTCCGGCGGCGGCCTGCTGGAGATCACCCTGCCGGAGCCGGCGAACCCGGTCGAGGTCGTCGCGCAGCCGGTCGAGGGCATGCAGATCCTGCACGACGACGACGACATCGTCGTGATCTCCAAGCCGGTCGGGGTCGCGGTGCACCCGAGCCCGGGCTGGACCGGCCCGACCGTCGTCGGCGGTCTCGCCGCGGCCGGCCTGCGCATCTCGACGTCGGGCGCGGCCGAGCGCCAGGGTGTCGTGCACCGGCTCGACGCGGGCACCACCGGCGTGATGGTGGTGGCCAAGAGCGAGCACGCCTACACGGTGCTGAAGCGCGCGTTCAAGGAGCGCACGGTCGACAAGGGCTACCACGCGATCGTCCAGGGCCACCCGGACCCGACGCGCGGCACGATCGACGCGCCCATCGACCGCCACCCGCGCCACGACTACAAGTTCGCGGTCGTCCAGGGCGGCCGCCCGAGCGTGACGCACTACGAGGTCGTCGAGGCGTTCCGCGCCGCGTCGCTCGCGCACATCAAGCTGGAAACCGGGCGGACGCACCAGATCCGCGTCCACTTCTCCGCGCTGCGGCACCCCTGCGTCGGTGACTTGACGTACGGCGCGGACCCGGTCCTGGCCCGGCACCTCGGCCTGAGCCGCCAGTGGCTGCACGCGAAGACCCTCGCGTTCGCCCACCCCGCGGACGGCCGCTGGGTCGAGTTCGAGTCCGAGTACCCGGACGACTTGGCGAAAGCCCTCGAGATCCTGCGCGACGAGAGCTACTAATGTCGCGCGTCCGAGGGGCGTTGACAGCGGTCCGGAATGCGCCCCAATGTGGCGTTGGTTGCGTCTGACGCACCGAACGCCACATTGGGTGCGTTGGACGCACCGAACGCCACATTGGGGCGCTCGTCCGAGCGTCAAACAACTTGCGACGCGTGACGCTAGTCCTCGATCGACCAGGTCAGCGTGCGCTCGTCCGGCTCCGGCCGCGGGCTCCAGCGGACCGAGACCACGCGGGTGGCGTCCGGGAGGACGTACACCGTGTGGCCGCCGAGCGTCTCGCCCGGCTTGACGCCGATCTTGTGCGGCGGCCGCGACGTCAGCGACACCGGGGCCTTGGCGATCGCCTTGCCGTCGGCGGTGAGCAGCTCGAGGTAGTTGTCCGGCAGCGACACGAACGGGATCGTCCCGCGGTTGGTGATCTCGGTGTGCACGACCACCGCGCGTTCGCCCTCTTCGAGCCGGTACCCGGCGGCGCTGAAGAGGAAGTCCGCCGGGTCCTGGACCTCCAGCAGCTGCACCGACAGCTGCTCGCCCTCGAGGCCCTGGGTCTCCATGACCTCGCCGATCCGGCCGCGCTTGCCGGCGGCGGCGGGCTTGGCGGGTTCGTCGCCGCGGGCCCACGACGCCGTCTGCGGCAGGCCCCAGGTGCTCACGGCCGGGTCGAGCGGCACCGGCGGCGGGGTGAACCGCGGGGGCTGCGGCGGCCGGGGCGGCGGGCCGGGGAACCGCCCCGACGGCGTGCCCTGGACGGTGTACGGCCCGGACGGCGCGCCTTGGACGGTGTACGGCCCCGATGGTGCGCCTTGGACGTTGTTGGGTCCGGACGGCGCGCCTTGGACGTTGTACGGCCCCGAAGGCGCGCCCTGCACGGTGTAGGGACCCGATGGTGCGCCTTGGACGTTGTAGGGACCCGACGGCACGCCCTGGACCGGCGGCACCGGCTGCTGCGGCGGGGGCGCCGGGACCTGCTGCGGGGGCCGGTTCGCCCACGACGGCGGGGCACCGGCGATCGCCGCCCGCAGCCCCTGGGGGTCGCTTTCGACGCCGACGAGCAGGGGGAGCCCGCTGCCGGAGAGGGCGACCAGCCGGTAGGCGACCTCGCGGGGATCCATGCCGACCTTCGCCGCCAGCTCGTGCACCGCCGCCTTGCCGAGGTCGGCGAGCGCGGCGAGCAGGCGGGTATCCACGGGATCGGTCACGGCCACTCGGTGAACGCTACCGCCTCGCCGGCCCGCCCGTGCCGAAGGCCGTCCGCCCCCGGCGAACGGCCCGCCGGTTCTGTCGGTGATCTCCGTTAGGGTCGGCCTGGAGCACAACAGCCGAAGCTGGGGGTCCTGCCATGACCGCGGTCACCGAACTCGCCGACGAGTTCGTCGAAGTGCTGTTCGCCGCCGATCCGCTGACGCCGGCGCTGCTGGGCGTCCGCCCGGCGGAGCCCGGTCTGCCGGACCTGTCCGCCGAAGCCGAGCAGGCGTTCCGGGCGCGGCTCGAGGCGTTCCTCGAGCGGGCCCGCGCGCTGGAAACCGGCGGCCTGTCCGCCGAGGACCGGGTGACCCGCGACGTCCTGATCACCTCCGCCGAAGCCCGCATCGCGGCCATCGACTCGCGCATGGTGGAGTTCACCGTCACGAACCTCTTCGTCGCGCCCGCGGCTTCGCTGCTCACCGCCCTGCCGATGACGACGGTGACGGCGGGCGCGGCCGCGGAGGCCCAGCTCGGGCGGCTGGCCGCCGTCCCGGAGTTCCTGCGCCAGGCCGCGCGGCGGCACGCCGAGGGCATCGCCGACGGTCTGCTCCCAGTGGCTCACGTGGTCGACGCCGCCATCGCGCACCTCGACCGCTACCTCGCCGAGCCGTCGGCCGACCCGCTGCGCCGCCAGCCGGCGCCGGACGAGGAGTTCGAGCGGCGGCGGGACGAGCTGCTCGCCGACGTCGTCCGCCCGGCCTTCGCGGAGTACCGCCGGTTCCTCGCCGACGAGGTGAAGCCGCACGGGCGGCCCGCGGACCGGCCCGGCCTTTCGTGGCTGCCCGGCGGCGAAGCGGCCTACGCCCGGCTCGTGCGGATGCACACGACCACCGAGCTCACCCCGCGGGAACTGCACCGGATCGGTCTCGACGTCATCGACTCCCTCGCGACCGAGTACCGCGAGCTGGGGCTGAAGGTGTTCGGCACCGACGACCTGGCCGAGATCTTCGAGCGCCTGCGCACTGACCCGGCCCTGCGCTGGAGCAGTGGTGACGAGCTGCTGGACACCGCCCGCACGGCCGTGGCCCGGGCTGCCGCCGAAGCGCCGAAGTGGTTCGGCCGGGTCCCCGGCGAGCAGTGCTCGGTCGAGCCGGTGCCGGCGGAGGTCGCGCCGGGCGCGCCCGCGGCGTACTACCTGCGGCCGGCCGCCGACGGCTCGCGGCCCGGCATCTACTTCGCGAACACCCACGAAGCCGGCGAGCGGTTCCGGCACACGGCCGAAGCGACCGCGTTCCACGAAGCCGTGCCCGGACACCACTTCCAGCTCAGCCTCGCCCAGGGGCTCACCGAACTGCCGCTGCTGCGCCGCATCGGCAACTTCACGGCCTATACCGAGGGCTGGGGGCTGTACGCCGAGCGGCTCGCGGACGAGATGGGGCTGTACTCCGACGACGTCGCGCGGCTCGGCATGCTGACCGCCGACTCGGTGCGCGCGGCCCGGCTGGTCATCGACACCGGGCTGCACGCGCTGGGCTGGAGCCGGCAGCAGGCCGTGGACTACTTCCTCGAGCACACGCCGGAGGCGCGCGTCGAGATCGAGTCCGAAGTGGACCGTTACATCGCGTGGCCGGGCCAGGCGCTCGCGTACATGGTGGGGCGCCTGGAGATCCAGCGGATCCGCAGCGGCGCCGAGGAGCGGCTCGGCTCGCGGTTCGACGTCCGCGCATTCCACGACCTCGTGCTGGCCGGCGGCTCGCTGCCGCTGCCCGCGCTGGCGTCGGTCGTCGACGAGTGGGTGGCCGGGCACGGCGACACCGTCGGCGGCCTGGCGAGCGAGCTCGTCGAGCTGTCGTTCGAGCAGGAGCCGCTGCACCCGTCGATCCTCGGCCTGCCCGGCGGCCACGACCGGCTGGCCGACCAGACGCGGGAGGCACAGGAGCGGTTCCGCGCCGCCTACACCGATCTCGCCACCCGCGCGCGGGCGCTGGCGACCGAGGGCCTGACGCACGAGGAGGCCGTGACACGCGAAGTCGTCATCGCCGCCGCCGAGGTCGAGGCCGACCGGCTGGCCGCGCGGACGGCCGACGTCGCGGTGAGCGACGGGCTCACCGCCCCCGCCCTGGGGCTGCTGCTGTACCTGCCCTACTACAAGCTGGACGACGAGAAGAAGGCACGCGGTTACCTCGCCCGGCTCGCCTCGGTCGGCACGTTCCTCGGCACGCTCACCGAGCGGCAGCGCGAAAGCCTCGCCGACGGGCTCGTGCCGCCGGCTTACCTCGCACGCGTCGGCGCCGAGTACATCGATCGCTACCTCGCTTCGCCGGACACAGACCCGCTGAAGGTCGGCACGACCGCGGCCGTCGAGGGCTTCGAGGCCGAGCGCGACCGCCTGCTCGCGGAGGTCGTCCACCCGGCGTACGCGCGCTACCGCGACTTCCTGCGCACCGAAGTGGAACCGGCGGGCCGCCCCGACACCGCACCGGGCATCGGCCACCTGCCGGGCGGTGCGGAGCGGTACGCCGCGCTCATCCGTGCGGAGACGACGACCGAGCGCACGGCGCAGGAGCTGCACGACACCGGGCTGGCGCTGATCGAGAAGCTCGCGGAGGAGTACCGCGAGCTGGGCGCGAAGGTGCTCGGCACCACCGAGCTCGCCGAGATCTTCGAGCGGCTGCGCACCGACCCGGCCCTGCGGTGGCGCGACGGCGAAGAGCTGCTGTCCGCGGCCCGTGACGCCATCGCGCGAGCGGAAGCCGTGGCGCCGCAGTGGTTCTCGCGCATTCCGAAGGAGAAGTGCGAAGTCGCGCCGGTGCCCGAAGCCGACGCGGCGAGCGGCACGATCGCCTACTACCTCCAGCCGTCGCTCGACGGTTCGCGGCCGGGCACCTACTACGCCAACACCTACGAAGCCGAAAAGCGGCCGCGGTTCACCAGCGAGGCGATCGCGTTCCACGAAGCCGTGCCGGGCCACCACTTCCAGCTCAGCCTGGCCCAGGAGCTGCGGAACCTGCCGCTGCTGCGGCGGATCGGCATGTTCAACGCCTACGGCGAGGGCTGGGGGCTCTACGCCGAGCGGCTCGCGGACGAGATGGGCCTGTACTCCGATGACGTGGCGCGGCTGGGCATGCTGACGCAGGATTCGATGCGGGCGGGCCGGCTGGTGGTCGACACGGGCCTGCACGCGCTCGGGTGGAGCCGGCAGCGGGCGGTCGACTTCCTGGTCGAGCACACGCCGATGGCGTTGCTGGAGATCGAGGCGGAGATCGACCGGTACGTCGGTTGGCCGGGACAGGCGCTCGGGTACATGGTGGGGCGCCTGGAGATCGAGCGGCTGCGCGCGGAGGCCGAGCGGGCGCTGGGCGGGGCGTTCGACATCCGCGGCTTCCACGAAGTCGTGCTGGGCCACGGCATGCTGCCGCTCTCCGCGCTGGCCAAGGTGGTCACCGACTGGGTGGCCGAGCGGCTCGACACGCCCGGGAAGCTGGCCGACGAGCTGCTCGCGCTGGACTTCGAACGGCAGCCGCTGCTGCCGTCGTTGTACGGCCTGCCCGCCGACCCCGGCCGGCTGCCCGATCCCGGTGCGGAGGCCGAAGCCCGGCTCCGCGCGGGCTACGCCGCCATCGCCGCGCGGGCCGAGGCGCTCGACCCCACCGGGCTGCCGGCCGACGAGCGCGTCACCCTGCAGGTCGTGCTTTCCCAGGCGAAGTCCGCCATCGACGAGATCGACTCCGGCCGCGCCGACATCTCGGTCAGCGACGGGCTCGCCGCGCCCGCGCTGCAGCCGCTGCTCTACCTGCCGCAGACGGTGCTGGACGACGAGCCGAAGGTCCGTGGCTACCTGAGCCGGCTCGCGGGGCTGGGCGGCTACCTCGACGCGCTGATCGACCGGCAGCGCGCCGCGGCGGGTGACAGGCGGGTGCCGCCGGACTTCCTGGTGCGCGTCGGCGTCGAGTACGTCGACCGCTACCTCGGCGCGCCGGAGAGCGACCCGCTGCGGGTGACACCGCCGTATGCGCTCGACGGCTTCGAAGCCGAGCGTGACCGCCTGCTCGCCGAGGTCGTGCGGCCGGCGTACCGGCGGTACCGGGACTTCCTGGCCGGCGAGCTCGCGCCGGTGGCCCGGCCCGAGACCTCGCCGGGCATCGGCGCCTTGCCGGGCGGGCAGGAGCGGTACGCCGCGCTGATCCGCGTCGAAACGACCACCGAGCGCACCGCGCAGGAACTGCACGACACCGGGCTGGCGCTGATCGAGAGGCTCGCCGGCGAGTACCGCGAGCTGGGCGGGAAGCTGTTCGGCACCACCGACCTCGGGGAGATCTTCGACCGGATCCGGACCGACCCGGCGCTGCGCTGGCGGGACGGCGAGGAGTTGCTGGACGCGGCCCGGACCGCCATCACCCGCGCGGAAACCGTGGCCGGGCAGTGGTTCTCGCGGGTGCCGGAGCAGAAGTGCCAGGTCGCGCCGGTGCCGGCGGCCGACGCGGCGAGCGGCACGATCGCGTACTACCTGCGGCCGTCGCTGGACGGCACCCGTCCGGGTACGTACTACGCGAACACGTACGAGGCGGAGAAGCGGCCGCGGTTCACCAGCGAGGCGATCGCGTTCCACGAAGCCGTGCCGGGCCACCACTTCCAGCTCAGCCTGGCCCAGGACCTGACCGGCCTGCCGCTGCTGCGCCGGATCTTGCACGTCAACGCCTACGGCGAGGGCTGGGGGCTCTACGCCGAGCGGCTCGCGGACGAGATGGGCCTGTACTCCGATGACGTGGCGCGGCTGGGCATGCTGACCCAGGATTCGATGCGCGCGGCCCGGCTGGTCGTCGACACGGGCCTGCACGCGCTCGGGTGGAGCCGGCAGCAGGCCGTCGACTACCTCGCCGAGCACACGCCGATGGCGCTGCTGGAGATCGAAGCGGAGGTCGACCGGTACACCGCGGACGTGGGCCAGGCACTGGGCTACATGGTGGGGCGGCTGGAGATCCAGCGGCTGCGCGCCGAGGCCGAGCAGGTGCTGGGCGAGGCGTTCGACATCCGCGAGTTCCACGACGTCGTGCTCGGCAGTGGCACCCTGCCGCTGCCGGTGCTGTCCGGCGTCGTCGCGGAGTGGGTGGCCCAGCGCCGCGACACGCCCGAGAAGCTCGCCGACGAGTGCCTGGCGCTGATGTCCGAGGCGCAGCCGCTGCTGCCGTCGCTGTACGGCCTGCCGGGGACGCACGACAAGCTCGCCGACCAGACCGCCGAAGCCGCCGCCCGGTTCCGGGCCGGACTCGCCGGGATCCTCGCGCGGGCGGAGGCGATCGACCCGGCGGGGCTGGCGCCGGCCGAGCGCGTCACCCGGGATGTCGTCATCTGGCAGGCCCGCACCCAGATCGACGTGCTCGACTCCGGCCGGGCCGGCATCGCGGTGAGCGACGAGCTGGCCGCGCCGGCCCTCGAACTGCTGATGCTGCTGCCGCAGACGATCCTCGACGACGACGTCAAGGCCCGTGGCTACCTGAGCCGGCTGGCCGCCGTCGGCACGTACCTGGACCAGCTGATCGAGCGGCAGCGGGCCGCGCTCGCCGAGGGGCTGACACCGCCGGAGTTCCTGGCGCGCATCGGCATCGGGTACGTCGAGCGGTACCTCGCCGCGCCGGAGAACGACCCGCTGAAGGTGCCGGTCCGGGGCCTCGAAGCCGAGCGCGACCGGCTGCTGGCCGAAGTGGTGCGGCCGGCGTACCGGCGGTACCGGGACTTCCTGGCCGGCGAAGTCGTCCCGATGGCCCGGCCCGAAACGTCGCCGGGGATCGGCGACCTGCCGGGCGGGCCGGAGCGGTACGCGGCCCTGATCCGGGCCGAGACGACGACCGAGCGCACGCCGCAGGACCTGCACGACACCGGCCTGGCGATCATCGAACGGCTGGCGGGGGAGTACCGCGAGCTGGGCGCCGAGCTGTTCGGCACGACCGACCTCGCGGAGATCTTCGAGCGGATCCGCACGGACCCGGCGCTGCGCTGGCGGGACGGCGACGAGCTGCTGGAAGCCGCCCGCGCGACGATCAAGCGGGCGGAAGCCGCGGCGCCCCGATGGTTCTCGCGCGTTCCGGCGCAGCGGTGCGAGGTGGCCCCGGTGCCCGGCGCGGACGCCGAGAGCGGTTTGATCGCCTACTACATCGAGCCGTCGCTCGACGGTTCGCGGCCGGGCACGTACTACGCCAACACGAGTGAGGCGGACCAGCGGCAACGGACGCTGGGGGAGGCCGTGGCGTTCCACGAAGCCGTACCCGGGCACCACTTCCAGCTGACGCTGGCCCAGGAGCTCACCGGTGTGCCGCTGCTGCGCCGGATCGCCCTGTTCAACGCTTTCGCCGAGGGATGGGGGCTGTACGCCGAACGCCTGGCGGACGAGATGGGCCTGTACTCGGACAGCACGGCCCGGCTCGGCCTGCTGACGCAGGATTCGATGCGCGCGGCCCGGCTGGTGGTCGACACGGGCCTGCACGCGCTGGGCTGGAGCCGGCAGCGGGCGGTCGACTACCTGGTCGCCAACACGCCGATGGCCCGGATCGAGATCGAGGCGGAGATCGACCGCTACGCGGGCCACCCCGGCCAGGCGCTCGGGTACATGGTGGGCCGCCTGGAGATCGAGCGGCTGCGCGCGGAGGCCGAGCGGGCGCTGGGCGAGCGGTTCGACATCCGCGAGTTCCACGACACGGTCCTGGGCAGCGGCACCCTGCCGCTGCCGGTCCTGGCGGACGTGGTGGCCGACTGGGTGGCGGCGCGTGCCGCGGGAGCCGGCGAGTGAGCCGGGTTCGGTGGGGCAGTGCCGGGCGGCCGGGGCGACCCGGGCCGGGGGTGGCCGGCTCGGCGGCGGCGCGGCCGGCCGGGGAAGTGGACGTGGCTTGGCTCGATCCCGCAGGCGACGCGCCCTGCGGGCGGAACACCGAGGAGTGAACGTGACCTGGCTCGACCTCGCCGATGACACGCCGTTCGGCCTGGACAACCTTCCCTACGGGGTCTTCTCGGTCGGCGGGGCGCCCGCGCGCCGGGTCGGGGTGCCGGTCGGTGACCGGGTGCTCGATCTGACCGCGGCGGCCGGCGAGACCGCGGCGGCGTTCGCCCCGCTGCTCACCGCCGGGGTGCTCAACCCGCTGCTGGCCGCCGGGCCGGGCACCTGGCGGGAAGTGCGCGAAAGCGTCCGGGAGTGGCTCACCGAACCCCGGTACGCCGACCGGCTGCGGCCGCACCTGGTCCCGCTGGCCGAGGTGACCACGCACCTGGCGTTCGAGGTCGCCGACTACGTCGACTTCTACTCCAGCGAGCACCACGCCCTCAACGCCGGCAAGATCTTCCGGCCCGACGCCACCGAGCTGCCGCCGAACTGGAAGCACCTGCCGATCGGCTACCACGGCCGGTCCGGCACGGTGGTGCCGTCCGGCACGCCGGTCGTGCGGCCGCACGGGCAGCGCAAGCCGCGCGCCGCCGAGGCGCCGTCGTTCGGGCCGTCGCAGCGGCTGGACATCGAGGCCGAGGTCGGGTTCGTCGTCGGCGTTCCGTCCACTTTGGGCACTGCAGTGTCCACAGCGGACTTCGCGGACCACGTGTTCGGCGTCTGCCTCGTCAACGACTGGTCGGCGCGGGACATCCAGGCCTGGGAGTACCAGCCGCTCGGTCCGTTCCTCGGCAAGTCGTTCGCGACGTCGGTGTCGCCGTGGATCGTCCCGCTCGCCGCGCTCGAGCACGCCCGCGTCGACGGCCCGCCGCAGGACCCGGAACCCTTCGAATACCTGCGGACCTCCGAAAAATGGGGGCTGGACCTGGCGCTCGAGATCCGGCTCAACGGCCACCTGGTGTCGAGCCCGCCGTTCGCGACCCAGTACTGGACCGCCCCGCAGCAGCTGGCGCACATGACGGTCAACGGGGCGAGCCTGCGCACCGGCGACCTGTTCGCGTCGGGCACGGTGACCGGCCCGGAACGCGAACAGCGCGGCTCGTTCCTGGAGCTGTCGTGGGGTGGGCGGGAGCCGTTCGAGCTGCCCGGCGGCGAAACCCGGACGTTCCTGGAAGACGGGGACGAGGTCGTGATCAGCGCGACCGCCCCGGGCCCGGGCGGCACGCGGATCGGCCTGGGGGAGGTGCGCGGCACGGTGGTCCCGAGTTAGGCTAAGCGCACGCTTAGTCCGGGAGGATGCACATGAGGATCGGGACCGCCATCAGCTACGCCGGAGGCTTCGCCGAGAGCGTCGCCGACGTCGTCGAACTGGAGAAGGCGGGCCTCGACGTCGTCTTCGTGCCGGAGGCCTACTCGTTCGACGCGGTCAGCCAGCTCGGCTACCTGGCCGCGAAGACCGAGCGCGTCCAGCTCGCGTCGGGCATCTTCCAGATCTTCACCCGCACGCCGACGCTGACCGCGATGACCGCGGCCGGGCTCGACTTCGTCTCCGACGGGCGGTTCATCCTCGGGCTCGGCGCGTCCGGTCCGCAGGTCATCGAGGGGTTCCACGGCGTGAAGTACGACGCGCCGCTGGCCCGCACCCGCGAGATCGTCGAGATCTGCCGCCAGGTGTGGCGCCGCGAACGCGTCGTGCACGAAGGCAAGCACTACACGATCCCGCTGCCGCCCGAGCAGGGCACCGGGCTGGGCAAGCCGCTCAAGCTGATCAACCACCCGGTGCGCGAGCGGATCCCGGTGCTGCTGGCCTCGCTCGGGCCGAAGAACGTCGCGCTCACCGCCGAGATCGCCGAGGGCTGGCAGCCGATCTTCTTCCACCCGGAGAAGGCCGCGGACGTCTGGGGCTCCTCCCTCGCCGAAGGCAAGGCGAAACGCGACCCGGCGCTGGGCGAGCTGGACACGTTCGTCACCGTCGCGCTGGCGATCGGCGACGACGTCGAGCCGCTGCTCGACTACGTGCGCCCGATGGTGGCGCTGTACGTCGGCGGGATGGGCGCGCGGGGCAAGAACTTCTACAACGACCTGGCGTGCCGCTACGGCTACGAGGCCGAGGCGAAGCTGATCCAGGACCTCTACCTCGACGGCAAGAAGGAGGAAGCCGCGGCCGCCGTCCCGGCCGAGCTGCTGCGCGCGATCTCCCTGGTCGGCCCGGCGGGCTACGTGAAGGAGCGGCTGGCGGCCTTCGCCGACGCGGGGGTGACGACGCTGGTGGTGACCCCGCTGCAGCCGGGCCGCGAAGCCCGCGTGGCGGCGGTGTCCCAGCTGCGGGAACTGATCGGCTGAGCGCTCCGAGCCGCCGGCCCGTCAAGCCGGGACGGCGTAGACCGCGTACCGGGGGCCGCTGAGGGCGGGGTCGTCGTTGGTGCCGTCGCTGGTGATCAGCCGGAGCTCCGGGCCGGTGTCCTCGGGGGCGACCAGCGTGCTGTCCGGCTCGGCGGCGGGGAACAGCGCCGTCGTGCGGACCGTGAAGCGGGCCTCGCGGCCGAGCTCGTCGCGGACGATGATCGTCGCGCCCGGCTTCAGCGTGTCCAGGTGGGCGAACGCGCCGGCGGAATAGCCGAAGCCGGCGTGGCCGGAAAACACCGCCACGCCGGGGGCGCCGGGGACCGCGCTGTCGGTGAACCAGCCGACGCCGAGGGCCGTGCCGGGCTGCTCGCGGCGGCCGCCGATGTGGCCGAGGGCGACCACGTGGTTCAGCGCCAGGCCGAGTTCGGGGATCATGAGCGCCGCCGGCCGGGCGCCGGCCGCCGCGGGCGGGTCCGCCGAGGCCGCGCCGGAGGCCACCGTCGTGGCCGGGGCGAGCACCGAGGCGACGCCGAGCAGGACGCAGCCGAGCCCGGCCACGACCGCGAGCACGACCGCGGCCGGCCGTGCGAGCTCGGATCGCCGCTCGGGCCGTTCGATCACTTCCGCCGCTCCCGTGAGCACTCTCCCGTGAGCACTGCTGCTCCCCGCCACTGCTGACGCCTGGTGAATCGCGCCAGGATCCCGGGCGTTACCGAATCGTGTCCGGTCCACCAGGGATTCACTCGATCGGGTTATCTCACTGTGACCTTCGCTCCCCACGGACACCGCCGGACGCCGCCAATGCCCCGGTTGTCCGGCGGAATGGCGTGACATCGGACATCATTGCTGGTTTGAACCGGCCGGACTGGGGATATTCATCGGGGCGGAAGTGAGGTGCGCCGAGCTGTGCGAAAAAGGGAAAAGCCCGCGGTGGGCGTGCTGGACGTCGGTTCGTTCAGCGCCCGGCTGGTCGTGGTGCCGGTCGACGGCTCCCCCGAGGAGCCGGTGCTGAACCACCAGACGCGGCTTCGCCTGGACCGCGAGCTCGACAGCCGCGGCCGGCTCACCGACCGGGGGATCGCGGCGGTCACGGCGGCCGTCGCCGCCGGCATGACCACGGCGTACCGCCACGGGGTCACCGGCGTCTACCCGCTCGCGACGTCTTCGATCCGCGACGCGGCCAACGCGGCGGAAGTGGTCCGGCACGTCGCCGGGGAAACCGGCGTCGAGCTGCGGTTCCTGTCCGGCCGCTGCGAGGCCGAGCTGACCTACCTGGCCGCCCGCCGCTGGTACGACGCGGACACCGGCCCGATGCTGGTGCTCGACATCGGCGGCGGGACCGTCGAGCTGGCCGCCGGACGCGGCGAAAAGGCGACGTTCGCGCGCTCGCTGCCGCTGGGCGCCCGCTCGATGACGCGGGACTGGCTGCCCTCCGAGCGCGTGTCGAACAAGCAGGTCAAGGCGTTGCGCGCGCATGCTCTCGACGTCGTGGGCCCCACGCTCGGGGCCGCGGACGTCGAGGACCCGCGCGTCGTCGGCTGTTCGAAGGTGCTGCAGCAGCTCGCGCGGCTGGCGGGCGCCCGCCCGGGCAAGTGCCGTGAGCTGCGGCTCGACGACCTGCGGGCGTGGATCCCGCGGCTCGCCGCGCTGCCGCCGTCGAGGCGGGCCGAACTGCCCGGCATCTCCCGCAGCCGGGCCCACCAGGCCCTCGCGGGCGCGATCGTGGCCGAAGCGTTGCTGACGGTCGCGGGCGGCAAGGTGACGATCTGCCCGTGGTCCACCCGTGACGGCCTGCTCCTGACCCTGCAGGACAAGGCGAGAGCCGCGGCGGGGAAGCGCGCGGCCTGATCCGCTGGCCGTGGCCCGGAAAACCGGGTATTCCGGAACACATGAGCGAGCAGCAGCGCATCCGCGCCCACGACGACGAAGACGACGAGCTCCCGAAGCTCCCCAAGCCCAGTCAGCTGACCCACGACGTGCCCACGGCGCCGGACCCGGACGTCAGCCCGGGCGGGACCGAAGAGGTGCCGGCCCCACCCGCGCGGGACGCCGTCAGCGACCTTCCGCAGTGACCGGGTTGGTCGGCTCCGCGTACTGACGCACCATTTCCGAGTCGCGCCGCATCGGGGCGCGCCCCGGGGGCTGCTTCGGCGGTTCACCCGCGTCGATCTTCGGGATCGCGAACCGCTGCGGCTCGTCGGTGATCGTGATGCGCTCGTGGTGGTGCAGCACTTCCAGGGGCGCGCCCGCCACGACGTGGTAGGTGGCCTGGTCGCGGTCGATCTCGACCTGGAACCGGGTGCCGCGGAACATCAGCCGGAAGGTGATCCGGTCCAGCTGCGGCGGCAGCCGCGGCGCGAACGACAGCGTGCCGCCGTGGTCGCGCAGGCCGCCGAACCCGGCCACCGCGCCCTGCCACGCCCCGGCCAGCGACGCCATGTGCAGGCCGTTGCGCACGTTGTTGTGCACGTCGTGCAGGTCGGTCAGCGCGGCTTCGGCGAGGTAGTCGTAGGCCAGCTCGAGATGACCCACCTCGGCGGCGATGACCGCCTGCGTCCCCGCCGACAGCGAGGAGTCGCGCACGGTCCTCGCCTCGTAGTACTCGAAGTTCCGGGCCTTCTCCCGCGGGCTGAACGAGTCGCCGCACAGGTGCAGCGCCAGCACCAGGTCCGCCTGCTTGACCACCTGCTTGCGGTACAGGTCGAAGTACGGGAAGTGCAGCAGCAGCGGGTAGTGGGCGGGGTCGGTGCCCTCGTAGTCCCACTCGTCGTGGTCGAGGAACCCCTCCGACTGGGGGTGCACGCCGAGTTCTTCGTCGTAGGGCAGGAACATCGCCGCGGCGGCCGCGCGCCACGAGTCCAGCTCGACGGCGTCGACGCCGAACCGCCCGGCCACGTCCGGGTGCCGCTCGCACGAGTCCGCCGCGGCCAGGAGGTTCCGCCGCGCCATCAGGTTCGTGTAGACGTTGTTGTCCGCCACCGCCGAGTACTCGTCCGGCCCGGTGACGCCGTCGATGCGGAACGCGCCGTGCCGGTCGTGGTGGCCCAGCGACGCCCACAGCCGCGCGGTTTCCAGCAGCAGCTCGGTGCCGTAGTTGCGTTCGAACTCCTCGTCGCCGGTGGCGTTGAGGTAGCGCAGGACGGCGTCGGCGATGTCCGCGCTGACGTGGAACGCCGCCGTGCCCGCCGGCCAGTACGCCGAGCACTCGGCGCCGTTGATCGACCGCCACGGGAAGGCCGCGCCGCGCAACCCGAGCTGGTGCGCGCGTTCCTTGGCTTTGTCCATTGTGGAGTGACGCCAGCGGAGGGCGTCGCGCGCCGCGTCCGGGACCGTGTAGGTGAGCACCGGGAGGACGAAGGATTCGGTGTCCCAGAAGGCGTGCCCGTCGTAACCCGGCCCGGTCAGGCCCTTGCCGGCGATCGCGCGGCTTTCGCCGCGGGCCCCGGCCTGGAGGATGTGGAACAGGGCGAACCGGACGGCCTGCTGCAGTTCGGGGTCGCCGTCGATCTCGATGTCCGAGGTGGCCCAGTAGTCGTCGAGGAACTGGCGCTGCTCGGTGAGCAGCCCCTTCCAGCCCGTCTGGCGGGCACCGGCCAGCGCGGCCTCGACCTGCGACCGCAGGGCGGGCACCGAGCGCTGCGCGGACCAGCCGTAGGCGAGGAACTTGGTGATGCGCAGCCGGCCGCCCTGGGGGACGTCGACCGCGACGGTCAGCCGGGCGAGGTCCTCCTCGGCGTGGATGCGGGCGCGGATCCCGTCGTCCACCTCGATCTTGTGGTCCATCGCCGCGGCCATCCGCAGCCCCGACCGGCGGGTCTGGTGCACCAGCACGGCGTTGTACTCCGACGCGCGGTGGAACTCGCTCACCAGCGGCGCGTTCAGCGCCGCGGCCACCCGCGGGTCGCTGGTGTCGGACTCGATCGGCTCGTTGGCGAGCAGGTCGGACTGCACGACCAGCTGCAGGTCCTCGTCGAGCGGCTCGACGTCGTACCGGATCGCGGCGATCGCGCGCTGGGTGAACGACACCAGCCGCTCGGTGCGCACGCGGACCCGCCGTCCGGTCGGGGACGACCACTCCGTGGTCCGGCACAGCGTGCCCTTGCGGAAGTCGAGCACCCGGTCGTGCGCGGTGGCCGCGCCGTAGCGCATGTCGAGCGGTTCGTCCTCGACGAGCAGCCGGATGATCTTGCCGTCGGTCACGTTGACGACGGTCTGGCCTTCTTCGGGGTAGCCGTAACCCGCTTCGGCGTACGGGAGCTCGTGCTGCTCGTAGAAGCCGTTGAGGTAGGTGCCGGGCAGCCCGCGCGGCTCGGCCTCCTCGAGGGTGCCGCGCAGCCCGATGTGGCCGTTGGACACCGCGAACGCCGATTCGGTGCGCTGCAGGGCGTCGACGTCCATGCCGCGCCACCGCAGCTCCCACGGCGCGCACTCGTAGCCGTGTACCTCTTCGGTCATTTGTCCTCCAGGAGGTCGGCGAGGTCGTCGACGACGATGTCGGCCCCGTGCGCCCGCAGTTCGGCGGCCTGGTCGGCCCGGTTCACGCCCACGACGTACCCGAAGCCGCCGGCTTTGCCCGCCTGGACGCCGGACTGGGCGTCCTCGAAGACCGCCGCGTGGGCGGGTTCGACGCCGAGCGCGGCGGCGCCGGCCAGGAACGAGTCGGGCGCCGGCTTGCCCTTGAGGTGCTGTTCGCGGATGACGATGCCGTCGATCCGGGCTTCGACGTACTTGCTGAGGTCGCCGGCGTCGAGCACCTTCGCGCCGTTGGCCGAGGACGTGACGACGGCGATCTTCAGCCCGGCCGCCTTGACCGCGTCGAGGTAGCGGATCGAGCCGGGATACGGGCTCACCCCGCGTTCGTCGATGATCTTGAGCACGAGGTCGTTCTTGCGGTTGCCGACGCCGTTGACGGTGGGGGCGTCCGGCGGGTCGTCCGGGCTGCCTTCGGGCAGCTCGATCCCGCGTGAGCGCAGGAATTCGCGGACCCCGTCGGCGCGCGGGCGGCCGTCCACATAGGTCGCGTAGTCCGCGGCGGTGAACTCGCGGAAGGCGGCGCCGTCCCGGGTGCGGAGAAACTCGTCGAACGTCCGTTTCCAGGCCTCGCGGTGGAGGACCGCCGTGCCGGTCAGCACTCCGTCGAGGTCGAACAGGCAGGCCGTGATGGTCTCGGGCAATCCCGTCATGCCCGCACGCTACCGGTCCTGGGTGTCTTTCGCGGGTTGTTCGGGGGTCCGGGTGGCGGAGCCCCCGGTTCGAGGCGGAGCCTCGGTTGTCACGGCGGGCTGTTCGGGGGTCCGGGTGGCGGAGCCCCCGGTTCGAGGCGGAGCCTCGGTTGTCACGGCGGGTTGTTCGGGGGTCCGGGTGGCGGAGCCCCCGGTTCGAGGCGGAGCCTCGGTTGTCACAGCGGGTTGTTCGGGGGTCCGGGTGGCGAAGCCCCCGGTTCGAGGCGGAGCCTCGGTTGTCACAGCGGGCTGTTCGCGGTGCGGGCGCACCCGATGGATGAGTTCGTGCACGGTCGCGTCCGCCAGCCGGTAGCGCACCACGCGGCCGGTCCGTTGCGGCGTGACCAGCCCGTGGGCGCGCAGCAGCCGCAGGGCCTGCGACACCGCCGTGTCGGTCATGCCGGTGGCCGCGGCGAGGTCCGTGACGCTGATCTCGCGGGCGTAGTGGATCGAAACCAGCAGCGCGAGCCGGGAGGGGTCGGCGACCACGGAGAACCGCTGGGCCCACTCGTCGATGACGGCGCGGTCGCCCAGCCCGTCGACCGCCGCCGCGACGCGTTCCGGGTCGATCAGCTTGCGGTCGGTGCTCACCCCCGGATGATTCCACCCGCCGTGCGGCCGGACCACCGGTGGCCTGGGTCACCCCCGCTTGACGCCGCCCGTGTCCACGGGCGAGATTAAGACAGCTGTCATAGTCCGAGGAGCCGAGATGACCGACGTCGAAGCGCAGGTCCGTTCGAAGACCATCACCTGGCAGGACCCCCTGGAGACCGCGCGGCTCGGCGCCACGATGTCCGGCCTCGAGTACATGCGGGCGATCGCCGAAGGCCGCGTCCCGCCCGCGCCGATCGCCGCGCACTTCGGCCTGCGCTGGGAGCGCGTCGACCCCGGCGAGGTCGTCGCGGTCGCCGAGCCGGACGAGTCGCTGTACAACCCGATCGGCATGGTCCACGGCGGCGTCGCGGCGACGATGCTGGACTCGGTGGTCGGCTGTGCGGTGCACACGACGCTCCCGGCCGGCGTCGGCTACGCGTCGGTGGAGCTGAAGGTCAGCTACCTGCGGGCGATCCACGCGGGCCGCGGCGAGATCCGGGCGACCGGCAGGGTCGTGAAGGAGGGTTCGCGGATCGCGTTCGCGGAAGGGGAAATCCGGGACGCCGAGGGCAGGCTGCTGGCCACGGCGTCGGGAACGTGCGTGCTCACGCGCTGAATCACCGCGGCGGCCGGACGCGCCGGGCGCGGATCGCGTCGTCGCCGCCGTACCGGCCGATGACCGCCGCGAGGAGTGCGCGCGCGTCCTCGATTCGCGCGGCGCCGTATTCCGCCTCCAGTTCCTCCTGAAGTTCCTGGCGCAGCACCCGTGTCGCTTCGACGGCGGCCAGCGCGTGCTCGGTCAGGTGCAACAGTTTTGTCCGGGCGTCCGCGGGATCGGGCTCGCGGCGCAGCAGCCCCCGGCGTTCGAGGTCCGCGACGGCCTTCGACGCCGCCTGCTGGGTCACACCCATCCGCTCGGCCAGCGCGGTGATGGACAGCGGGGCGGCCAGGACGTGCTGGATCACGACGCCGTCGTTGAAGCGAAGGTCGCCGAAGCCCTGCCCGGCCAGGCGGCGCTGGGCCTCGTCGGTCATCGCCCAGCCCGCGAAAAGGGCGGTCAGGGAGAGGTCGAGGCTGCTAGGATGCACAACCATGGTTGTGGAATCTAGCAGAGTGCCGGCCGGGCTGGCCGAAGCGTTCGTGCGCGTGGCGCACCGGATCGTCTGGTGCACGCTGGTGACGGTCGACCGCCGGGGCCGCCCGCGGTCCCGGGTGGTCCACCCGATCTGGGAGCACACCCCGGACGGCTTGACGGGCCGGCTGTTCACGCGGCCGACGCCGTTGAAGCTCGCGCACCTGGCGGCGTCGCCGTACGTCTCGTGCTCGTACTGGGACCCGCAGCACGAGGTGGCGGTGGCGGAGTGCCGCGCGGAGTTCGCCGACGACGAGGAGACGCGCAAGGACCTGTGGGACCTGTTCGCCTCGACGCCGGAACCCCTGGGCTTCGACCCGAAGATCCTCGGCGGCGAGGATCACCGGGACCCGAAGATCACGGTGCTGAAGCTGACCCCCTGGCGGATCTCGACGGGCGGCGAAGCCTGGCGGGCGGCTTAGCCGTCACGCGACCTGCCACGTGAAGCGCTCGACCTGCGGCAGGTGCCGGACCACGGCCGTCATCGGCAGTGTGGCCAGCTCGGTCACCTCGCCGAGGAACTCCACCAGTTCCCCGCCCGGCGCGTCGCAGTCGGCGGTCACCCACTCCGCGAGCGTCCGGTCGTCGTCCGGGCGGACCGCGGCCAGCGGCAGGCGGGTGCCCAGCAGCAGCGCGACAAGCACGATCAAGCCGCTGACCGCCTGGTCCGCCAGGTGGTTGCCGGGCTCGCCGAGCACGCGGGCCTTGCTGATCCGGTAGACGTTGACGAACCGCTTCGCCCGCCTCGGCGAGGTGCCCACGAGCGGCGCGACCAGCCGGATCTGCCGGATTTCGGAGTCGGTCAGCGCCAGCGCCTCGGTGTGGTCGAGCCCGAAGCCCCGCGCGAACGACGTGCGCCGGATCTCGGCCGGAAGCTCGAAGCCGCTCGGCGGTGTCACCAGGTCGGCGGCGGGCGGCTCGGGCTGGGTCGCTTCGGCGGTGTGCTGGAGGAGGTCGGCGCACGTGGCCGCGTTCATGGGCGGCAGCCGGTAGGTCAGCTGGAAGATCTTCTCGAGGTACTGGCGCGCCGGTCCCTCGCCCGGCTGCCGGGCGCGGATGGACCGGGTCAGCCAGTTCGGGTCGACGCCGAGCACCACGACGAACATCGGCAGCGCGAGCAGCAGGTGCACCGCTTCGAGCACGCGCACCACCGTCTCGGGCGAGCACCGGTCGAGGTCGTCGATGTAGAGCACGATCCGGTCGATGGGGCTCTCGGCCGTCTCGTCCTCCAGCGCCGCGCGGAGGTAGGCGTCGAGGTCGCTGAGGTCCTGGTGCGCCAGCGCGACGACGCCGAGGTGGCGCCGGTAGTCGTCGCTGCTCGCCCGCTCGGACAGGTAGCGTTCGAGCAGCCGCGAGCCGGCCAGCTCCCCGAGGTCGGCCTGGGCGGCGGCCTCCCGTTGCTCGGCGGCCAGCAACGCCGTGCGGGCGGCGGCGAGATCGGCTTCGGTGGTTTCGAAGCGTTGCCGCGCTTCCGCCACCTTCGCCTGGTACGCCGCCTCGGCTTCGGCGACCCGCGTGTCGAGTTCGGCCTGGATCCGCTCGGCCGGCGCGAGCAGCTCCCGCAACCGGCGGGCCTGGCTGGTCAGCCACGTGACGGCCCCGCCGAGCGCGGCCGTCACCGGGGCGAGCCACGGCTGGACCCAGCCGGTCGCGGCCGTCACGGCGATGCCCGCGACCCAGATCACCACCCCGGCGAACAGCCCCAGCACCAGGGGCGAGCGCCACCACGGCCGCGCGGTCGCGAGGATCCCGCTGCGCCGCACGGTGTCCCGGATGTCCTTGGCCGTGCGGGCGAGTTCGCGGGCGCTTTCGCCGATCCCGGTCAGCCCGAGCTGTTCCGCGGCGTCGGTGAGACGGCCGCGCAGCTCCGGGTCGACCTCGATGGTCGTCCAGACGTCCTTCGCGGTCACGGCGCCGGTCTTCTCCAGCGCCGCTTCCCGCTCGCTTTCGAGCCGCTCCACGGCACCCCGGGCGGCGGCGACGGCTTCGGCGGCCGAGTTCACCTGGGCGAGCGCCTCGTCCTTGGTCTGCTGGATGCCCTGGATCCGGTCCAGGGCCGCGGTGAGGGCCTTCTCCTGCGGGGAGTCGTCGTGGTGCAGCGACACGAAGATGTGGTGCACCAGGCTCGCCCAGAGGTTGCCTTCGGCGTAGTGCCAGGCGTTGAACCAGACGTGCGCCACGTTGTGGCAGCAGCTGAGGCTGTCGAGCGAGGTGATCTCGGCTTCGAGGGTCCGCATGAAGAAGGTCTTGCCGGTGCCCCATTCGCCGTAGAGGCCGACAGCGAGCGGCGGCTGGAGGGACTTCGCGGCGAGGAGGGCGGCCAGGGCGCGGGCGTCGTAGGTGATGCCGAGGCGGTCGGTGCCGCTGGTGGTTTCGCCCGCGAAGCCGGGGATGAGCCGCGCCCGTTCGGAGTTCCGCCCGGGCAGTATCCGCTCGACGCCGACGGTCTTGGCCGACCGGAACCGGTCGAAGTTTTGGGCAAGGACCCAATTCTCGACCTGGTCGCGCAGGTGCGCCCTCAGCAAGAGGTAATCGCCGGGAGTGATCTCCAGAAGCACGAGACTCCAGGCATCGTCGAGATCCGCGATCCGCGCCCGTGGGTCCGCACCCACGACCGACCACGAGTCCACCAGGTCGCCCTTTTCGAGCGCTTGGACGACCGTGAGCACTCGCTGCTGGGTCGAAGCGGGCAGCTCGGCGAACCGGGCGGGAAAATCGGCAACGAGGGAGATCGTCATCGGCTCAGGCGGCGCCCACCCGGCGCTCGAACACCAAGCCCTCCGCGGCCCGCAACCCCACGCTGATCGCGCCGGTCAGCACCGCGTCCTCGCCCAGCTCGCCCTGGACCACCTTCGGGACCAGCGGCGTGAACGCCCGCAGCGCGCGGTCGATCGGCTCCAGCAGCAGGTCCGCCGCCGTGCCCATGCCGCCGCCCAGGACGATCAGCTCCGGGTCGATCACCGCCGCCACCGAGGCCACCGTGTAGGCGAGGCGGTCGGCTTCGGTCTCCACCGCGCGCCGGGCGAGCTCGTCGCCTTCGCGGGCCAGGCGGAACACCTCGCGGGCCGATTTCGCCGTGCCCAGGCCGAGTTCGCGGGCGCCCTGGACGACCGACTGGGCCGCCGTCGCCTCTTCGAGGTGGCCGCGGGCGGGTGGGGTGCCCGGCTCGTCGGCGGCGCGTGTGCGGCCGTAGGGCAGGTAGCCGATCTCGCCCGCCGCGCCCGTCGCGCCGCGGAACACCCGGCCGTCGACCATCATGCCCATGCCGACGCCGGTGCCGATCGTGATGCAGCCGAACACCGACGCTCCGCGTGCTGCGCCGCTCTCCCACTCGCCGACGGCGGTGAGGTTGGCGTCGTTCTCCACCATCAGGTCCGGGCCCAGCGCGGCCTCGAGGTCGTCGATCAGCCCGGCCCGGCCCCAGCCGGGCAGGTTCGGCGCGTGCCGGAAACACCGCTTGTCCGGGTCGGCGACGCCGGGGGAGCCGACCACGCGGACGACGATGTCGCCCGCCGAAAGGCCGGCTTCGGCGACCGCCGCGGCCGCGATCTTCCCGACCGCGGTCACCAGCGCCGCGCCGGACCGCGCGGTGTTGCGCTCGTCGCGGCGCGCCACGAGCGTGCGGCCCAGGTCCGACACCGCGACGCGGAGGTGCTCACGGCCGATGTCGACGCCCAGCACGTACCCCGCGGTGGGGTCGGCCTCGTACAGCACGGCCGACCGCCCGGTGCCCGTCGACGTCTGCCCGGTCGGGCGCGCCAGCCCGGCGGCTTCGAGCGCCAGCAGGGCCTGGCTGACCGTCGGCTTCGACAGCCCGGTGTCCTTCGCCACCTGCGGCCGGGTCGCCGGCCCGCTGCGGCGCAGGAGGTCGAGCACCGCCCGCTGGTTGATCTTGCGCATCCCGGCGGGGGTACCGACCGTGGGGATTTCTACGCCGGCCACCCGTGCCCGCCTCCTGTCGTCCTCGTGCTGCTCGCTCTCGGTATTTCTGCCACGCTAGCCGCCCCGGCCGGGTTTCCGCCGGAATACGTCCGCTCCGGACCCCGTTGACCGGGGCATGAGCACTCCGGTACGCGGCCGGGTCCGCGTGGCACAAGGCGCGAAGCGGGTACGGGTGTTCCTCGGCGGGCAGGTCGTCGCGGACACGGTGCACCCCCTCCTGGTGTGGGAAGTTCCGTACTACCCCACGTACTACATCCCGCGCGCGGACGTCGTGAGCGGCGTTCTCACCCCCTCCGGCCGGACGTCGCACTCGCCCAGCCGCGGAGAAGCTGTTCTGTCGACGATAAAGGGTGGCGGAGCCGAGGCGGTGGACGGCGCGCTGGAGTACCCGGATTCGCCGATCGGACAGCTGCGGGACCACATCCGGTTCGAGTTCGGCGCGTTCGACTGGTTCGAAGAGGACGAGCAGATCTTCACGCACCCGCGCGACCCCGGCGTCCGCGTCGACGTCCTGCCGAGCTCGCGCCACGTGCGGATCGAGGTCGACGGCGTCACCGTCGCCGATTCGGTGCGCCCGCACCTGCTGTTCGAGACGGGCCTGCCGACCCGCTACTACCTGCCCCGCGTGGACGTCCGGATGGACCTGCTCTCGAAGATCGACGTGGTGACGCACTGCCCGTACAAGGGGGCCGCCGAGCACTTCGACGTCGCCGGTCACGAAGACCTCGCTTGGAGCTATCCGACGCCCCTGCCGGAGAGCACCCGTGCCGCCGGCCTGGTGGCCTTCCTCGACGAGAAGGTCGACGTCTACGTCGACGGCGTCCGGCAGGAACGGCCGAAGACGAAGTTCGCCTGAGCGCCTCAGGCGGCCTGCTGGGCGCGGGCGCGGGCCTTGCGCGGGTAGAGGATGGTGAAGGCGACCGGGACACCGAAGCCGAGCACCTTGAGCGTGATCAGCGCGAAGGTGGCGTGCGGCGCGTAGTTCAGCAGCGCGATGCCGGCGAGCCCGCCGACGGTGAAGCTCAGGGCCCACGCCGTCGTGAGGATCACGTTGATGCGCTTGAAGACCGGGTTGTCCCAGAACTTCTCCGGTGTCGTCGTGCGGGCGATGCCGAGGGTGAACGGCTTGCCGATGGCCAGCGAACCCCAGGCGGTCAGCGACAGCCAGGCGTCGGTGAGCGCGCCGGTGTAGGTCTTCAGCGGTGACGCGGGGAAGGCCAACGCGACCGCGGTGAGCAGCACGAAGAAGACGAACCCGCTCCACTCGATGATCAGCGTGTCCGCCTTGCGGCCTTCGCGGCGGGCGAGCAGCAGCAGCGCGGCCGAGACGACCAGGCCCGTCAGCCCGGACCAGCGCCAGTCGAACTGGGTCGCGACCACGGCGAACGCGATCCACGGCAGGAGGCTCTTCAGGTAGTTCACGGCGGGGTCCTTCCCGACATTCCAACTCTGACAGGTCGAAGTTAGAACTTCTGCGTTGGACATGTCAATACTGGAATGTCATGATGGGGACATGAGCCTTCGACACGCGGTGCTCGGAATGCTGGCCGACCAGCCCGGAAGCGGCTACGACCTGCTGAAACGCTTCGAGCGGGCGATGGCGGGCGTCTGGCCGGCGACGCAGAGCCAGCTCTACGGCGAGCTCGGCAAGCTCGAGACGGCGGGCATGATCCACGTCCACGCCGAGGGGCCGCGCGGCCGCAAGGAGTACGAGATCACCGAGACCGGGCTCGCGGAACTGCGGCACTGGCTGGTCGAAGTCGAACCGAGCGGCCCGCCCCGCAGCGCCACGCTGCTGCGCGTCTACTTCCTCGGCTCGGTCTCGCCGGACCAGGCGCGCGGCTACCTCGCGACGATGGGGGAGAAGGCGCAGGCGCGCGAGAAAGGGCTGGAAGAGCTGGAGGGCTCGATCCCCTGGGGCGAGGACAACCAGTCGCTCTACGGCCGCCTGGTCCTGGAGTGGGGCAAGCGCTTCTCGGCGATGCAGCGCGAGTGGGCCGAGTGGGCGGTCAAGCAGATCAAGTGACCTGCGTATAACGCCCTACACGGCGCCGCTGTGATGACGCTGTATGTTCACGGATCATGACCCACGGTAAGGACGACGACCGCGTCACGGCTCTGGCCCTGTCCGCCGGCCGCGGTGACCGGCGTGCCCTCGACGCGTGGGTCCGCGCCACGCAGGCCGACGTCTGGCGCTTCCTCGCGCACCTCACCGACGCCGCCGCGGCCGACGACCTGACGCAGGAGACCTACCTTCGCGCCTTCGGCAGCCTTCGCCGCTTCGCCGGGCGCTCGTCGTCGCGGACGTGGCTGCTGTCCATCGCGCGGCGGGTCGTCGTCGACCAGATCCGGGCCGCCGGCGCCCGGCCGAAGATCGACTGGGACGCCCCGGTCGACCAGGGGCGCGCCGCCACGGGGTTCGAGGAGCTCGTCGAACTCGGCGTCCTGCTGGACGGCCTCGCCCCGGAAAGGCGCGAAGTGCTCGTGCTGACGCAGGTGCTCGGCCTGTCCTACGCCGAGGCCGCCGACGTCTGCGGGGTCCCCGTCGGCACCGTCCGCTCCCGCGTCGCCCGCGCCCGCGAGGACCTGCTCGAAGCGCGGCGCGAGCGAGGGGCCGGCTGAACCAGGCGATTACGCCGTCCGGCACTGTGGCGGCGCACACATTCGGCGGCTTCCGCTGTCATCTCGTCACAGAGATGCGCGAACTCGACTACGCCGCGTTGACGACCGGCCGAGGGCTCCTTAGCGTGGCGCGCACCCCGCCACCACCCCAGCAAGGGATTCCCGATGGCCCGTCCCACCACCGAACCCGCCGAGCCCGGGCGGGTCGGCCGCCGCCGCTTCCTGACCTACCTGGTCGCCGCGCCGACGCTGACCGTCGCCACGAAACTCACCGCCGACGCGGTGGCCCCGGGCCGCGCCGAGGCCGTCGTCCCCACGCTGCCGCAGCCCGCGGAGATCCTCGACCTCGGTGACGTCCTGATCCTCTCGTGCGCGCCGACCGCCGGGATGCTCGTCCTCGAGATCACCGACGACGGCCGGGCGCGGTTGCAGCTGCCGCGCGCCGAGGTCGGCCAGGGCATCACGACGGCGACCGCGATGCTCGTCGCCGAAGAGCTGGACCTGCCGTTGGAGAAGGTCGACGTCGTGCTCTCGGACGCGCGCACCGAGCTGCTGTTCAACCAGCTCACCGGCGGCTCCAACACGATGCGCTCGCTGTACGACCCGGTCCGCGCCACCGCGGCGACCGCGCGCGCCCGGATGGTCGCCGCGGCCGGGGCGCAGTGGGGAACCGACGCTTCGCGACTGTCCACACGCGACGGTGCGGTGTGGGCGCCCGACGGGCGCAGCGCCTCCTACGGCGTCCTCGCCGGACCGGCGTCGCGGACCGGCCTGACCACCGGCGCGGTCCAGCCGAAGGCCGAGTCGGCGCACACGCTCGTCGGCACGCCGACCTCGCGCAAGGACGCCCGCGCGATGGTCACCGGGAAGCAGGTCTACACGCTCGACCTGGACGTCCCCGGCGCCAACCCGGTGATGGTGCGCCGGCCGCCGACGATCAACGGCACGGTCGAGAAGGTCAACAACGAAGCCGCTGTCCGGGCGATGCCCGGGATCATCGACATCGCCGTCGTGCCGACGGGGGTCGCGGTGATGGCCGAGACGTTCGGGCAGGCGCTCGACGGCAAGAACGCCCTCGACGTCACCTGGGGCCCGGGCACGGTCGACGGCGAGGACAACGAGACGATCAAGAAGAAGCTGCGGGCCGCCGCGCTGCCGTTCGCGGTGCCGCCGCTGCTGACCCAGTACGTCGACGGCGAGTTCGACTTCGCCTTCGCCAGTCATGCGCCGATGGAGTCGAACTCCGCGGTCGCCGACGTCCGCGAGGACAGCGCGACCATCTGGGCCGGGCTGAAGTCGCCGATCGTGGCGAAGCAGACCATCGCGCGGGAGCTGGGGCTGCCGGAGAACAAGGTCACCGTGCACGTCCAGCAGGGCGGCGGGTCGTTCGGGCGGCGGCTGTTCTTCGACGCCGCCCTCGAAGCCGCGCACATCTCGAAGGCGATGAAGAAGCCGGTGCGGCTGATGTGGAGCCGGATCGACGACATGCGCCACGGCCGGGCCCGCGCGGCGAGCTACCACCGCATCCGCGCCACCTTCGCGCTCGGGCAGGTGCTGACGTTCGAACACCGCGTCGCGAGCGTCGAAACCGACTGGAGCCACGGCCTCGGCGAGATCCTCACGGCGTACGCGGCGAAGCTGCCCGTCGGCGGCAACCTCAGCTTCGCGCAGACGGTGTTCCTGCTGACGGTGAAGTCGCCGTACAACTTCGGCGTCACCACGCAGCTGCTCAACGAGGTGCCGCTGAAGTTCCACACCTCGGCGTGGCGGTCGGTCTACTCGGCGAACACCCGCGGTGCCGAGGAGATCATGGTCGACGAGATCGCCAAGAAGCTCGGCAAGGACCCGGTGGCCTTCCGCCGCGAGTTCATCAAGTCCGGCCGCCAGCGCGCGGTGCTCGACAAGGTCGCCGAACTCGGCGAGTGGGGCAAGCAGATGCCGTCCGGGTTCGCGCAGGGGATCGCGGTGCACGGCGAGTACAAGTCGTACACCGCGTGCCTGGTCGAACTGGACGCGCGCGATCCGAAGCACCCGCGTGTCACGAAGGCGACCATCGCGGTCGACGTCGGCAAGCCGGTGAACCCGCGCGGGATCCAGGCGCAGATGCTCGGCGGCCTGACCGACGCGATCTCGACGACGCTCACCGCGGGCCTGCACATCGACAAGGGGCTGCCGCTGGAGGGCAGCTACTCGCAGTTCCACTACGCGCGGCAGAAGAACTCGCCGACCGACGTCACCGTGCACGTCATGCCGGCCACCGGCGACGACATCGGTGGCGCGGGCGAGCTCGGCCTGCCCGCGCCGGTCGGCGCGATCGCCAACGCCTACGCCCGGGCCACCGGGATCAAGCCCCGCAGCTTCCCGATCACCTTCCCGGTCGACTTCGACCCGTTCCCGCGCTGACAGGAGTTCCCCCGTGCCGAACTACACCTTCGTGGTGAACGGGCAGTCCGTCACCGTCGACGCACCCGCCGACCTGCCGATGCTGTGGGCGCTGCGCGACAAGCTGAAGATCCGCGGGCCGAAGTACGGCTGCGGCATCAACGTCTGCAAGGCCTGCACGAGCCACCTCGACGGCGAGGCGTTCAACCCGTGCGTCACGCCGGTTTCCGCGTGCGCGGGCAAGGAGGTCACCACGATCGAAGGGCTCGCCGACGGCGACGAGCTGCACCCGGTCCAGGAGGCCTGGCTGGAGCAGGACGTCGCGCAGTGCGGCTACTGCCAGCCCGGGCAGATCATGGCGGCGGTCGCGCTGCTGAAGAAGACGAAGAACCCGACGGACGCCGACATCGACGCCATCCAGAACGTGTGCCGCTGCGGCACGTACTTCCGGATCCGGGAGGCGATCAAGAGCGCGGCCGCCAAGATGGCTTGACGCGAATGCGGAGGTTCGACAAAAGAACCTCCGCATTCGCGGTTCCTGTAGCAAGTTCACCCGAACGTGGTGGCACCGTTCGGGTTAGCTGTCGGTCCGGGCCTCGACGAAGAGGCCGGGGACCGGAGGCCACCATGCACTACCAGGCGCTTCTGTCCGACGGGCTCGCGCCGCGCGTCGCCGTCCTCGCCACGGAGGTCGAACGGAAGCTGCCGGAGCTCGTCGAGAGCACCGTGCGGCAGATCCGCGCCGAAATGCCGGTCTACGCCGACGCCCGGTTCGTCACGCTCGCGGAGCTGCGGAGCTCAGTGCGCGCCAACCTCGAGCACGTGATGCGGACGCTGCGCGGCTCGGACGGGCCCGACCTGTCGCAGGCCCGCGCGACCGGCCGGGCCCGGGCCCTGCAGGGCGCGCCGCTGCCGGAGCTGCTGCGGGCCTACCGGATCGGGCTCACCGAGGTCTGGCACCGGTTCGTCGAGCTGACCGCCCAGGCACACGACCTCGCCGGCCTGGTCGCCGCGACGACGGCGATCTGGGCGCTGATCGACGACCTCGCCGAAGCCCTCACGACGGCCTACCGCGACACGACGGCGGAAGTCATGGTGGCGCACCAGAACCGGCGTTCGGCGCTGGTGGAGGCGCTGTTCGCGGGCGGCGCCGCGACCGAGGGGACCCTCTGGGACATCGCCCGCGTGCTCGACCTGTCCCTGGACGGCACGTTCGTCGTCGTGGCCGCGGAAACCCCGCGGCTGGGCCAGGAACCGCTGCCGCAGATCGAGGCCCGGTTGCGCGCGCTGCAGCACGCGTCGGCCTGGCGGCTCACGCCGGACCTGCAGGTGGGTGTCGTGTCTCTGCGCGACCCCGCGGCGGCTCCGGCGATCGTCGAGCTGGTCCGCGAGCACCCGGTCGGCCGGGTCGGGATGAGCCCGGTGTTCACCGGCCTCGGCAACACCGCCCGCGCCCTGCACCTGGCGCGGGTGGCGCTGTCGAGCATGACGCCGGGGACACCGGGCCTGGTCCAGTTCACCGAGTCGCCGCTGGCCGGGCTGGTCGCCAGCGCGCCCGAGGCGTCGGTGCAGCTGGCCCACCACGTGCTCCAGCCCGTCCTGGACCTGCCCGGCGACGACCGGAACGTGCTGCTGCTGACGCTGCGCGCGTGGTTCGACTGCCAGGGTTCGACGAAGCTGACGTCGGAGCGGATGTTCTGCCACCCCAACACGATCCGCCACCGGCTGAAGCGGATCGCCGACGAGCTGGGCCGTTCGCTGACCGATCCGGCGGACATCGCCGAGCTGGGCGCGGCGCTGCGGGCGCTGAACCTCTTCCCGGAGGCGACCCACCTGCCGGCGCCGCGCTAGCGCACCCCGGCGGCGCCGGGAATTGTCGGTGCCCGCCGGTAGAGTGGAAAACGGGGGGCGCCCCCGCGTCAGCGCACCCCGGGCCCGTACCGCCGCGCCATCCCGGTCAGCCACTCGCGGCCGACCGGGTTGGCGGTGTGGACGCGCACTTCGGGCGGCCAGCGGTCGTGTTCGCACAGCCAGAGCACCACCGGGCGGGTGGTGTCGTCGCCGCCGAGGTCGTGGTCGAGGGAGATCGCCGCGAACTCGCCTTCCCGCAGGAGGGCGATCGCTTCCGTGCTCGACTTCGCCCACGTCCAGCCGTCCGGGGCCGGGCGCAGGTCGTCGACCCAGAGGCGGTTCACGCGGCCAGCAGTTCGCGCGTGCGGGCCTGCTCCTCCGGCGACCCGAAGGGCATCACCAGCAGTTCCGTCGCGCCCGCGTCCTCGAGGGATTTCACCTGGCGCAGAACGGTTTCCTCGTCGCCGACGATGGCGCTGTCCGAGACGCGCCCGTAGCCGTCCCGGTCCAGGACGGCCCGGTAAGCCGGGATGCCCGCCACCCCGCCGTACGTCTCGTCGACCCACTTCCTGGCTTCGTCCACTTCGGACGTCACGCAGATCAGCTGCCCCGAGACGATTCGCGCCGCCGCGCCCAGGGTCGGCACCACGAACTCGCCGGTCGCCCGCGGGCCGGCCCACGTGGTGATCACGCCGTCGGCCAGCTCGCCCGCCAGCCGCGTCGACTGCGGGCTCACCGAGCCGAGGAGCACCGCGGGCCGCTGGGCGCCGGGGGTGGTCAGCCCGGCCGCGGCGGTCAGCGACTCGCCGTGGACGTCCGCCTTTTCCCCGCGCAGCAACGGGTTCAGCGCCTGGAGGTACTCGCGCAGGTGCCGGATCGGGCGGTCGTAGGAGTAGCCGTACTGCTGCTCGACGATGAACCGGTGGCTCAGCCCGATGCCGAGGTGGACGGGCACCCCGGTCGCGGCCTGGACGGTCAGCGCCTGCGCGGCCATGGTGATCGGGTGCCGCGAGTACGTCGGCACGACGCACGTGCCCAGTTCGAGGCCGGGCGCGGCCGCGGCGAGCGCGGGCAGGGCGGTGAGCGGGTCCCAGCCGCCGCGGTGGGCCAGCCAGAGCGTGCCGTAGCCGAGCTTCGCCGCTTCGCGGGCTTGTGCGGTCATGGCGTCGAAGCCGACGCCGAGTTCGTCGATCAGGATTCCGGTGCGCATGGGTCCTCCAGGGGGTCAGTACGCGCGTTCGAGCTGCGCGCGGTCGAGCGCGACGGCTTCGGTGAACAGCTCCCGCGCCCGCGGTGCCACGGCGCGCAGCTGCCGCGTCGACACGGCGAGCGGCTCGAAGGCGTGCGCGACGGTGTCGGCGATCAGGGCCGGCTCGGGCGGGGGAGTGCGGCCGAGGAAGCCGAGCAGGACGGCTTGGAAGGCGACGACGAGTTCGCGGACCGGCCGGTCGGTGCGCAGCAGGTCGTTCGCCGCCAGCAGGTCCAGGTACTCGACGAAGGCTTCGGCGTGCCTCGGGTCGAGCTTGCCGTGCAGCTTCGGCAGCAGCTTGCCGAGCGTGTCGGCGTCGTCGGCGTACACGGCGTGCAGCAGCGGGCGGTCCAGCACGTTGGTGTACTGGATTTCGGTCAGCCGCGAAAGCCGCACGGCGAGGGGGTCGGCCGCGATCGCCGCCACGAGGTCCTCGAGAGCCCGGACGGATTCCCGCAGCAGCACGGCGACGAACAGGTCCTCGCGGTTCTTCCAGTGCAGGTAGACGGTCCCCTTGCCGACATCGGCCCGCTCGGCGACGTCCTCGATCGTCGTGCGGCGGTAGCCGACCCGCTTCAGCAGGCCGGCCGCCGCGTCGAGGATGCGCTCGGCCCGTTCGGCACGGTCTTCGGCGGGGGGCATGGCGCCATCGTATGACCAAATACGAAATTTGGTCAAACGCCAGCGAGTGACTGCCGTCACCTCGAGGCGCTGTCACAGGCGTACGGCGCCCGGTGTCCTGTGGTCGATCGGATGCCGAAGGCACCACGGGGAACGGGGAAACATCATGAGCAAGGTCTGGTTCGTCACGGGTTCGTCGCGCGGCTTGGGCCGCTGCTTCGTCGAAGCCGCCCTCGGCCGCGGCGACCGGGTGGCCGCCACCGCCCGGTCCACCGCGAGCTTCGACGAACTCGTCGCCATCTACGGCGACGCCGTGCTCCCGCTGGAGATGGACGTGACCGACAAGGCCGCCGTCTTCGAGACCGTGAAGCGGGCCGCCGAGCACTTCGGCCGGCTGGACGTCGTCGTGAACAACGCCGGCTACGCGCAGATCGGCGCCATCGAGGAGCTGACCGAGCCGGAGCTGCGCGACCAGCTGGAGACCAACGTGTTCGGCCCGGTGTGGGTCATCCAGGCCGCCCTGCCCTACCTGCGCGAACAGCGCGCCGGCCACTTCATCCAGCTGTCCTCGGCCGCGGGCCTCATCGCGATGCCGCTCGGCGGGGCGTACCAGGCGTCCCGGTGGGCGATCGAAGCCGTGACCGAAACCCTGGCCAAGGAGGTCGCCGACTTCGGTGTCAAGGTCACGATCGTCGAGCCGGGCGGCTTCGCCACCCGCGACGGCAAGAACCCCGACCCGCTCGCCAACGGGCACGTCGCCGAGACCAGCCCGGTCTACGACGGCCTCCGCCGCCGGCTGGCCGGGGTCGCGGGCAAGCAGCCCGCCGGCGACCCGGCCGCCGCGGCCCAGGCCCTGCTCAAGGTCGTCGACTCGGCCAACCCGCCCCTGCGGGTGCTCTTCGGGCAGGGCTTCTACCCGATCATCAAGCAGGCGTACGCGGACCGGCTCGCGACCTGGGAAGAGTGGCAGGAGCTGTCGGCGGAGGCCCACGGCGGCACCGCCGAAAATGTCGGTGCCCACCGGTAGAGTGGAAGACGGGGGGCGCCCCCGCGGGCCTGCCGTCGGGGGTGGCTCAGGCGTCCGACGAACGCTTCCAGAGGTTGATGCCGGCGTCGGTCGCGTGGCCGTCGATCTCGGTCAGTTCCTCCGAGGAGAACTCGAGGTTGCCGAGCGCGCCGACGTTGTCCTCCAGCTGCCGGACGCTGCTCGCGCCGATCAGCACCGACGTCACCCGGTGGTCGCGCAACGCCCAGGCCAAGGCCAGCTGCGCCAGCGACTGCCCGCGGCGGCCCGCGATGTCGTTGAGCGCGCGAACCCGGCCGAGCCGGTTCTCGTCGAGGGTCCCGGGATCGAGCGACTTGCCTTGCGCCGCGCGCGAGTCCTCCGGGACACCCTTCAGGTACTTGTCCGTCAGCAGGCCCTGCGCGAGCGGCGAGAACGCGATGCAGCCCGCGCCCGCCGTCTCGAGGGTGTCGAGCAGGCCGTCCTCCTCGATCCAGCGGTTGAGCATCGAGTAGGACGGCTGGTGGATCAGCAGCGGCGTGCCGAGCTCCCGCAGGAGCCGGGCGGCCTCGGCCGTGCGTTCCGAGCTGTAGGAGGAGATCCCGACGTAGAGCGCCTTCCCGGCGCGGACGGCGGCATCGAGCGCCCCGACGGTTTCTTCCAGGGGCGTATCGGGGTCGAAGCGGTGCGAATAGAAGATGTCGACGTAGTCCAGGCCCAGCCGGCCGAGCGACTGGTCCAGGGAGGACAGCAGATACTTGCGGGAGCCCCACTCGCCGTACGGGCCGGGCCACATGTCGTAGCCGGCCTTGGTGGAGATCACCAGCTCGTCGCGGTACGGCTTGAAGTCGCCGGCCAGCAGCCGCCCGAAGTTCTCCTCCGCCGAGCCGTACGGCGGGCCGTAGTTGTTGGCCAGGTCGAAGTGGGTGATGCCCAGGTCGAACGCGCGGCGGGTGATCGCGCGCTGTGTCTCCAGGGGCCGGTCGCCGCCGAAGTTGTGCCACAGCCCGAGCGAGATCGCGGGCAGCTTGAGCCCGGACCGCCCGCAGCGCCGGTAGGGGATCGAGTCGTATCGGCCGGAAGCGGCAACGTAGGTCACGCGGCCGATGCTAGCCCGCTCTTCGGGTACGCTCCGGGTGAGCGACCGCTTAGGAGGTCAGGGTGGGCACCGGATTCTTCACGTCCGTCGACGACGTGTCGGCGAAGCTGGCCGAGGCCGGCTACCTGGCGTCCACGGCGGTGGCGACCACGGTGTTCCTCGCCGACCGGCTCGGCAAGCCGTTGCTGGTCGAAGGGCCCGCCGGGGTCGGCAAGACCGAGCTCGCCAAGGCCGTCGCCCAGGTCAGCGGCTCGCGGCTGGTGCGCCTGCAGTGCTACGAGGGCATCGACGAGGCCCGCGCGCTCTACGAGTGGAACCACGCGAAGCAGCTGCTGCGGATCACCGCCGGCCGCGACGAGACGTGGGAGCAGGCCCGGACCGACATCTTCGGCGAGGAGTTCCTGCTCCGCCGCCCGCTGCTGACGGCGATCTCGTCGGACGAGCCCACCGTGCTGCTCATCGACGAGACCGACAAGGCCGACATGGAGGTCGAGGGCCTGCTGCTGGAGGTGCTCGGCGACTTCCAGGTCACCGTGCCCGAGCTCGGCACGATCACCGCCACGCGCGCGCCGTTCGCCGTGCTGACCTCCAACGCGACGCGCGAGCTGTCCGAAGCGCTGCGCCGCCGGTGCCTGTTCCTGCACATCGACTTCCCCGACGAGGAGCTCGAGCGCGACATCGTCCGGCTCAAGGTGCCCGGCATCGACGCCGCGCTCGCCGACTCGGTGGTCCGGGTGATCGCCGCGCTGCGCGCGATGGACCTGCGCAAGCTGCCGTCGGTCGCCGAGACCATCGACTGGGCGCGCACCCTGCTCGCGCTCGGCGCGTCGGCCCTGGACGAGCAGGTGGTGCGGGACAGCCTCGGCGTCGTGCTCAAGCACCAGGACGACATCGCCAAGGCGGGCGCCGGCCTGAAGCTCGAACAGGTCCTGGACGCCTCGTGACCGGTCGCGTGCGGGGGTGGCGGGTCGGCATCGCCGAGCCGGGCTGCCGGCCGCGGCTTGATCAGGTCCTGGACGCATCGTGACCGGCGGCGTGCCCGAGCGGCTCGCGGCGTTCGTCAAGGCGCTGCGGGCCCAGGGCATTCCGGCGGGGCCGGCCGAAACGGTCGACGCCGCCGCGGCGCTGGAGGTGCTCGGTCTCGACGACCGCTCGCTCGTGCGCGAAGGGCTGGCCGCGGCCCTGGTCCGCCGCGGCGGGCAGCGCGCGGTGTTCGACGCCGCGTTCGACCTGTACTTCCCGGCGGGGATCGGCGCGCCCGAGCGCGCCCGCGAGGACCAGCCGTCGACGCTGGAAGAGCTGCGGGAGGAGCTGGCCGCCGCGCTCGCCGACGGCGACCGGCAGGCGTTGTCGCAGCTCGCCGGGCTGGCCGTCGACATGCTGGGGCAGTACGGCTCGGCGTCCGGACCGGGCGGTGGTTTCTCGGCCCACCAGACGCTGGAACGGCTCCAGCCGCAGACCCTGATCGCGCGGGTGCTGGCCGCGGTCCGCGGCGGCGGCGCGCGCGGGGAGTTCACCGACCGGCTCGACCGCGACGAGATCCGCCGCCGCGTCGAAGGGTTCCGCGGGCAGGTCCGCACCGAGGCGCGCCGCCGCGCGGCCGAAGTCCGCGGCCGCGAGCGCGTCGCCAAGCACGCCATCGCCCCCGCCCCGGACCGCGTCGACTTCCTCATCGCGAGCCGGAACCAGCTCGCCGAGCTGCGGCGCACGATCCAGCCGCTGTCCCGGAAGCTGGCGACGCGGCTGGCCGCGCGGCGCCGCCGGATGACGCGGGGACAGATCGACCTGCGCCGCACGCTGCGGCGGTCGCTGTCGACCGGTGGGGTGCCGATGCGGCCGGCCTACCGCCACCGCCGTCCCGGCCGGCCGGAGATCGTGCTGCTGTGCGACCTTTCCGGGTCCGTGGCGGGGTTCGCGAACTTCACCATGCTGCTGGTGCAGGCGCTGCGGGACCAGTTCAGCAAGATCCGCGTGTTCGCCTTCGTCGACAGCACCGACGAGGTCACCCACCTGGTCACCACCGGCGCGGCCGACCCGGAGCACCTCGGCGCGCGAATGCTGTCCGAAGCGGCGCTGGTGCGCTGGGACGGCCACAGCGACTACGGCGGTTCGCTGCGTCAGTTCACCGAGAACTGGCTCGATGCGGTCGGCCCGCGGACGTCGGTGCTGATCCTCGGCGACGCCCGCACCAACGGCGGCGACCCGAACCTCGACGCGGTCCGCGCGATCAAGGCCCGCGCCCGGCACGTCTACTGGTTGAACCCCGAGCGCCGGTCGCTGTGGTCCACCGGGGACTCGGCGGCGCTGGAGTACGCCGACGTCGTCGAAATGCACGAATGCCGCACGGTGCACCAGCTCGGCGCGCTGGTCACCCGGTTGCTGCCGGTGTGAGCCAGGCGTCGATGTCCCGCAGGATGGCCTTCTTGGTCGCTTCCGGTGCGAAGGACGCCGTGACGCTCGCGCGGGCGAAGTCCGCCATCGTCGTGTCGTCGTAGCCGAAGGCTTCCCGCACGCGGGCGTACTCCTCGGCGAGGTTCGCGCCGGTGACCGACGGGACATCGGTGTTGAGCGTGACGGTCAGCCCGGCGTCCCGCAGGCGGGGCAGCGGGTGCTCGGTGAGCGAAGGCACCAGCCCGAGCGTCACGTTGGAAGACGGGCACACCTCGAGCGCGAGGCCCCGGTCGCGGACCTCGGCGACGAGCGCGGGGTCGTCGAGGACGCGGATGCCGTGCCCGAGCCGTTCGGTGCGGCCCACTTCGAGTGCTTCGCGGATGCTGTCCGGTCCGGCGTCCTCGCCGGTGTGGTGCAGCAGGTGGATCCCGGCCGCGCGGGCCTTCTCGAAGAGCGTCGCGAATGGCCGGAGCGAGTGGTTCTCTTCGCCGGCCATACCGATCGCGAAGACTTCGTCGTACTTCAACGCGAGGTCGAGGGTGCGCTCGGCGCGTTCGACCGAGCGGCGCCGGGAGTGGTCGAGCAGCAGCCGCCACTCGAGGTTCCCGCTTTGCGACAGTCCTTTGAGGACGGACGCGAGCGGCATTTCGAGATCTCCCAGGCGTTCCCCGTGCGAGGCCGCGGTGAAGGTGACCTCCGCGTAGCGCGTGCCCTGGACGGCTTCGTCCTCGCAGTACTCACGCGCGATGCGCTCGAAGTCCTCGGGCCGCCGGAGACAGGATCGGATGAGCGCGTTGTAGTCGGCGAAGGCGCGGAAGCCGTCGAACACCGGAGGCTCGCCGGGGACGTCGACGCCGTTGGCTTCCCCCAGCTCACGGAGCGTGTCCGGGCGGATGGTGCTCTCCAGGTGGACGTGCAGGTGGGCCTTCGGCAGGGCGGCCAGGTCGCGCATGATCACGAGCCTAGGACCGCGCGGCGGCGTCGCGCGCGCCAATTTCGGGCGGCCACCGCTGCCACCCAGGTTTTGGGCTTCGTCACACGGGGAACCTCCGGGTGGTTCGTCCGCGTTGTCAGGATGACCGGAACCGATGAGGGAGGACCACCGTGGCTCTGCTCAAGAGGCTGACCATGCTGGCCGGCGCCGCCGGTGCGGCCCGCGCCTACGCCAAGAAGAACCCCGAAAAGGTGAACCAGGCCGTCGGCAAGGCCGCGAAGTTCGTCGACGACAAGACCAAGGGCAAGTACCACCAGCAGATCGCCGGCGCGGTCCGCAAGGTCAACTCGGTGACCGGGCAGCCGGGACCGGCGGGACCCGCGGCCGGCCGGTAGCTCACTCGGCGGTCAGGACTTCGAGGACCCCCTCACCGTACTTGGCGAGCTTGTTCTCGCCGACACCGCTGACCGTGCCCAGATCCGCCAGCGACGACGGCCGTTGCGTGGCGATCTGGCGCAGGGTCGCGTCGTGGAAGATGACGTACGCGGGCACGCCCTGCTCCTTCGCGACGCCGGCCCGCCAGGCACGCAGGCGTTCGAACAGCGGGGCCGCTTCCGCGGGCATCTCGGCCGCGGCGGCGGCCCGCTTGGCGCTGCGGACCTTCGCGGCCGGCGCGCGCTCGGGTTCGCGGCGCAGCATCACCTGGCGATCGCCGCCCAGCACTTCCGCGCTGCCTTCGGTGAGCACGAGCGAGCCGTAGTCGCCTTCGACCGCCAGCAGGCCCTGGGCCAGCAGCTGCCGCACCACCGCCCGCCACTCCGGCTCGGCCAGCTCGGTGCCGATGCCGAACGTCTTGAGCGTGTCGTGCTGGAACTGCGTGACCTTCGGTGTGGACTTGCCGAGCAGGATGTCGATGATCTGCCCGGCGCCGAACTTCTGCCGCCGTTCGTTGCGCAGCCGCACGACCGTCGACAGCAACTTCTGCGCCGGGATCGTGCCGTCCCACTTCTCCGGCGGGCTCAGGCACGTGTCGCAGTTGCCGCACGGCTCGGCCTTCTGGCCGAAGTAGTTGAGGATCTGCACCCGGCGGCATTCGACCGTCTCGCACAGCGCGAGCATCGCGTTCAGGTGCGCGGCCTGCCGCCGCCGGTGCGCCTCGTCCCCTTCGGACGTGTCGATCATCTTGCGCTGCTGGACGACGTCCTGCAGGCCGTACGCGAGCCAGGCGGTCGACGGCAGCCCGTCGCGGCCCGCCCGGCCGGTCTCCTGGTAGTAGCCCTCGACCGACTTCGGCAGGTCGAGGTGCGCGACGAACCGGACGTCCGGCTTGTCGATGCCCATCCCGAACGCGATCGTCGCGACGACGATCAGCCCGTCCTCGCGCAGGAACCGCGACTGGTGCTTGGCGCGCGTGCGCGCGTCGAGCCCCGCGTGGTAGGGCACCGCCGGAATCCCGTTCTGCACCAGGAAATCCGCCGTCTTCTCGACGGAGTTGCGGGACAGGCAGTAGACGATCCCCGCGTCACCGGCGTGCTCGGTGCGCAGCAGCTCCAGCAGCTGCCGCTGCGGCGAGTTCTTGCCGACGATCCGGTACTGGATGTTCGGCCGGTCGAAGCTCGCGACGAAGTGCCTGGCTTCGTCCAGCTGCAGCCGCGCGGAGATCTCCTTGTGCGTGGCCTCGGTCGCGGTGGCGGTCAGCGCGATCCGCGGCACGTCCGGCCAGCGCTCGTGCAGGGCCGACAGCTGCAGGTAGTCGGGCCGGAAGTCGTGGCCCCACTGGGCGACGCAGTGTGCTTCGTCGATCGCGAACAGCGAAATCTTGCCGCGGTCGAGCAGCCGCACGGTGGATTCGACCGAAAGCCGTTCCGGCGCCAGGTAGAGCAGGTCCAGCTGGCCGTTCAGGAACGCCGACTCCACCTCCTGCCGCGCCGCGTAGTCCTGGGTGGAGTTGAGGAACCCGGCGCGGACGCCGGCGTTGCGCAGCGCGTCGACCTGGTCCTGCATCAGGGCGATCAGCGGTGACACCACCACGCCGACACCGGGCCGCACCAGCGCGGGAATCTGGTAGCACAAGGACTTCCCGCCGCCGGTGGGCATCAGCACGAGCGCGTCACCGCCGGCGATCACGTGCTCGACGATCGCCGCCTGGTCGCCGCGGAAGCTGTCGTAGCCGAACACGCGCCGGAGGGTCTCCAGCGCGTCGGACGCGGTTGTGAGGTCGGTCTCTGCCACCCGCCCGACTATAGAGCGGGGGTCCGACAGTTCCGGTCCGGCCCGCCGCGGGGTGCGAGAATGGGCGGGTGCAGTACTGGCCGGTTCCCGATCTCGCCGCGTATTTCGGCGGCGAATGGCGCTTGGACCGGGAAATCCACACCACGGACGGCGATCCGGTCGGCGAGGTCACCGGCACCGCCACCTTCACCGAGGCCGCGGGAGTGCTCGTCTACCACGAGGAAGGCGAGCTGCGGCTCGGCGGCCACACCGGACCGGTCACGCGCACCCTGCACTACCGCCCGGCGGGCCCCGGCCGCGCGTCGGTGCACTTCGACCACGGCGGCTTCTTCCACGACCTCGACCTGCGCGAAGGCCATTGGACGGCGGACCACCCCTGCCGCGCCGACCACTACCGCGGCGAGTACCGCGTGACCGGCGCCGCGCGCTGGCGGCAGGAGTGGGCGGTGCGCGGACCGGCGAAGGACCACGTCATCGTCAGCCGGTTCACCCGCCCGGCCGGCTGAGCGGGGCGGGCCCGGCGTCGCGGCGAAGCTCGGACGGTGTCGCTGTTCGCCCGGCGGGCTGGGCGGGGCGATCCGCCGCCGGTCTCCGCGCGGCGGTGAGCTGAGGCATCGGACGATGCCGCGGTCGGCCCGGCGGGGCGACCCGCCGTGGGCTCCGGTCGGCGGGGGAGTGAAGCCCAGGTGGTGCCGCTGGTCGCCCGGCCGGGTTGAGCGGGGCGACCAGCCGTGGCTCCGGTGGGCGGAGGCGTGAGGCCAAGGTGGTGCCGCCGGTCGCCCGGCGGGTCGAGCGGGGCGCCCCACCGCGGTCTCCGCGTCGGCGGCGAGGCGAAGCTCAGACGATGCCGCCGTTGGCGCGCAGCACCTGGCCGTTCACCCAGCGGGCCGGGCCGGCGAGGAAGGCGACGACCTCGGCGATGTCCTCGGGCTCGCCGAGCCGCTCGAGCGGCGGCTGCTTGGCCATCCGGGTGATGGTCTCCTCGCCCTTGCCGTCGAGGAACAGCGCGGTCGCGGTCGGGCCGGGCGCGACGGTGTTCACCGTGATGTCGCGGCCGCGCAGCTCGCGCGCGAGGATCATGGTGATCGCCTCGACCGCGCCCTTGGTCGCGTTGTAGATGCCGTAGCCGGGCAGGTTCAGCCCGATCACCGACGTCGACGTCATGATCACCGCGCCGCCCTCGCGCACCCGCCGCGCGGCCTGCTGGGCCACCGCGAAGGTGCCGCGGATGTTGGTGCGGTGCACGCGGTCCAGGACATCGAAGTCGGTGTCGGCGATCGGCGTCGGCGGGTTCATCACGCCGGCCAGGTGGGCGACGACGTCCACGCCGCCGTAGGTGCGCTCCGCGGTGTCGAACAGCTCTGCGACCGCGGCCGGGTCGGCCACGTCGGCGCGGACGGCGATCGCCTGGCCACCGCGGGCCGTGATGGCCTCTACGGCGGCGCCGGCCTCCTTCTCGTTGCCGGCGTAGTTGACGACGACCGCCATGCCGTCGGCGGCCAGGCGTTCGGCGACCTGGCGGCCGATGCCGCGGGAGCCGCCGGTGACGATCGCGACACGGGGGGTGGTGCTCATCGGTTCCTTCTTCCGGTCGGGCGGTGAACGTATCACCGCTTCGCTCTTTCTGTATCGACGATAGCACGTCGATGGTAACGACGCTAGCGACTGCTCGTTACCGCCGTTACCTCCCCGTCGCGGGGCACGGCATCCGGCGGTATCGACGCCGCCGGTCGGCCGAATCGCGAGGTCAGCGGCGTGCGCGCCGTTTTCGGGACGGGGAATGCGGGAACCCGGGACGCATCGGGGGCGACATCGTTGAAGGAGTTTGTGCGATGCCCACTTGGCTGATCGTCTTGATCGTCGTCGTGGCCGTCGCGGTGCTCGGCGCCGTGATCTGGCTGGTGACGCAGGAGATGCAACGAAAACGGCTGCAGCAGCGGTTCGGCCCGGAGTACGACCGCACGGTCGCGGAGAAGGACAGTCCCCGTGCCGCGCAACGGGAACTCGCCGAGCGGGAACGCCGGCACAAGGAACTCGACATCCGCCCGCTCTCGGCGTCGGCGCGCGAGCGCTACACCCAGCAATGGGCGCAGGTGCAGGAAAAGTTCGTCGACCAGCCGGCCGACGCGGTCGCCGAAGCCGACCGCGTCCTCGTCTCGCTGATGGCCGAACGCGGTTACCCGACCGAAGGCTACGAGCAGCAGGTGGCGGACCTTTCCGTGCGGCACGCCAAAACCCTCGAGCACTACCGCGCCGCGCACACGACGCAGCAGAAGCGCGACGGAGCGTCCACCGAGGACCTCCGCGACGCGATGGTGCGCTACCGCACCGTCTTCGAGGACCTGCTGACCGACGGCGCCGACGAGCAACACCGCGACGACCACGACCACCACCACGACCGCCGCAACGGGCACGACCACAACAACGGCCACGACCACGACCTGGCCGAGCGGCGCGACACCGACGAGCGCGAGGCGTCCGCGCAGTCGCGGACCGAACGGAACGGAGGACGCTGACCATGACCGACCACCTGACGCGTCACAGCACCGAAAACGACGAGGACCTCACGCCGCGCGAAGGCTTCCACGAGCGGGACACCGCCGAGGTCCCCGATCAGGAGCGGACCGAATTCCGTGAACCGGGCACCGGTGACGACCAGAACCTGAGCACCGCCGACCTGGCGTCCGCTTCGGCCGGGCGGCAGGACGCCGACGAATCCGGCGGGGACGTGGAGTCACCCGCCGAATCGGGCGGGGACGTCGAAACCCCGGCCGCTTCGGGCGGCGACGGGGAGACTCCCGCCCGATCCGGCGACGACGTGGAAACGCCGGCGCTCATCGACGAGGAGAAGGTCACCGGCTTCCGCGACCGCTGGCAGAACGTCCAGACCGGCTTCGTCGACGACCCGAAGCAGGCCGTCCAGCAGGCCGACGAACTGGTCGCCGCCGTGATCAGCGCGCTGGCCACCACGTTCGCCGAGCACAAGAGCGAGCTGGAAGCCCAGTGGCGGCAAGGCGAACCGGCCACCGAGGAGCTGCGGATCGCGCTTCGCCGCTACCGCTCCTTCTTCGACCAGCTGCTCCCGCGCTAGCGGGCGCCGTTTGCCGGCGGGCATGATCGGGTAGCACGCCGGGGGACGGCGTCAGCAACGGGAGGCAGCCGAATGAACGTGGCCGATCTGCTCGCCGACGGGTTCGGCCGGGTCCGGGGCACAGTGCACGCGGCGGTGGAAGGGCTCACCGCCGAGCAGCTCCGGACGCGGCCGGGCGGCGAGGCCAACTCGATCGCCTGGCTGGTGTGGCACCTGACCCGCGTCCAGGACGACCACGTCGCCGACGTGGCGGGCACCGAACAGGTGTGGACCGGGCAGGACTGGCTTTCGCGGTTCGGCCTCCCCTTCCCGGCGGGCGACACCGGCTACGGCCACCGCCCGGCCGACGTCGAGGCGGTCCGCGTCGACAAGCCGGACCTGCTCACCGGTTACTACGACGCCGTGCACGAGCAGACCCTGCGGTTCGTCGCGGGCGTCGACGCCGACGCGCTCGACCGGATCGTCGACGAGGCCTGGGACCCGCCGGTGTCGCTGGGCGTGCGCCTGATCAGCGTCCTCGACGACGACATCCAGCACGCCGGCCAGGCCATGTACGTCCGCGGCCTGCTGGAGCGTCAGTCCTCGTAGCCCTCGCCGCGGTGGTCGGCGACCCGCCGCGGACCCGGGCCCTCGGCGCCGAGCCGGTCGCCCGGGTTGGCGAGCCGGCACTTGGCCAGCGACATGCAGCCACAGCCGACGCAGTCGTCCAGCTGGTCGCGCAGCTGTTCCAGCCGGCGGATCCGCGCGTTGAGGTCTTCCTGCCAGCACTGGGAGATCCGGGTCCAGTCGGCGCGGGTGGGTGTGCGGTCGTCCGGCAGCAGGGCGAGCACTTCGCGGATCTTCGACAGCGGCATGCCGACCCGCTGCGACATCCGGACGAACGTCACCCGCCGCAGCGTGTCACGGCGGTAGCGCCGCTGGTTGCCCGCGGTGCGGCGGCTGTGGATGAGACCTTCGTCCTCATAGAACCGCAAGGCCGAGGCGGGCACTCCGCTGCGCCGGGAGAGTTCGCCGACCGTCAGGTCGGGCAGTGACCGGGCCGTGGCGTTCACCATGGTCGCCACCCAACCACAGCCGGGCAATCGACTTCAAGTGAACTCGAAGTCCGGAATGGACGGTCCGGTGATGTCAGGTCGGCTTGACGCCCCGGCCGTCAAGCCTGGCACGGCTGGTACGGCAGCAGGACGTCCGGCCCGGCGAAGGAGACGGTGCCGTCGACGCCGGATCCGCCCTGGACCGCCAGTGCCGCGGACGCGGTGCAGGCGAGCTGGTTGAGCGCGACACCGGTGATCGGCCGCAGCGGGAACGGCAAGCTGATCGTCGGGGGCCGGCCGGGGGACACGGTGACCGTGACCGGGCCGGTGCGCACCGGGAGCATCGTCCGGTACCCCTCGGCGTGCTCGTCGACGGTCGGTCCGTCCAACAGCATCGTCAACGTCTCCTCGACGGTCACCGTGCGGTTGGCCGGCCGCACCACCGGCGTCAGCCGGCCGTCGACCAGGAAGTAGAGGATCACGCCGGTGCTTTGACCGTCGCTCGCCGGGCTGCGCAGCGTCGGCGCCGGGCCGGCCGACACCACCGGCGTCGGTTTGATCCCGCAGGCACTCACCAGGAGCACCACCGCCAGGACGAGGAGCTTCCTCACGCCACCTCCCGGGGCAGGCGCAACTCGAACCGGGCGCCGGTGCCGGTGTTGGCCGCGACGATGTCGCCGCCGTGCAGCCGCGCGTTCTCCCGCGCGATGGACAGCCCGAGACCGCTGCCCTCGGACCGCGCCCGCGCGGTGTCGGCCTTGGTGAAGCGGTCGAAGACACGCGGCAGCACGTCGTCCGGGATGCCGGGCCCGTGGTCGGTGACGGTGAGCACGACGGCGCCGGCCGCTTCCCGCAGCACCACCTCGACCGGGGGCGCGCCGTGCCGCAGCGCGTTGCCGACCAGGTTCGCCACCACGATGTCGAGCCGCCGCCGGTCGAGCCGGGCGCCGATCCCGGGCGGCAGGTCGATGACCAGGCCGGCACCGGGCTCCCAGCCGCGCGCGGCGAGGCTGTCGGTGATCGCCGCGGCGACGTCCAGCTCTTCCCGCCGCAGCTCCGCCCGCCCGGCGTCGAACCGGGAGATCTCGATCAGGTCCTGCACGAGCCGGGTCAGCCGCCGGGTCTCGGCCGACACCAGCCGCGCCGCGACCGCGGTGTCCGGCGGCAGCTGCTCCGCGTCCTCGTCGAGGACGTCGGTGACGGCGTTCATCGCGGCGAGAGGGGTCCGCAGCTCGTGCGAGACGTCGGCGACGAACCGCCGCGCGTCGGCCTCCATCGCCCGGAGCGTGCCGACGGCGCGTTCCAGCTCCGCGGCGGTGTTGTTGAACGTCGCGACCAGCTGCGCGAGCTCGTCGGACCCCTTCACGCGCAGCCGCACGTCCAGCCGTCCGCGGCCGAGCTGGCTGGCGGCGGTGTTCAGCGCGCGCACCGGCCGCAGCACCTGCCGGGCCGCCAGCAGCGCCACGGCGACCGCGAACGGCAGGGCGAGTGCCGCGGTCTGCCAGGCCCTCGTGGCCAGTTCGTCGATCGCGTCCTGCTGGCCGGTCAGGGACACCGTCGCGTAGACCTCGAGGCCGCTCGGCCGGCCCGCGGCGGTCTGCACCGGGACGCCGACGAAGAACTGCGGGATGCCGTGCACGTCCGCGCGCTGGAACTGGATGTTGGTGCTGGCGGCCACCACGTGGCGCAGCTCGGCGGGGACGGCGTCGAGCGACAGCCCCGACGACGAGTGCAGCTCGTGGTAGACGACGAGGACGTTGCTCGGCTTGAGCGCCGAGGCGAACGCGTCGATCGTGCCCGCGGTCGGCGGTAGCGAGATGGTCGGCAGGTACGCGGAGATCTGGTCGCGCAGCTTCAGCATCGTCTGGTCCTGGATGCCTTCCAGGATGGCCCGGCGCGCGGAGACGTAGCTCGCGCCGGACGCGGCGGTGGCCCCGACGATCATGATCACCGCGAAGGCGGCCACCAGCCGGGGCCGCAGCCCGGCCAGCCACGACCGGATCCGCTGGTTCACGACCGGCCGAACCGGTAGCCGAACCCCCGGACCGTCTGCACGTATTCCGGCTTCGCCGGCACGTCCTCGATCTTGGCGCGCAGCCGCTGCACGCAGGCGTCGACGAGCCGGGAGTCCCCGAGGTAGTCGTGGTCCCACACCGCCGAGAGGATCTGCTGGCGGCTGTACACCTGCCCGGGCGTGCGCGAGAGCTCCAGCAGCAGCTTCAGCTCGGTCGGGGTCAGCGACACCGGCGCGCCGCGCTTGGTCACCTCGAGCGCGGCCCGGTCGATCACGAGGTCGCCGTGCCGTTCCGAGGGCTCCGGCGGCTCACCCGGCCGCTCGCCGGCCGCCCGCCGCAGCACCGCCCGGATCCGCGCGTCCAGGACCCGCGGCTCGACCGGCTTGGCGACGTAGTCGTCCGCGCCCGCTTCGAGCCCGGCGACGACGTCGAAGTCGTCACTGCGCGCGGTGAGCATGATGATCGGGACGGGGCCCGCCGACCGCATCCGGCGGCAGGTCTCGAAGCCGTCCATGCCGGGCAGCATCAGGTCGAGCACGACGATGTCGGGCCGGTGGCGCACGAGCGCCTCGATGCCGAGCTCGCCCGATTCCGCGGTGTGCACCACGTGTCCCTGCCGGCGCAGGGCCAGCTGCAGTCCTTCCCGCACCGCCGCGTCGTCTTCCACAACCAATACCTCGGCCACGGCGCCATTATTCGGAAAAGAGCACTTCGTGGCGACTCGGCCGGATCTTGTAGCAAAACCATGACATCGCGCTGACGGGATCCCGAAATGCACGCTCCAGACTCGGAGACATGGCAGTGATCATCACCGATGTCCGGCCCGCGACCCCGTCGACCGGCCGCCACGCGCTCGCTACCAGGACCGTGTCCCGCACGGCGGTGCTCGCCGCGAGCGCGGCCGGGTTCGCCCTCGCCTTCGTCGCGGCCTACCTGCTGTTCGTCCGCACCCAGGCGGGCCGCGGCGTCGAGAACGGCGTCGTCCGCAGCGCCCAGTCCGCGGGGACGACGGTGGACTGGGCGGCGCCGCTGCGGCAGGCCGACCTGGTGGTGGTGCTCGGCGGCGTCGCGGTGCTGCTCGTGGTGGTTTCCCTGGTACGGCGGCGGTTCGCCCTCGGTGTCACGGCCCTGGTCCTGCTCGCCGCGCCGCTGGTGGTGGCGCAGCTGCTCAAGCTGTACGTCCTGGACCGCCCGGCCACCGACGACCGGCTCGGCGTCGCGAGCCACAACAGCTTTCCGAGCGGGCACGTCAGCGCGGCGATGGCCGTGCTGGTGGCGCTCGCGATCGTCCTGCCCCGCCGGTTCCGCAGGGCGACCTTCGTGGTGGGCGGGTTCGGCGTCGCGTGGGTTTCGGCCGCGGCCGTGGCGCTGGGCTGGCACCGGTTGAGCGACACCGTCGGCGGCTGCCTGCTGGTCGCCGCGGTCACCTGCGCCGGGGCGGCGGTGGTGTCCGCCCGCCGCCCCGACGGTGACCGGGTGCCGCCGGTGCCGGTCCTGGCCGGTTTGCTGGCGCCGCCGGCCCTGGTGCTCGCCGGGTACGCGGTCCTCGGCACGGCGACGTCCGGCGACGCCCAGTTCGTCGCCGCGATGGTGCTGGCCGCGATGTCGGGGATGGCGGTGGTGCTGCTGGTCGCCGCGCCGCTGCGGCGGGTCGCGTTCGATCCGGCCGAGGCGCGGGTCCGCCGTCTCCGACGCCGCTGACCGCGGCCGCGCGGTCCGGAACCTCGCATGTGGCGTGTCTGGCGCGGGTCCGCGTACCGCCATGGCGGGTTCGCGTACCTGGACGGTCGGCTTGCGTGCCCGGAGGGTCGGTTCGTGTGCTCGGAGGCCGGAACTGGCGTGACTGGACCCGGATCTCGCGTGATCGGAGGCGGATGTCGCGTGATCGGGCGGGCATCTCGCGTGATCGGGCGGGCATCTCGCGTGATCGGGCGGGCATCTCGCGTGATTGGCGGGGCATCGCGTGTGATTGGCGGGGCATCACGGGGTGAGGGGCCAGTTTCGGGGGATTGGACCGCGACAGCTGGGCCCGCGGGCGCCTAGCGTCGGCCGGGTGCATCCGAAGCTTGCCGAAGACCTGACCTCCCTGGCCGATCTCCTCGACGTCACCGGCAAAGTCGCGAGTGAGGCGCTCGCCGGGCTGGCCGGGCGGGCGGCGGCCGTCCCGCCCGTCGCCGTCGCCCCGAAGCCCCTGCCCGCCGAAGGCGCCGGGGCGCGGGGTGCGCTGGAGGAGTTCTCGCAGCGCTGGGAACCCGGCTTCGCGGCCAGCGCGGGCCCCCGCTACCTCGGTTTCGTGACCGGCGGGGCCACGCCGGCGGCGCTGGCCGGGGACTGGCTCACCGCCGCCTACGACCAGAACCCGGCCAGTGGGATGGACTCTTCCGCGCAGGACCTGGAACGCGAGACCGTCGGCTGGCTGGCCGAGTTGTTCGGGCTGGGCCCGGAGTTCTCCGGCGCGTTCGTCACCGGAGCCACGATGTCGACGGTGACCGGCCTGGCCATCGCCCGTGAATGGCTCGGCGAGCGGGCCGGCGTGAACGTCTCCGAGGAAGGCGCCGCCGCGCTCGGGCCCGTCACGGTGCTGTCCGGTTCGCCGCACTCCAGCGTCCTGAAGGCCTTGTCGTTCCTCGGGATGGGCCGGTCCGCGCTGCTGAAGGTGCCGGTGCTCCCCGGCCGTGAAGCGGTCGATGTCGCGAAACTCGCCGAAGTGCTCGAGGCGCTCGACGGCCCGGCCGTCGTCGTCGCGAACGCGGGGACCGTCAACACGGTCGACTTCGACGACCTGCGCGCGATCGCCGCGCTCAAGCAGCGGTACGACTTCTGGCTGCACGTCGACGCCGCGTTCGGCGGGTTCGCCGCGCTGGCCCCCGAGCACGCGGCGCTGACCGCGGGCCTCGACCAGGCCGACTCGGTGGTCGTCGACCTGCACAAGTGGCTCAACGTGCCCTACGACTCGGCCGTCCAGTTCACCCGCCGCCGCGACCTGCAGCTGCGCGTGTTCGCCAACAACGCCGCCTACCTCGGCGAAATCGGCGCGAACCCGGACTTCCTGCACCTCACGCCGGAAAACTCCCGGCGGCTGCGGGCCCTGCCGGCCTGGTTCTCGCTCATGGCGTACGGCCGCGCCGGGCACCGCGAGATCGTCGAGCGCTGTGTCGCGCTGGCCCGCGACCTCGGCGCGCGGATCGACGGCTCGCCGCGCTGGCACCTGCTCGACCCGGTGCGGCTCAACGTCGTCTGCTTCACCCCGGCCGGCGAGGTCACCCAGGACCGGATCGACGCTCTGGTCCAGGCCATCGCCGAGGACGGGACCACGTTCCTGACCCCGACGGTGTACGACGGCCGCCCGGCACTGCGGGCCGCCTTCAGCAACTGGCGCACCACCCCGGCCGACGTCGACCGGGTCTTCGCCGCCCTGGAGCGGGTGGTCACCGGTTAGCTCCGGCCGGATTCCGGGTTGCGGCGCGGCTTGATGCGGACCGCCGGCAGGGCCGGTGCGGGCAGGCGCCGCGGAGTGCCTGAGTAGCCCGTGACGCTGCCGAACTGGTCGGACTCCGCCTGCCAGGCTTCGCGGAACTCCGCGATCTCCTCGTGCGTGCGGCCGACGAAGTTCCACCACATCAGGATTTCTTCGTCGAACGGGGTGCCGCCGAGCAGGAGGAACCGGGCCGGCTCCGTGCCGCGGTTGCTGAGCGTCAAGGAGCGAACCCCGGTGCCGAGGTAGCCGAGCTCCGCCGCGCGGACCCGGGTGCCGGCCACGACGACGTCGCCGGTGTCCACGAGGACGCCGTGCTCGAACCCGGGGTCCACGCCGAGGGACATGTGCGCGTCCGGGCCGAGGACGACCTCCGCGCCCAGCAGCGGGGTGAACGTCGGGATCGGGGACGTGCGCCCGGCCAGCGACCCGAGGAACACCCGGATCTCCGCGCCTTCGATCCGGTTCACCGACGGGACGTAGTGGTCGAAGGCCCGGGCCGCGTGCCGGTGCCGCTCGGGCAGCGCCACCCAGAGCTGGACGCCGTGCAGCGTCTTCGTTGCCGCGGTCGAGACTTCCGAATGGCAGATGCCGTGCCCGCCGGTCATCAGGTTCAGCTCGCCGGGCCGGACCATCGCGTCCGTGCCCAGGCTGTCGCGGTGCTCGATTTCGCCGGCGAACAGCCAGCTCACCGTTTGCAGCCCGGTGTGGGGGTGCGGCGCGACGTCCATCGCGCCGGGGCCGGTGACCTCGTCCGGGCCGTAGTGGTCGGCGAAGCACCAGGCGCCGATGAGCGAACGCGACCGCTGGGGGAGTGTCCGCCGGACCCGCATCGCCCGCGGGCCGCCCAGCGGCACCTCACGCGGGGTGAGGACCTCGACGGCCGGACGCTCGGGATCGGCGGCCGACGGCCGGTCGCCGCAGGCGAGCTCGGCGGGGGCGGCCTCGGTGTTGCTCATGCCCGCCACGGTAGTCGCGGTTCGTGTCGGGGTGGGGGGTGGCCGGGGTCCGCGGGGCCGGTTCGCTCGTTGTTGGTGGGCGCGGGCCCCGCTCGGTGGGTGGGCTCGGCCCGGCCCGGCCCGGCCCGGACCGGAACCGGACCGGACCGGTGAGGATCGCGGGACGGTTGGCCGGTGGTGATGGGTTGTGGCCGGGGGCGCCTGGTCGGATGGCCGGGCCGGTTCGCCGGTGGTGGGTGGTTCGGCCGAGCCGGCCCGGCCGGTGGGATCACGGGGCGGTTGGCTGGTGGTTTTGGCACGGCCGGCCGAGACAGCGAGGGTGGGTTCGCCATTGGCGAGGTGGTTGCGGCCGGGGTGGCGGGACCGAGCGGCCGATTCCCGGCCGTGGGTCGTCTTGCGGTGCCCGGCCGGGCAGGGCCGGTGTGCGGGCGCCGCGTGGTCGTTTCTTTGTGGAGTTGTCAAACTTCGCGCCGGTCGCCCCGCTCAGGCGGCCGACTGGTTGTCCATTGTCACGATGGCCCGGCCCGCGGCCGTCAGGACCGCCGGGACCTGCTCGCCCGGGCGGCCGGGGTGGGCCGGGCGGATCAGGCCCAGGTGGGCCAGCCCGTGGGCGGCGAACTGGTCGCCGCACGACAGGCCGTCGATGAACAGGTCCGGTTCGCTGCTGCAGGACACCCGGCCCCGGCCCGCGCCCACCGCTCGCAACATCGCCCGCATCCGGTGGTTGACCACCAGGTGCGCCGCCGCCGGTGAGCCGGTTTTCTCGTTCCCGTTCATCTCGGTCCCTCCCGCTCGTGGTTCGGCCTCGTCCACCCCTGCGTCGAACCAGGGGGCGGGATTTCGACAACAGGTCCGGCCGGAGCGGCCCCCTCATCGTCACCGGGGGCCGTCGAGCACGGGTCGAGTTCCCGTCAACGGGCGTTCGGCCGCCGGCCGCGAACGGATGGGGCAGCCGGGAAACTAGAACGGTGGCTCCTCGCCCGCGCCGACGCCCGCCGGTACCGGCGCGGCTCCCCACCCGGTGCCGTCCGGGGTGTTCGGTCCGCTGCCGCCGCGGCTGACCTTGGTGACCGTCGCGGTCGCGTACCGCAGCGACGGGCCGATCTCGTCCACCTGCAGCTCGACGACGGTGCGCCGCTCGCCCTCCTTGGTTTCGAACGACCGCTGCACCAGCCTGCCGGTGACCAGGACCCTGGCTCCGCGCGTGAGGCTCTCCGCCGCGTTTTCCGCGGCCTGGCGCCACAGGCTGCAGCGCAGGAACAGGGCCTCGCCGTCCTTCCACTCGCCGGACTGCCGGTCCAGCGTCCGCGGCGTCGAGGCGACCGTGAAGCTCGCGACCGCCACGCCGGCCGGCGTGAAGCGCAGTTCGGGGTCGCTCGTCAGGTTGCCGACCACGGTGACCGTCGTTTCGCCTGCCATCGGTCTTCTCCTTCTCCTCCGGGTGCGGGGTGCACCGCTCTCGCCGTCGAGGAGAGCACGGGGGACCGACAATTCCGGGCGGGGCGACGAGATGCCGACACCCGGCCGGGCTGGTTTCCTGCCGCCATGCCGACGGCGTTTCAGAAGGAACTGGTCACGCTCTCCCACCGGCTGGCGGACCTGTGCGCGCTCGTCGCGATCGCCCTCGAAGAGGCCACGCGCTCGGTGCTGGAAAGTGACGACACGCTGGGCGGACGTGTGCGCGAGCAGGTCGCGGCGGCGGCCGCGCTCGGGGCCGCGTGCGAGGACCAGGCGTGTGCGCTGCTGGCCTTGCACGCGCCGCGGGAGGCGGAGGTGAAGGCGGTGGTCGCCGCCGTGCACACCGCCGCGGATCTCACTCGGATGGGTGGTCTTGCGCGGGAGGTCGCGGACGCGCGAGGGCCCGTGCCGCCGGACGCCCGGCCCGCGCTCGCCCGGCTCGGCGCGCACGCGGTGGCCGCCGCCCGGGCCCTGGGGGAGTTGCTCGCCGGCGGGGACGGTGCCGGGATCGGCGACGCGGTGGTGCTCGCCGGTGCGGCCGAACGGGAGCTGCGCGAGTGGGTGGACGGACGGGATCGGCCGCGTGGGGCCGGTGCCGCGGTCGATCTCGCGTTGCTCGCGGCGGTCTACGTGCGGTTTGCCGCGGTGGCGGTGGGGGTTGGTCGGCGGGTTGCCGGGTTCGCGGTGGTGGGGGCTTAGCGGTTCGGCCGTGGTCGGCCTCGCGGTGCTCGCGGCGATTCGTGTCGGGTTCGCTGCGGGCTGACCGGCGGGCTGCTGGGGTCGTGGCATGGCGGCTCGGGCGGGGGCACGCCGGGGTGAGAGGGGCGCGGGGCGTGGTCGACCTCGCGCTGCTCGCGGCGGTCTACGTGCGGGTTTGCCGCGGTGGCGGTGGGGGTCGGTCGGCGGGCGGCTGGGTTCGCGGTGGTGGGGGCTTAGCGGTTCGGCCGTGGTCGGCCTCGCGCTGCTCGCGGCGGTCTACGTGCGGGTTTGCCGCGGTGGCGGTCGGGGTCGGTCGGCGGGCTGCCGGGTTCGCGGCGGTGGGAGCTTAGCGGTTCGGCCGTGGTCGGCCTCGCGCTGCTCGCGGCGGTCTACGTGCGGTTCGCCGCGGTGGCCGTGCGGATCGCCCAACGGACCGCCAGGCTCGCACCGGCGGGTTCCCGGCCGCGGGAAGCCGCGGCCGGGCGAGTTCGCTACTGGCCCTGCTGAGGGGGACGGCCCGGCTGCGGGAACCCCTGCTGCTGCGCCGGGTACTGCTGCTGCCCCGAAGGGTGCTGGACGCCCTGCTGCGGAAGTCCCTGCGGGTACCCCGGCGCCGGCTGGGGCTGGGCCTGGGCCTGCTCCTCCTGCGCCTGCAGGCGGACGGCGTCTTCCTTCGGGATCCGGTTCTCGATCCCGCAGAACGTGCACTGTGCCGTGTACTTGACGCTGATCGGGAACAGCGGGATGAAGAACAGGGTGAACTTCGTGACCGCCTTGCGGACAGCGTGCGACGCGGGATTGCCGCAGCGGCCGCACAGGAAGGTCGTCATCGCCAGTACGTAGATCCGCGTACGCCAGCCCCAGATCAGCATCGGTCTTCTCTCTTTCCGTCTTCGGTCGCCGCGCAGCCTCGCACACCGGTACGCGGCCGCGTGGCGGTTTGCGCGAACTGGGGCGATAGATTGGGATCATGCCGAGCGACTTCGCCCTGAAGACCATGAACGCCGTCCACCGCGGCCTGATCAAGCTCACCGGTGGGAAGGTGGGGTGGCAGGTCGCCATGCCCGTCCTCGAGCTCACCACCGTCGGCCGCAAGAGCGGGCAGCCGCGGTCGGTGCTGCTGACCTCGCCGCACCAGGAGGGCGACACCTGGGTCGTCGTCGCCTCGCGTGGTGGCGATGACACGCACCCCGCGTGGTTCCTCAACCTGCGCGACAACCCCGACGTCGAGGTCTCGCTGAAGGGCGGCCCCAAGCAGCCGATGCGCGCCCGGATCGCCGACGCCGAAGAGCGCGCGCGGCTGTGGCCGAAGATCACCGCCGACTTCAAGAACTACGCGCAGTACCAGACGAAGACCGAGCGGGAGATCCCGCTCGTCTTCCTCGAACCGCGCTAGCTCCGGGCGTTCAGGTATTCCGGGTCGGGGGCGGGGATCGGCTGGTCGGGGACCCCGGCCAGCAGTTGGCTCATCGCGTGGAAGTACGGCGGCGCGGCGACCGTGCCGCCGAACGCGCCGTGGCCGCAGTCGCCCAGATGCACCGGCGTGCCTGGGCAGATCTCCCGCGGGTGCGGCCCGTCGGCGAACACCATCGACGACACCGCGTAGCCGTCGACACCGCCGACGAACGCCACCGACTCGCTCAGCTGGGTCGTGCCCGTCTTGCCGATGTCGGGGCGGGTCCAGCCGGCGGCGCGGGCCGCCTGGGCGGACGTGCCGCTCGTGGTGTCCTTGCTCAGGCCCGCTTCGAGGGTGTTCGCCACGCCCGTGGGGATGACCTGCTCGCAGCCCTGCTGCCGCACCGGCACCGCGTTCCCGTTCCGGTCGGTCACCGACAGGATCGGGTTCGGCGGGCACCAGACGCCGCCGCTCATCAGCGTCGCCGAGACGTTCGCCATCTCCAGCGGGCTGACCGGGCTGTTGCCGAGGGTGAACGACAGCAGATCCTCGAAGTACTGCGACTGCGGCTCGCTGTACTGCGGGTTGGCCGACTTCGGGTCCGGCGTGCGGCCGGCGTCGTTGGTCGCCAGCGTGTTCCGCAGGCCCAGCTTGTACGCCATGTCGAGCACGGCGGGCATCCCCACCTGCGACTCGAGCCCGACGAACGCGACGTTCGGTGACGTCGCCAGCCCGTCTTCGAGGGTGATCGGGTCCGCGTAGTGGCCGTCGTTGTGGACGGTGTAGCAGGACGAATGCGCGTCGGGCACCGGGAAGCACTGGCTGTCCGGATTGGGCAGTGGCGTGTCCAGGCCCGCCTTGCCGGTGACGAGCGCCGCCGCGGACGTGAAGATCTTGAACGACGAACCCGACCCGAACTTGTTGCTCGCGTCGGCGACGATGTCGGTCGACGTCTCGCCCTGGCCCGGGTCCGTGCCGTAGTTCCGGTTGGCGACCATGGCGAGCACCTGGTGGCCGTTCCGGCCCGGCTGGACCACGGCGAAGGTGTTGGCCACGCCGTCCTGGGTGGTCGGCACGTTCGCGTCGACGGCGTCCTTCGTCACCTGCGACACGCGCGGGTCGAGCGTCGTCTTGATCGTGTACCCGCCGGTGGCCAGCTGGTCGGCGGTGAACCCGGCGTGCTCGAGGTAGCTTTCGGCGTAGGCGCAGAAGAAACCGGCGTCCGGCGCCGCGCCCAGGCATGATCCGGACGGCGTGACGGGTCCGTTCGGCAGCAGCCCGAGCGGGGCGGCCTTCGCCGTCGCCGCGTAGGAGGCGGGGATCGAGCCGTTCGTGACCATGTCGTCGATGACGAGGTTGCGGCGCTGCAGCGCCTTGTCCGGGTGGGTGTACGGGTTGTAGACGCTCGGGTTGTTCACCATTCCGGCGAGCAGCGCCGCCTGCGGAACGGTCAGTTTGTCCGCTGTCGTCCCGAAGTACGCTTTTGCCGCGGCACCCACCCCGTACACGGTTCCGCTGAATTCCACGACGTTCAGGTAATCGGCCAGAATGTCGTCCTTGCTCTTGGTCGCGTTGAGCTGGACGGCCATTTTCGCCTCCCGCAGCTTGCGGGCGAGCGAGTCCTCGCGGTCGGCCTGCTGGGCCGCCGGGTCGTTCCGGTCGACGACGTTGATCAGGTAGTTCTTGACGTCCTGCTGGGTGATCGTCGACGCGCCCTGCAGCGCGCCGCCGGTGCTGTCGTTCACCGCCGCGCGGAGCATTCCCTGCACGTCGACGCCGCCTTCGGTGTAGAACCGGCGGTCCTCGACCGCGATGATCGCGGCCTTCATCGTCGTCGCGATCCCGGCCGCGGTGACCGGCAGGCGGTACTGCGCGTAGAGCGTCGCGATCGGGGTGCCGTCGCGGTCGGTCACCGTCGTCACCAGAGGCGGATCGGCGGCCGCGAGCTGGGCCGAAATGGCGTCCACCGAATCGCTGACCTGATTCGACAGCAGGCCCGCCCCGAGGGCGGCGGGCGCCATCGTCCCGGCCACCAGAATTCCAGCGAGCACACACAACCCGACAAATCCGACCACACCCCGGCGACGATTCACGAATCCGAGATTAGGCATCGGGCGATAAAGCTTCCGTTCGGTGAGACATGTGCCTCACCGGGCCAACCTGCCGAGCAGTGCCGAGGCGACCGAAATGGCCACCGCGGTCGCCACGGCCAGCACGGCGAAGTCGGCCCCCAGGTGGGCGGGCGTGCCGATCAGCAGGCCCCGCAGCGCGTCGACCTGGTAGCTCAGCGGGTTGACGTGGCTGAGCACCTTCAGCCACGACGGCATCAGGTCCACCGGGTACAGCGCGTTCGAGCCGAAGAACAGCGGCATCGTGATCGCCTGGCCGATGCCCATCAGCCGTTCCCGCGACAGCACGATCCCGGCGATCACGATGGACAGGCAGCAGAAGAACGCCGAGCCGAGCACGAGGACGGCGGCCATGGCCAGCAGCTTCAGCGGGTTCGCGGTCAGCCCGACGCCCAGGAGCGCGGCCAGGACCAGCACCATCAGCGCCTGGACGAGCGCGCGCACCCCGGCGGCGAACGCCTTCCCCGCGACGAGCGCCGCGCGCGGTGTCGGCGTCACCAGGAGCTTGGCGAGCACGCCCGCGTCGCGCTCCCAGATGATCTGGATGCCGTAGAAGATCGCGATGAACAACGCCGACTGCGCGAGGATGCCCGGGGCGAGGTAGTCCAGGTACGGCGTGGAGCCGGTCGGGATCGCGCGCAGCCGGGTGAAGGTCTCCCCGAAGATGAGCAGCCACAGCGCGGGCTGGATCGCCCGGGTGAGCAGCTCGGTCTGGTCGCGGCGGAGTTTCTGCAGCTCCACCAGGCACATCGCGCCGACGCGGGCGGCGAGCACGCGCAGCCGGCGCAACGGGCCCGGGTCAGCCGAGACGGCGGGCGGTACGGCGAGTGGCACGGACACCGCGGATCCCTCCTTCTTCGTGGTCGAGGCGGTTCCCGGTCACCGCCCGGAACACGTCGTCCAAAGTGGACTCCGGGCCGAGGCCGGCCTCCAGCTCGGCCGGGGTGCCCAGCGCGCGGATCCGGCCGGTGTGCATCAGCGCGACGCGGTCGCAGTACTGCTCGGCTTCGTCCATGTAGTGCGTGGTGACGAGCACGGTCATGCCGGTCGCCGCGCGGATCGAGCCGATGCGGTCCCACACCGACGACCGGGCGACCGGGTCGAGCCCGATCGTCGGCTCGTCGAGGATGAGCAGCCGCGGCGAACTGACCAGGGCCTGGGCCAGCTCGAGCCGGCGGATCATGCCGCCGGAGTACGTCTTGGCGGTGCGGTCGGCGTCGCCGGCCAGCCCGACCAGCTCGAGCGAGAGCCGCACCTGTCCGGCCCGCTCGCGGCGGGGCACGTCGAAGAGCCGGGCGAACAGCGCGACGTTTTCGCGGCCGGTCAGCGCGGCGTCGGCGGACAGCTGCTGGGGGACGTAGCCGATCAGCCGCCGCACGGCCATCCGGCGGCGCGCGACGTCGACCCCGAAGACGGCGATCTTCTCCGGTGCCGTCGGCAGCAGCGTGGTGATCATCCGGAGGGTGGTCGTCTTGCCGGCGCCGTTCGGGCCGAGCAGGCCGAACACCTCGCCCGGGTGGATTTCGAGGTCGACACCGTCCACCGCGCGGGTCGTGCCGAACGAGTGGCTCAGGCCGGTGCAGCGCACCGCCGCGGGTTCGGTCATGGCTGCTCCTTCAGGATGCCCATGAGCTTTTCCAGGGCCGGCAAGGCCTGCTCGATGGCCGCTGTGTCCTCTTCGGACAGTCCGGCGAGCGCGTCGGCGACGAGCCCGGTCCGGGCGCGCCGCCACGCCGCCATCCGGTCGGCGGCCGCGGCGGTGATCTCCAGCCGGGCCGCGCGGCGGTCGGCGGGGTCGGCCTCGCGGCTCAGCAGCCCGGCGTCGGCGAGCTGGTTCACCAGCGTGCTGACCGAGTTGTTCGCCAGGTGCAGTTCGCGTGCGGCCGCGGCGACGCCGATGCCGGGCTGGTCGGCCACGACCCGCAGGAGCTCGACCTGGGCGCCCGGCAGCGGGAAGCCCGGCACGTCGGCCCGCACCCGGCGGCGCACCACCCGGCGGATTCCCTGGACGGCGCTCAGGAGCCGTTCGGCGAGTTCGGTCATGCCTCCCAAGGTAGCTCTGACCCAGATCTATTAGCAACGCTAAATGTCTGGTTGATGTGGAAAGGCCGGATCAGGCGGCTGGGGACGCCGGGGCGGCGTTTCGAGGACCGGGAGAACTTCGGCGAGGTCGCGATCGCCCCGTGTGAAACGAGCGGGATACCGCTGATCGGTGGAACTGTTTCACCGACGACCGTTCGGCGGCGGGCCGGTGCCGTTCGCCGCGCGGACGCCGGCGTTCCGGCGCGGAACCGGGCGAAGGGGCGCATGCTGTCCTTTCCGGCCCCGCGTCCCCGCGCCTGACGTCCACTGTGGACATTGCCAGTGCGCCCGGTCCGGCGGTCTTCTCACCCGAGGATAGGAACCTTCGTGACCCTGCTGGACAGCAAGCTCGTCCGCTGCTGGACGTCCCGCCCGCACCTGCAGTCCCTCTACACCCTCGCCGCGGCCGCCCCGCGGGTGCGCGCCGCCCTCGGCCTCGCGCCCACCGGTGGCGGCACGGTCGGCTTCAAAGTGGACGGGGACGCGCTGGCCCGCACCGAGGCGGAGCTGATCGCCGCGACCTCGGCACGGCTGCCCGTGCACCCGCTGGTGACGCAGGACCTCCACGGCCACTCGACGGTCCGGTGCTGGCGCCGCAACCGCGACCTGCGCGTGCTGACCGGCGACCTGGTCGACGTCGCGGACCGGCTGAACCGGGCGGGCTACGGCGGCTGCCTGCGGTCGGCGACCGTCGAGTTCGCCGAGCAGACCGGGCGGCGGCAGGGGAAGCTCGCGCTGGTGTACCTGTTCGACCGCGGCACGTTCCACGCCGCGGCGCCGGGGAGCCGGCCCCTGGACCGGGCGCTGGAGCTGCGCGCCCGGGCGGCGCTGCACGGCGCGCTGCCGCTCGAACCCGTCGCCCACCGGCGGTTCGTGCTCTGAGGACGGTCCTGAAAATCTTCCGATTGGCGCGGCACGGGCGTTCTGCGAAGATGCTGCTCTCGTCCGATCGAAGGAGATGGCCGTGGCTTCTCGCCTCAATCCCTACCTGAGCTTCCGCGACGACGCTCGGCAGGCCATGGAGTTCTACAAGAGCGTGTTCGGTGGCACGCTGAGGGTGAACACGTTCGGGGAATTCGGTTCACCCGAAGGGGCGGACGCGGACAAGATCATGCACGCCCAGCTGGAGGCCGAGAACGGTTTCACGCTGATGGCGTCGGACACCCCGGCCGGGATGGAACACAATCCGGGCACGAACATCTCGGTGAGCCTCAGCGGGGACGACGCCGACGACCTGCGCGGCTACTGGGACAAGCTCAGCGACGGCGGCACCGTGACGGTCCCGTTCGAAAAGCAGATGTGGGGCGACGAGTTCGGCGCCTGCGTCGACAAGTTCGGCATTCCCTGGATGGTCAACGTCGTCCACGGCTAGCCGCGAGCCGTTGCAGCCGGTGCCCTCGTCGGTGACCATGGAGGGACCGGCGTGGCGTGGCGCCGGGCCGAAGGAGGCCCGATGGCGGGTTTTCCCTGGACGTGCGCGCAGTGCGGCGCGGTCAACGACCCGGGTGCCGGGCGGTGCGGCACCTGCGCGAGCCTGGCGCCGGGCCGGGCCCGCGCGCGGGCCCTGTGGGTCCTGCTGACCCTGATGCTGGTCGCCGGCGCCGCGGTGGGCGGGGTCCTGCTGTTCACCGGGCGCTCGCGGCCTTCGCCGTCGGCGTCGGGGCCCTTCCCGGAGTACACGACGCCCGCGCTGCCGACCACCAAGACGGTGGTCACGACCGCCTCCGCCACCCCGCCGATCACGCCGTCCACCTCGACTTCGGCCACGCCGGCCGGAAAGCCCTGCCCGGGCGACGCCGCGCGGTACCTCCCCGGCGGCGAGGGGACCGCGCTGCTCGTCGCGCAGACCGCGAAGTCCCTCATCACGGTCTGCCGGACGCCCGACGGCCGGATCTTCTACGACGGCCAGGCCCGCGGCCAGGCGGCTTCGGGCGACACCCACATCGTCCTGCCGGCCCAGCCCTCGGGCGACGGCTTCGTCGCGGTGAACGGCGACTACACCTACAAGGTGGGCGGCGGCAGGCTGGTCGTGTCGGCCGGATCCGAGGTGCTCTCGGACGAGGAGCTGACCACCGTCGGCTGAGGGCCGTACATCTCGTCCACCGGCTCGGCGTCGAACCCGAGGTCGGCCCGCATCCGGGCCCGCATGACGCGGTAGCCGCGCTGGCCGGCGTCCCAGGCGGGCCGCAGCCTGGTGTGGTCGTCGCCGGGGTCCAGCAGCATCGCGGCCAGCCGCATCCGGGGCAGCGTGGCGTCGCTGACCAGCCGCCGGACCGCTTCCGGCGCGTGCAGCACGACGGGCCCGAGCGCGTGCTGGGCCTCGCTGCGCACTTCGCGCAGTTCAGCGAGCTGGTGTTCGTCGAGGTCATTGCCCGCTTCGACGACCGCGCGGGCCTGGAACAGCACGCCGTCGAACGCTTCGAGCACACCCATCAGCTGGGCGTAGGCCGCGGCGCGGGTCTCGTGGGTCCGGGCTTCGCGTTCGCGCTGCCACCGGCGTTCTTCGCGAGCGGCTTCTTCGGCCATCCGCCGGGCCTCCCGCCGTCCCGACAGGACCTGGGTCAGGATCACCCCGGCGAGGCCGAGCAGGGCGACGACGATCGGAATCCACACCGGGACCTGGGAACCCACGTGCGCACCCTACCCAGCATGTGGGAGTGGCGGCGGCCACGCGCCCGATGTCGGCATGCTGGAGCCGTGGCTTCACCGCTGGACAACCCGACCTGGGCGTCACTGGCCGGTCCGCACGCGCACTTCGCGGAACGCCGCGGCCGCGTGCTGCGCTACCCCGACGACGTCGCGCCGTTCCTGGCCCTCCCGGACGACCCCGGCGAGCAGGACTGGCTCGACGTCGCCGAGCTGGCCGGACCGGGCGCGACCGTCGTGATCGCCGCGGCCACCGCGCGGCCGCCGTCCGGCTGGGAGGTGCTCGACGAGATCCCCGGCGTGCAGCTGGTCGACGACGGCGTCGCGGCCACCCCCGACCCGGAAGCCGTCCGGCTGGGGCCCGCGGACGTGCCGGAGATGCTGGACCTCGTCGAACGGACGCAGCCGGGGCCGTTCCGGACCCGGACCGTCGAGCTCGGCACCTACCTGGGCATCCGCCGCGGCGGCGCGCTCGTCGCGATGGCCGGCGAGCGGCTGCACCCGCCGGGGTACACGGAGATCAGCGCGGTCTGCACGGACCCGGCCCACCGCGGGCAGGGGCTCGCGACGCGGCTGGTCCTCGCTGTCGCGGCCGGTATCCGCGAGCGCGGCGAGATCCCGATGATGCACGCGGCGGCGTCGAACACCTCCGCCATCCGCCTCTACCTGTCGCTGGGGTTCGTCCTCCGGTACCGCCCGGACTTCGTGGCGGTCCGCGTGCCGCTCGCGGTCGCGGCCTAGGCACCGGTCGACGACCCGGGCCGGACGATCATCAGTACCGTCACGACCGCCCACAGCAGGTTGAACACGCCGGTCAGCATGGCGAGCCGGCCGAGGGTGTCCGTAGCCGGCTCCTCGGCCAGCAGCCGCTTCTGGCGCGGCAGGACCAGCAGCGCGAGCACCGCGGCCGCGACCGCCGTCAGGCCGATCGACACGAGCAGCCACGGGTCGCCCATGACGTGCATCGTGCCCGCCACGCCGAAGCCGAACACCGGGACCGCGATGGCCGCGTAGGCATACACGCGGCAGATCCGGTGCAGCAGGGTCGCCGCCTTGACGTCGCCCCGGCGGACCGCGGCGGGGAACATGCTGGCCGCGACCGCGACCGGGCCCACGGCGAGGATCGCCGCCAGGACGTGGACCGAGAGGAGGATTTTCGACACGCCCCGACGCTAGCGATCTTCGCGCGCATCGGGGAGTGGCCGGATTGCCAGGAACCGCCGGAATCCGGCCAGCCGGGGAGCGGGTGTCGATTCCGGCCTCCCCGGTTCGACGTGCGGGTGGGAGCGAAAGGGGACCACGATGACCGCCACGACCAGCACGCCGAGCCGGGTCCGCAGCCTGCCGGTCCTGCTTGCCACCGAGGACGACGCCGAAGACATGGGCCTGCTGGCGCCCGACGACCGCCTGACCTGCCACGTGCACGGCCGGTGGATCCACCAGTGCGTCGCTTCGCCCGCCCACGTCAGCCCGGTGACCCGGCACCGCTGGTGCCGCGGCTGCCGGTGCGAGCTGGCCGTCGCCGCAGGCGGATCCCGCTGACCGGCGTGCGCAAGGCCGTCGCCGACAAGCTGACAGCGTCGCGGCGCGAAATTCCCGAGGCCACGGTCTGGGTGGAC
>NZ_JBFACT010000037.1:0-83791 GCF_040640995.1 Amycolatopsis sp. NPDC021455 | reverse complement strand
TCCCGCGGGGCCCGATCCCGATCTCGTCTGGACATCCGCAACTCCTGAACACTCAGGTGTTGCAACCACCCCTAGAAACCGCCGAGTGGCGGGGGGTGTTTCGGGGCGGTCAGTGCTTCGCGGCGGTCAGGAAGTGCGGTGCCAGCGGATCAGGCGCTCGCCGGTCGGGGCTGGGGTCGGTTCCGGGCCCAGCCGCGTGAATCCGCAGCGCTCCGCCACGATCGCCGAGGGTGTGTTGCTCTCCTCGTAGCGGTAGCTCACCTCGGTCAGTCCCAGGCCTCCGAAGCCGAAACGCAGGGCCGCGTTCAACGCCGTTGTCGCGATGCCCTTGCCTCGCTCGGCCGGGTGGACCCAGACCGTCGCCTCCGCGTACGCCCTGTCCAGGTCCAGTTCGCGGAGGCCCACCTCGCCCAGGAGCCTGCCCGAGGTCGGTTCCGCGATCGCCCACGAACAACGCTCGTCGCCCGCCCACTGGGCCGCGCGCAGCGCCACGTACTCCGTTGCCTCGTCCAGGGTGCGCAACCGGTAGTTCAGCACGTACTTGCGGTGCGTCGGGTCGGCGAACGCCTCCATCAGCACCCGGCGGTCGTCGATGTGCCGGTCCGCGCGCAGCTGGCGCAGGTAGTACGTGCCCGCGTTGATCTCCACCGGTTCCACTCCACCCAGCCTAGCCAGGCCCGGAGCACGCCGCTCCCGGCCCGGCGAGAGGAGCGATCTCAGCGGCGGCGGACCCGCGCCAGCGCCGCGATCACCAGTGGCAGCGCGACCGAGATGATCAGCAGCCGTCCGCGGGACAGGATGAGCACCGCGATCGCCAGCACGATCGCGATCGGCACCGCGCTCCTGGTCAGGAAGTTCGCCAGCGCGTTGTCCTGCGTCGGCGCGAGCGGGGCGGCAGCGCCGTTGAGCAGCGCGCTCGGGCGCGGTGACGGCAGGTCGTCGAACAGCGGGACCAGTTCGCTCACCCGCTTGGCCGCCGTGACCTTCGCGGAGCGCGTGCCGTACTCGTCGATGTCCAGGCGTCCGCTGCGGACGTGCTCTTCGAGGACGTCCAGGGCGTCCTGGCGTTCGGCGTCGCTCAGCCGCATGTCGCTCATCGCGGGGTCAGTGGTCCAGGCCGCGCCGGTGGTCGCGGTAGGAGTCGCGCAGCTCGCGCCGGCGCTCCCGGTCGCGCAGGTGCCGGTCGCGGCGGTCGCGGTGGTGCTGGTCGTGGTTCCAGTCGCGGCCCCACATCGACTTGCCGATCGCCGCTAGCCCGAGCGGGACGAAGATGATCGGCCACGCCACCATGTGCGTGGCGATCAGCGCGATCGCCGCGATGAACGCCAGCGGCACGATCCCGGCGAGGAACCGCTGCGGCGGCGACCAGTTGTCGGGCGAGTTCGGACGCTGAGGCACCGGCTGGGCTTCCTTCACCGGCTCGGGGGCGGCGACGGCCTGCGGGACGTCTTCGTACCGCGGGTGCGGGGCCGGCAGGTCCGCGAAGATCTCGCCGAGCTCGCCGCGCGTCTTGGCCGCGGTGATCCGGGCCGAGCGTTCGCCGTACTCGTCGATGTCGATCCGCCCCGCGGTCATGTGCTCACCGAGCGCGGACAGCGCGGATTCGCGGTTCTGGTCGCTGATCCGCAGCTGCGGAGACGGGACTTCGGTCACGTAGTCGATGGTAGGCCGCCCCGGGGGCGGCCCACCACGACATCCGTAACGAACCGCGCTACTTGATCTCGAGCAGCTGTGTGCCTTGCGTCACGGCTGCGCCGACCTCGACCGAAAGGCCGGTGACGGTGCCCGCTTTGTGTGCGGTGACCGGGTTCTCCATCTTCATCGCCTCGAGGACGACGATCAGCTCACCGGCTTCGACCGTCTGGCCCTCTTCGACGGCCACCTTCACGATCGTGCCCTGCATCGGCGCCGTGACGGCGTCGCCGCTCACGGCCGCCTTGGTGCCGCCGGCGCGCTTGCGCGGCTTCGCCTTGACGGCTGTACCGCCGCCCCCGCCGCCGCCTTCGAGCGCGAACCCGCCCGGCAGCGACACCTCGAGCCGCCGCCCGCCGACCTCGACCACGACGTTCTGCCGCGGCTCCTCCTCGGCCGCCTCGACGTCCGGCGCCACGAACGGCTCGATCTTGTTGTCGAACTCCGTCTCGATCCAGCGGGTGTGCACGCTGAAGCCGTTCTCGTCGCCGATGAACGCCGGGTCGTTCACGATCACGCGGTCGAACGGCAGGACCGTCGCCATGCCTTCGACGACCATCTCGTCGAGGGCGCGGCGGCTGCGCTCGAGCGCGTTGTTCCGGTCCGAGCCGGTGACGATCAGCTTGGCCAGCATCGAGTCGAACTGCCCGCCGATGACGCTGCCGGACTCCACGCCGGAGTCGACGCGCACGCCCGGGCCGCTCGGCGCGACGAACTTCGTCACCGTGCCCGGCGCGGGCAGGAAGCCGCGTCCGGCGTCCTCGCCGTTGATGCGGAACTCGATCGAGTGGCCGCGCGGCTCGGGGTCTTCGGTGATCCGCAGCTTCTCGCCGCGTGCGATGCGGAACATCTCGCGGACCAGGTCGAGCCCGGTCGTCTCCTCCGACACCGGGTGCTCGACCTGCAGCCGCGTGTTGACCTCGAGGAACGAGATCGTGCCGTCGGTCGCGACGAGGTACTCGACCGTGCCGGCGCCGTAGTACCCGGCTTCCTTGCAGATCGCCTTCGCGGATTCGTGGATGCGCTTGCGTTGCTCGTCGCTCAGAAACGGCGCGGGTGCTTCCTCGACGAGCTTCTGGTGACGGCGCTGCAGCGAGCAGTCGCGCGTGCCTACGACGATCGCGTTGCCGTGCATGTCCGCCAGCACCTGCGCCTCGACGTGCCGCGGCTTGTCCAGGTACCGCTCGACGAAGCACTCGCCGCGGCCGAACGCCGCGACCGCCTCGCGGGTGGCCGACTCGAACAGCTCGGGGATCTCTTCGCGGGTGCGCGCGACCTTCAGGCCGCGGCCGCCGCCGCCGAACGCGGCCTTGATGGCCACCGGCAGGCCGTGCTCGTCGGCGAACGCGACGATCTCGGCGGCGTCCTTCACCGGCTCTTTCGTGCCCGGCACCAGCGGCGCGCCCGCGCGCATGGCGATGTGGCGGGCGGTGACCTTGTCGCCGAGGTCGCGGATCGACTGGGGGCTCGGCCCGATCCAGGTCAGCCCGGCGTCGAGGACGGCCTGCGCGAAGTCCGCGTTCTCGGAGAGGAAGCCGTAGCCCGGGTGCACCGAGTCGGCACCCGACCGCTTCGCGGCTTCCAGGAGCTTGTCGAAGTTCAGGTAGCTCTCGGCGGCCGTCGTGCCGCCGAGCGCGAAGGCTTCGTCGGCCAAGCGGACGTGGGGTGCGTCGCGATCCGGGTCCGCGTACACCGCGACGCTGGCCAGACCGGCGTCCTTGGCCGCTCTGATGACGCGTACCGCGATTTCGCCACGGTTGGCGACCAGGATCTTGGTCACCGGACCACCCGTGGTTTCGCCGACCTGCTCGGCCACCCCGCACCTCCTGCGTCCGACAGCTGCATTGCTGACCGCCCACGCGGCATCTCGGAAGTCTACGGATATGACGTCGTGAGTCTCTGGAGTGAGAGGTGAACCACGCTCAGACGTGCGCGGGGCGGTGGCGCAGGTCCTCGGGCAGCGGCGAGTCGAGCACGATCACGTCGTACGGGTTCGCCGAATGGACCACGCCCAGGTGCTCGGTGTTCACCAGGACCCACGGCTGGTGCTCGCCGCAGCAGTCGATCAGCCGGTCCAGCGCGGTGAACGCGACCAGCGCGGTGCGGCCGTCGGGCGTACGGCGCAGCTCGATCGACGCGCCTTCGGTCTCGGCGCTGACCGGGCCGGTGGGGAGGTACAGGGCGGCGGGAAGATTCGGGTTCGTCACGGGGACAACATAGACGGACACGCTCCGCTAGTCGTGACCCCGTCGGGCATCCGGGCTTGGGGGCGGAGCCCCGGGCGGGGTACGGGGGTTGCACCGCCGGGGGATTCAGTCACATCGCGACGGGGCGCCGCCGACGGACGCGCGCGAAGCGGCTTACGCTCTGTCTTATGCGGACTACGGCAGCGCGGACGCCCCGGTCGGCGCTGCTCACCGCGGTGCTGGCCGCGGTGGTGACCGTCGGCGCGATCGGCGCGGTGTTCCTGCTGCGGCCGCGGCCGGAGGTGCCGGCCGGGGTGGCCGAACCCGCGCCCGCGCCCGTCCCACCGGCGCTGACCTGCGGCGGTGGCCCGTGCCGCGAGCTCGCGGCGGTGACGGTCGGGGGCACGCCGGTGGTGCTGCTGACCGACGCGGGGGGCGGTTCGGCGCGGCTGCGCGTCGGCCCCGAACCGGGCACGGTCTTCGAACTGTCGATCGCCCAGCTCGGCGTGCGGCTGGACCAGAGCTCGCTGCGCTGCATCGACGGCGCGGCCCCGGCGTGCCTGGTCCGCGGTGACGCCGGCGCCGACGGCACGACCGCCTACGGCGAGCTCCTCGTCGGCACCGGGGGAGTCTGGCGGGATCCGGGCAAGCCGTACTACGCGGACGCCGGGACGCTGTCGCTCTACGACGTGACGGCCGACGGCCGCCCGGACGTGATCGTGGTCCGCCACGACTGCCCGGACACGCTGGCCGGCACCCCCAAGTGCGCGGCGGCGCCGGTGCTGGGCGAGGTGTACGACCTGGCGGGCCGTTCGGTCGGCTGCACCCGCAGGTACACCGCCCCCTCCGACCTGCGCGGCTGGCCGGACATCCGCCTCACCCGCGCCGACCTCCGCACCTGCCCGTCCTGAAAGCCGTGAAGGCCTCCTTCCCGGCTCTAAGAGCCGGGAAGGAGGCCTTCACGGACTTGCGGTCAGGCGGGAGCCGGGGCGGTGTGGCGGGCCGCGGCGCCGTCGTCCGTGTGCAGGGGGCGGTCGGTGGGGGAGTTGAGGACCTCGTCGTCGAGGAGGCCTTCGCTGCGCGCCACGATCGTCGGGACCACGATCTGGCCCGCCACGTTCGTCGCCGTGCGCATCATGTCCATGATGGGGTTGACCGAGTAGATCAGCGCCAGGCCCAGCGCCACCTGCTTGGCGTCGAGGCCGATGAACGATGTCGTCAGCGTGAACGCCGTCAGCCAGCCCGTGGTCCCGGCCGTCGCCAGCGCGCCGACCACCGCGACGACGACGATGCCGGCGTACTGCCAGAAGTTCAGGGACACCCCGGCCAGGTTCGCGACGAAGATCGCCGCGATCGCCGGGAAGACCGCGGCGCAGCCGTCCATTTTGGTCGCGCTGCCGAGCGGGGTCGCGAAGGCCGCGTACGCCGGCTGGACACCGAGGTTCACCGCGGACTGGCGGGTCAGCGGCAGCGTCGCCGCCGAAGACTGCGAAGCGAACGCGAACTGGATCGCCGTGCCCGCCTTGGCGAAGAACTTCAGCGGGCTGACCTTCGCCACGAACTGCAGCAGGATCGGGTAGACCACGAGCAGCACGAGCAGGCAGCCGACGTACACCGCGAGCGTGGTGGAGAACAGCGGCCGGAACAGTGCGTCGCCGTAGTTGGAGACCGCCGCGCCGATCAGGCCGACGATGCCGATCGGGGCCAGCCGGACGATCCAGCCGAGGTAGCGCTGGATGATCTCGAACACGCTCGTCGTGAAGTCCACGAACGGCTTCGCGCGGTCACCGAGGCTGTAGGCGGCCGCGCCGATGATCAGCGCGAGGAACAGCACCTGCAGCGTCTCGCCGTCGGAGAACGCTTTCACGAAGTTCTCCGGCAGCAGCCCGTTGACGAAGGCGTTCCAAGAACCCCAGTGGTCGACGCTCTTCGCGGCGCGGTCGGCGTTCTTAGCAGTCGCTTCGACGCCGCCGAGGCCGCCGGCACCCGGGTTGAAGATGCGGCCGATCGCGATGCCGATCAGCGACGCGATGAACGACGTGATCGCGAACCAGAGCACCGTCTTGCCGCCGAGGCGCGCCGCGGTGCGCCCGCCGCCGAGGCCGCGGAGGCTGTTGATGCCGACCACGATCGCCGTGAAGACCAGCGGGATCACCGCGATCTGCAGCAGCGTGGTGAAGATGGTGCCGATCTGGTCGAGGAGATCGGTCAGCCAGCCGGCCTCGGTCTGCCGTGCGACGACGCCGAGGGCGGCGCCGACGACGAGCGAGCCGAGAACCGCGGCCGCGAACACCCGCGGCTTGGTGTATGTCCGTACAAAAGACACGGGGCGACTCCGGTGCTCAAATGTTGCTGTCTGTCTTGCCGGGTAAAGAGAACGTTAGGCAAGAACAGACTCTTCCGGATCACCCGTTCGTGTGGCGCCTTTCTCAGGATGCGGGAGGCCGCCAGAGATCCACGACACTCACGCCGACCTCGGCCAGCAGCCGGCGCGTCAGCGGCAGGCTGATGCCGATGACGCTCGTGTGGCCGCCGTCGAGTCCTTCGACGAACCAACCGCCCAGGCCGTCGATCGTGAAGCCGCCGGCCACGTGGAGCGGCTCGCCGCTGGCGACGTAGGCGTCGATCTCCTCGGGCGTCGGCGTGCCGAACCGGACGGTGGTCGATTCCCAGCCGGCGGCTTCCTTCGCCCGCGTCCCGCCGTCGAGCCGGACGACCGCGTGGCCGGTGAGGAGTTCACCGGATGTCCCCGCCATCGCGGCCCAGCGGCGGCGCGCGATGTCCGGCGAACCGGGCTTTCCGACCATTTGCCCGTGGATCGAAAGCATCGAGTCGCAGGCGACGACGACGGCGTCCGGGTGGGCCGCGGCGACCTGGTCGAGGACCGCTTCGGCCTTGGCCGCGGCGAGGGCGGCGACCAGTTCCGACGGCGTCGGGTCGGTCAGGGCGGCGGCGACGGCGTCCTCGTCGACACCGGAGACGAACACGGCGGGATCGAGGCCCGCGGAGCGCAGGAGGGCGAGCCGGGCGGGGGACTGGGAGGCGAGGACGAACTGCACGACTGAAACTTACTTGACCAGGCGGCCGTCACCGAATTGTGACCGGCGCCACTTCGCGGGAGAGTTATTTTGTTGTGGCTCGCAACATATCGATCGTCTCCGGAGAGAACAATGCCGCTCCTCCGCACCACGAGATCATTGCGAACCACTGCCCTGGCCGGCTTGCTCCTTTCGGGTACGGCTCTCGTGCCGATGGCGTCCGCGTCCGCGACGCCGCTCTACAAGAACCCCCAGGCTTCGGTGTCCGACCGCGTCACCGACCTGATGGCGCGGATGACCCTCGACGACAAGGTCGGGCAGATGACCGAGGGCGAGCGCGGGGCCGCGACGCCCGCCCAGTCCGCCGCCGCCCGGCTCGGCTCCATCCTCTCCGGCGGCGGGTCCACGCCGTCGCCGAACACCCCACAGGGGTGGGCGGACATGATCGACGCCTACCAGCGGGCGGCGACGTCGACCGGGCTCGGCATCCCGATCGTCTACGGCTCCGACACCGTGCACGGCCACAACAACGTCTCCGGCGCCACGATCTTCCCGCACAACATCGGCCTGGGCGCCGCGAACGACCCGGCCCTGGTCCGCCAGATCGGCGCCGTCACCGCGGACGAGTCCGCCGCCACCGGCATCAAGTGGGGCTTCGCGCCCTGCCTGTGCGTCGCCCGCGACGACCGCTGGGGCCGCACGTACGAGTCCTTCGGCGAGGTCCCCGACAACGCCGTCGCGAACTCCGTGGTCATCGAGGGCCTGCAGGGCAGCTCGCTCGGCAGCACGACGTCGATCATGGCCACGGCCAAGCACTTCATCGGCGACGGCGGCACCACCGGCGGCGTCGACCAGGGCAACACCCAGATCGGCCTCGACGAGCTGCGGAAGATCCACCTGCCGCCGTTCCAGGCCGCGGTCGACCACGGCGTCGGTTCGGTCATGATCAGCTACAACAGCTGGAACGGCGTCAAGGACCACGGCAACAAGTTCCTGATCACCGACCTGCTCAAGGGCGAGCTGCACTTCTCCGGGTACGTGGTCTCGGACTGGAACGGCATCGACCAGATCGACGGGCAGTCCGGCTTCACCGCGGCCGAGGTCAGCCAGGCCGTCAACGCCGGCATCGACATGGTCATGGTCCCCAATGACTACACCAAGTTCATCAGCACGCTGAAGGCCGAAGTCCTCAACGGACACGTCCCGATGGCGCGCATCGACGACGCCAACCGGCGCATCCTCACGAAGAAGTTCGAGCTCGGCCTGTTCGAGCACCCGTACACCGATCGCTCGCTGCAGAAGGACTTCGGCAGCGCGGCACACCACGCGCTGGCGCGGCAGGCGGCGCGCGAGTCGCAGGTGCTGCTGAAGAACGACGGCGTGCTGCCGCTGGCCAAGACGGACAACAAGATCTTCGTGGCCGGGAAGAACGCGAACGACCTGGGCAACCAGGCGGGCGGCTGGACCCTCACCTGGCAGGGCCAGAGCGGCACGCGGGTCATCCCGGGCACGACGATCCTCGACGGCATCAAAGCGGGTGCCGGGAAGGGCACGGGAGTGACCTATGACCGTGCGGGTAACGGAATCAACTCCGGTTACAAGGTCGCCGTCGCCGTGGTGGGCGAAACGCCGTACGCCGAAGGGCAGGGAGACCGGCCGAACGGACTCGGCCTCGACTCCGAAGACCTTGCCCTCATCGCCAAGCTGAAGGCAGCGCGGGTGCCGCTGGTCGTCGTGACCGTCTCGGGACGGCCGCTGGACATCGCCGCGCAGCTGCCTTCGTTCAACGGGCTCGTGGCGGCCTGGCTGCCGGGATCGGAAGGCGCCGGCGTCGCGGACGTGCTGTACGGCGACTACAACCCGACCGGGAAGCTGAACTTCACCTGGCCGGCGAGCTCTTCGCAGGAACCGATCAACGCCGGCGACGGAAAGCAGGGCTTGTTCCCCTACGGGTACGGCCTGTCCTACCGCCGCCGCTAGGCCACCGCTCCCGCGGTCCGTTCAGGCCCCCGCCCCGGTACCCGACACCGGAACGGGGGCCTGCGCGGTTCAGGCCGCGGCGGCCTCGGGCGTCGCGGCCGGTGTGCCCCAGCGCGGCTCCACCTTCCGCAGCACCGCCGCCGCGAGCACGCCGAGCAGGAGCACGCCCATCGGCAGCAGCATCGTCACGCGGGCCGCGTCCGTCAGTCCACTGTGGACCGCCTGGGTCGCCAGCTTCCCCGCCTGGGCGGCGATCTCCGCGGGCAGGCCGGGCATCGGTGACTGACCACCCGCCGAACCGAACTCGCCCGTGCCGGCCGCGGCGTGGGCGATCCCCTCCGCGAACGGCGCCCGGTACGGCTCCGGCAGCTGCGCCGCCGCCTTCGTCGCTTCGTCGGCGATGGACGCGCTGATCCGCGCCTGCAGCAGCACGCCGATCGCCGCGCTGCCGAGCACGCCGCCGACCTGCCGCGCGGTGTTGAAGATGCCGGACGCGGTCCCGGCCAGCCGCGGCTCGACCGAGCCCATCGTCATGTTGCTCATCGGGGAGAAGATGCAGCCGATCCCGAGCCCGCACACCAGCAGGGCGGGGACGAGCGACCACGGGCTGCTGTCGGGCGTCGCCTGCAACGCGACGATCCCCAGCCCGGCCGCGAGCGCGGTGAGGCCGAACATCACCAGGTACTTGCCGTTGACCTTGTCCGACAGGTGCCCCACGAACGGGGCCACGATCCCCGACAGCAGCGACATCGGCGCGGTCAGCAGGCCCGCCGTCGTCGGGGTCAGCCCGAGCACCGACTGGATGTAGATCACCAGCGGCAGGAACATGCCGGTCATCGCGAAGCCGACCGTCGTCGCGGTGAGCGTCCCGGCCGAGAAGTTCCGGTTGGAGAACACCTGCAGCGGCAGCAGCGGTTCGCGCTTGTTGGCCCGCTGCCACGCCAGGAACGCGATCAGCAGCACCACGCCGGCGCCGATGATCTCGAACACCGTGACGCCGCCGAAGACCGTGCCCCAGTCGTACTGCTGGCCGTTCTGGACGCCAAAGACGATGCAGAACAGCGCCGCGCCGGAGAGCAGGATCCCCAGCAGGTCGAACGAGTGCGAGTTCTTCGGCTGCCAGTCCGGCACCAGCAGCAGCGTGAGCACGACGGCGATCACGCCGATCGGCACGTTGACGTAGAAGATCCACTCCCAGCCGAAGTGGTCCACCAGCACGCCACCCAGCAGCGGGCCCGCGATCGTCGCCAGCCCCGCGACGCCGCCCCACATGCCCATCGCCGGGCCGCGCTTGGACGGCGGGAACAGGTGCGTGATGAACGCGAGCGTCTGCGGCGTCATCAGCGCGGCGCCGAGCCCCTGCACGGCCCGCGCGGCGATGAGCATTTCGGCGTTGCCGGACAGGCCGCACCACAGCGACGCGCCGGTGAAGACGACCAGCCCGGCGAGGAAGACGCGCTTCGGGCCGAAGCGGTCGCCGAGCCGGCTGGTGAACAGCATCGGCACGGCGTAGGTCAGCAGGTAGACGCTGATCACCCAGACGATCGAGTTCAGCCCGGCGTTCAGCTTGGTGAGCATGGTGGGGATCGCGATCGACACGATCGTCGTGTCGAGCAGGATCATGAAGAAGCCCAGGCACAGCGCGCCGAGCGCGGCCCACGGGTTAGCTTGTCTTGCGTTCATCGTCGTCTTCCTTGGTGATGAGCGTCAGGTGTGGTTCCTGGTGGCTGTCCTGGAAGGGGATCCGCCCGGACTTGAGGTCTTCGATGAGCCGCTCGGTCCACTCGAGCTCGAACTTCCGGTGGTCGCACTGGTAGCGCCAGTCCAGCCAGTAGATCTCGGGTGTCTTGTCGCCGACGAGGTAGTCCAGCACCGCCTGGTCGGCGGCCACGGCGGCGCGCAGCCGGGTGACCCGGTGTTCGAGCTCGATCAACGTGGCCTCCTTCCCCAGTTCGTCGATCACGGCGAGCCCCGACAGGAAAGCGGGGAACTCCGTGGCGAGGTCGCCGAGCAGCTCCCGGCCGCGCTGGTTGAACTCGTCCAGCCCGGTCTGCGTCATGCCGTAGACGGTCCGTTCGGGCCGCCGTCCGTCACGCTGGGTCTCGACGATCTTGATGAGTCCGTTGCGGTGGAGGCGTTCCACGGTGTGGTAGAGCGAGCCGGCCTTCAGGTTGACCCGCATGTGGACGTACCGCTCGCGCATGAGCTGGGCCATCTCGTACGGGTGCATCGGCCCCTCGTGGAGCAGCTCGAGCACGGCGAGGCCGAGCGTCGTCAGCTTGGGCGAGGCCATGGCGGATCCCTCCAGTTCGTTTATTCCACATGGACTATACGGCGCAGACTAGTCCACGGTCCATGGCGACTTCCGTGACCGTCCGTGCACGTTCCGCGGATGCCATGAGGGGCACCTTCATGGACGTGATGTCCACGAAGGTGCCCCTCATGACCTTTCAGAACGGCCAGTCGGCGTTCTTGCCCCGCTCCAGCAGCGGGATCATCCGGAACCCCTGGTCGGTCAGGCCGCCGAACGTGTGCCGGTGCGCGCTCCCGGACGGCGCGTGGCCGAACCGGTAGCCCGCGAGGTTCCACGTGTACAGCGGGACGTGCGCCGGCAGTGCCTGCCCGACGTCGCCCCACCCGGCCTGCTCGTCGGTGAGGATGACGACGCGGTCGTGCTTCGCGAAGTGCTTCTTCAGCGCGCCGGAGGTGTTGGTGCCGCCGCCGAGGAAGAACCCGCCGGACTTCCAGCGCTCGACGTCGCTCAGCAGGGACCCGCCCGGGCGCAGCTTGAACACCTTGGTCCGCGCGCCGCCCAGGAAGCGGTCCGAGAACGACACGACGTCGGCGTCCGCGCAGCGCCGGCCCAGCGCCAGGCCGAACACCGCGGCGGCGTCCCACCGCATCAGGCTGCCGTCCTTGCTGAAGCCCATGTTCATCGACGCCGACGTGTCGACGAGGATGAGCGTGCGGCCACCCAGGGCGGGTACGTTGGCCAGCGCGTGCGAGACCGCCTGCTCCAGCGCCCACGCCCAGCGCAGCGACGGCGCCGCGCGGTAGGCCGACAGGAACCGCATCGGCAGCTGCCGCGACTTCGCGACCTGCGCCGGGTCGGCGAGCCGCGCGGCGACCTGCTGCGCGACCGCGTCCGAGACGCCGGCCTCGTCGAAGTTCCTGAGGTTCCGCAACTGGGCCATGTACCCCATCGACGGGATCAGCGCCTCCCAGACGCGGGCGTCCAGGGGACCCTGCAGCCAGCCGGCGACGGACTCCCACGTCATCCCCGCGGCCCGCAGGACGCCGGCCGCCCCGGGGCGGCTGAACAGCTCGCGCCGGCGGTCCGCGTTCCACGACAGCAGCTCGGCACGCATGCGCAGGGTCCCCAGGTACTCCGGGACCGAGTTGCCGCGGTCGTGCCGCTCGTCGAGGATGTGCCGGAACAGGGCGCCCTGTGCTTCGTCGCGCTTCACCGGGTGGGTCAGCTCCAGGACGTCGGCGAACCGGAACGCCCGCGAGGCGGAGTCCCACTTGACGAAGGACCGCTCGTCGTAGAGCTTCTCGACCGCGTCGGCGATGCCGCGCTTGACCGGCTTCGGGATGGCCCGGCCGTGGACGGACGTCCAGTACCCGAGCAGCTCACCGGGCTCGTCGGCCCGCTGCAGGACACTGGCGACGACCTGGCGGCTCAGCCCGTCGAGCCCCGCGTCCCGCCGCGCCTTGGCGAACTCGGCCGCCCCGACGAGTGCCGCCGTGCGCAGGTTCGCGTCCGTGCGCAGCCAGCGCAGGAACCGCGCGGTCCACTGTGGATCGTCCAACGTGGACCGGTGGACGAGCTCGGCGTAGCGGGTGTCGCGAGTCCCCGCGGATTCGTAGAAGGTGTCCTCGCCGACCATGTTGGTCACGGCGAGCAGGAAGAGCTCCGACCGGGCGTCGCGCGCGTAGCCGGCGGCGCCCTGGTGGGTGACCGTGGACGGCGTGGCCTCGCCGCGGACCGGCGAGGTCGCGGCGGGTGCTCGTGCGGTGTTGAACTTGCTCATTTTCTCCCCCTCTTGTGGAGGGAGCCACGGCCACAGCGATGCCCGAGATCGAAGTCGGTGAAGGTACGTTGCTGCTCTGCCAGGCTGAGCTACCGGACCACTGTGTGGCCTGGGAGTGGCCCGGGAGGGATTCGAACCCCCGACCTGCCCATTATGTGGAAGTAACCCTCGCCTGCGCACCGGGCATCGGTGAAGCCGTGGCTCCCGAGATCTTCGCCGCCCGCGGGTTTCGTGTTTGCAGCATGAAGTAACCGCGGGCTTCGCACCGGGAGTGCGTGTGTGCCCGAGGTCGCGGTGGTGAAGGCTTTCGGGAGTCGAACCCAAGGGATACCAGAGAAGTAACCCTCACCGTCGCACCGGGCGAGATCCACAGTAGCGCCCCGCCCACGACGCGCAAACCGGTTTTCCGCGCCGGGACCCGGTGCGCGTCAGAGACTGGTAGTTCGTGTTACGAACTGTATATGCTAAGTTCGTAGTACGAACTAAAACTGGGAGGAATCATGGTGCACTTCGGGATCGGCGTGTCGACGGCGGTGGCTGCCGTTCCGGACACCCTGCGGCTGGCCGTCCAAGCCGACCGCGGCGGGCTCGACCTGATCACGGTGTCCGACCACCCGTACCACGCCGACCGCCTCGACTCCTACGCCGAGCTCGGCGTCCTGCTCGGCCGGACCGAACGGGTGTCCGGCCTGGTCAGCGTCACCAACCTGCCGACGCGGCCCGCGTCGATGCTCGCCCGCACCGTGACGTCGCTGTCCGCGCTGACCGGCGGCCGGATCGTGCTCGGCATGGGCGTCGGCGGGCTCTGGGACGACATCGCGCGGCTCGGCTTCCCCAAGCTGACCCCGGGACAGGCCGTCCGCGCCTTCGAGGAGGGCGTCCGGCTGGTGAAGCTGCTGGGCGGAGGTGGCGAGCCGGTGACCTTCGACGGCGAGTTCCACCAGGTGACGAACCTGGAGCCCGCCGCGACGCCGATGCCGCCGGTGTGGACCGGGTCGGTCGGGCCCAAGTCCCTGTCCGTCACCGGCCGCGTCGCCGACGGCTGGATGCCCGGCCACGCCGCCGACTGGCTCAGCGAGCGCTACCGCACGTCGCGCCCGATCATCGACAAGGCCGCCGTGGACGCCGGCCGCGACCCCGCCGACATCGTCACCGTCTACAACTTCCCCGGCCGCATCACGGCGGAGCCGCTGCGGAACACGCGTACCGACGACGGACGCTGGATCGGCGGCTCGCCGGACCAGTGGATCGAGGAACTGACCGGCGCGGTGCTGGAGCACGGCGCCGCCGGGTTCGTGCTCTTCGGGCCCGGCGGCAGCACGCCCGACGCCGTCACCACCGCGCGCTGGGCGGAGGAAATCGTGCCCGCGGTGCGGGAAGCCGTAGGCTGACGGGATGGGGAAGAACGGGGCGGACCTCGGTGTCGTGGCCGGGCTCGTGCGCGCGTCGTTCCTGGTGAACGCCGTCTACGCCGAGTCCGCCCGCGAATACGGGCTCACCGTGCAGCAGGGGCAGCTGCTGTGCGTGCTGATGGGCCGGCCCTACGGCATGGGCGACCTGGGCGCGACGCTCGGCCTCGAAAAATCGAGCCTCACCGGCCTGGTCGACCGCGCGGTCCGGCGCGGGCTCGTCCGCCGCGAGCCCGACCCGGACGACCGCCGCGCCGTGCAGGTCGTGCTGACCGGGGAAGGCCGCGACCTGGCGGAGGACTTCTACGCGGCGACGTGCCGGCGCGTCGACGAGCTGGCCGCGAGCCTGAGCTGTCAGGAACGCGACCGGCTCGCGGCGCTGCTGGGCACGATCGTGCGGGAGAACGAAGCCCCGACGGTCTTCCTCGACGCCCTTCAGCCCTGAGGCAGACCCGAAGCGCGCCAAGCACCTTCGCCGGGGTGAAGCGGGCGACGCAGCGAAGCGGCGTGATCGCCCCACCACGACGTACGCGGCTTCGGCTTCTCGGGCGCCTTCGCGGCCGACGCCGCGGCGACGACCGCCGTCAGCGCCGCCAGCTCGGCGTCGCTCGGGTTCCCGCGGACGACCCTCAGCAGGGGACGGCTCTCCTCGCTCACAGCGGGATGTTCCCGTGCTTCTTGGGCGGCAGCGACTCCCGCTTGTTCCGCAGCAGCGACAGCGCCCGCGCGACGTGCCCGCGGGTGTGCGCCGGCACGATGACCGAGTCGACGTAACCCCGTTCGGCCGCCGCGTACGGGTTCAGCAGCGTGTCCTCGTACTCCTGGATCAGCTCGGCCCGCAGCGCGTCGACGTCCTTCCCTTCGGAAGCCGCCTTGGCCAGCGTCTTGCGGTGGACGATGTTCGCCGCGCCCTGGGCGCCCATCACCGCGACCTGCGCGGTCGGCCACGCCAGGTTGATGTCGGCGCCGAGGTGCTTCGAGCCCATGACGTCGTACGCGCCGCCGTACGCCTTGCGCGTGATGACCGTGACCAGCGGGACCGTCGCCTCCGCGTAGGCGTAGATCAGCTTCGCGCCGCGGCGGATGATGCCGTTCCACTCCTGGTCGGTGCCCGGGAGGAAGCCGGGGACGTCGACGAAGGTGAGCACCGGGATGTTGAACGCGTCGCAGGTGCGGACGAACCGCGCGGCCTTCTCGGACGCGTCGATGTCGAGGCAGCCGGCGAACTGCGTCGGCTGGTTGGCGACGACGCCGACGCTCTGGCCGTCGACGCGGCCGAAACCGACGATGATGTTCGGCGCGAACAGCTCGTGGACCTCGAGGAAGTCGCCGTCGTCGAGGACGCGGGTGATCACCTCGTGCATGTCGTACGGGGTGTTCGGCGAGTCCGGGATGATCGTGTCGAGCTCGCGGTCGGAGTCGGTGACGTCGTCGAAGAACCCGGGCCGGTCGGCGGGCGGCTCGAACACCGGCGCGTCGGACAGGTTGTTCTGCGGCAGGTAGGAGAGCAGTTCCTTGACGTAGGCGATGGCGTCCTCGTCGTCGGAGCCCAGGTAGTGCGCGACGCCGGACTTCGTGTTGTGGGTGCGGCCGCCGCCGAGCTCCTCGAAGGTGACGTCCTCGCCGGTGACCGTCTTGACGACGTCCGGGCCGGTGATGAACATCTGCGAGGTCTCGTCGACCATCACGACGAAGTCGGTCAGCGCGGGGGAGTAGACGTGCCCGCCGGCGTTCGCGCCCATGATCAGCGAGATCTGGGGGATGACGCCGGACGCCTTGACGTTGCGGTTGAAGATCTCGCCGTACAGGCCGAGCGAGACGACACCCTCCTGGATGCGCGCGCCCCCGCCCTCGTTGATGCCGATGATCGGGCGGCCGGTCTTGATCGCCAGGTCCATCACCTTGACGATCTTCTCGCCGTAGACCTCGCCGAGGCTCCCGCCGAAGACGGTGACGTCCTGGCTGAACACGCACACCGGGCGGCCGTCGACGGTGCCGTAGCCGGTGACGACGCCATCGCCGTACGGGCGGTTCTTCTCCTGGCCGAAGTTGGTCGAGCGGTGCCTCGCCAGCTCGTCGAGCTCGACGAAGGAGTTCTCGTCGAGGAGCAGCTCGATGCGTTCGCGGGCGGTTTTCTTGCCTTTGGCGTGCTGTTTCTCCACCGCCCGGGCCGAGCCCGCGTGCACCGCCTCGTCATAACGGCGATACAGGTCGGCCAGCTTGCCGGCCGTGGTGTGGATGTCCGGTTCATCCTCGGGCGGCGTCCCGAGCGGCTCCGTCGCACTGCTCATGCCACGGGAGCTTAGCTACTTGCCGGTCACTTGGCGTGTGGCGTAGGTCGCTCCGGTTGTCCTGTCATCCCGATGCCCGGTTAACCGGTCACCGCTTCGTCCCTTCGCCCTGTCGATCGGCCAGTGGGCACGCCGCCAGTGGGCAGCCCGCCCCCAGGTCGCCTACCGCACCCCCTGCCGGGCCTCCGGTGACCGGGCCACCGGGCGCAGGACCGCCCGTCCCCATGATCACCTGCTGCTCGACTCCGGTGATGGAGAACTCGAAGGTCTTCACGAACCAGTAGGCGCCGAACACCCAGAGCCCAGCGGCCTCCACCCAGAAGAGGTTGACCCACCCGGCCATATCGAAAACGAAGACCACGCCGGGCAGCACGATCATCAGCACGCCGATCGTCCGGTAGATGATGCGGAAGATATTTTGCTTTCCCGCCGGGAGCAGGCCCACGGTGCCGGTAGCGCAGAGAATCGCCACCAAGCCGATGGAGACGAATGTGATGATCGCGAAGATTGCGTGGAGGTGGGGGAACGCGTACGCGGCGGGCGGCCGACCGTCGGGCACGGCGCACGGCAGGACGGCGACCAGGATGGCGCTTGTTCCCGCGATGTTCAGCAACCAATTCTCGCGCCTGCTGAAAATCTTGTACAGGACCAAGAAGGTTCCCATGGTGACGAGGGCGCCGACGAACCCGTCCCGCAGCGGGGTGTGGTAGTAGCCACTGATCGAATCCGGCTTCGGGAAGTCGTCCCCCGGGCCGAAGATCAGCAGGAAAACGGGCAGTAATACGGCGATCGCCGCCATTCCGAAACGCAACGAGAAGTATGTCTTGGCGATGTAGGTCCGCAGCGTATCGCCGTTCGGTGGATTGTTCATGGCCGGCACCTCGAAACGATCTCGTGTGCTGGTGAGTCGGCTGCTTCGCAACGGTGGTTACGTCATTCTCCGGAACGACACCCGAATGGAGATGTTCCCGTTACTGCGCCGTGGGCCGGACCAGGCCCGATTCGTACGCCGCTATCACCAGCTGGGCTCGGTCCCGTGCCGCCAGCTTGTGCAGGAGCCTGCCGATGTGGGTCTTCACCGTGGCGATGCCCAGGTGCAGGCGCGCCGCTATCTCGTCGTTGGACAAGCCGCGCGCGATGAGTGACAGCACCTCCTGCTCGCGGGCCGTCACGCCGTCCAGGCGGGGTGTCGGGCCCGGTGGCAGCCGGGCGAACTCCGTCACCAGGCGGCGGGTCACGGAGGGGGCCAGCAGCGCGTCGCCCGCCGCCACCACTTCGATCGCCGCCAGGAGGTCGGCCGGGCGGGTGTCCTTCAGGAGGAAGCCGCTCGCTCCCGCTCGCAGGGCCGCGTAGACGTACTCGTCCAGGTCGAACGTCGTCAGCATCAGGACCCGGACGTCCGTTTCCGCGCAGATCCTGCGGGTTGCCTCGATGCCGTCCATCTCCGGCATCCGGACGTCCATCAACACGACGTCCGGGCGCTCGCGCCGCGTCAGGGCGACCGCTTCGACGCCGTCGGATGCTTCGCCGACCACCTCCAGGCCCGGGGCGCTGTCGACCAGCACCCGGAAGCTGCCGCGCAGCAGTGCCTGGTCGTCGGCGATCAGCACGCGGGTCATCGGGCCATCGCCGGTTCGTAGGGCAGCCTCGCGAAGACGCGGAAGCCGGGTTCCGACGGGCCCGCGGAGAACTCGCCGTCGTAGACCGCGACGCGTTCCCGCATGCCGATCAAGCCGTGGCCCGGTGTCGCGGAGCCGCCGCGGCCGTCGTCGAGGACTTCGATGCGCACGTCGCCGTCGCCGCCCGTGATGTGGATCCGGCACTTCGCCGCGCTCGCGTGCTTGACCACATTGGTCAGTGCCTCCTGCACGATCCGGTACACCGACTGGCCGACGCCGCCGGGCAACTCGTCCAGACCGTCGACGACCAGGTCGACCGCCAGGCCCGTCAGCTGCGCGCGGTCGGCGAGCGCCCGCAGGTCGTCGAGCGTCGGCGCGGGCGCCAGTGCCGGGACTCCCGTGCCGTCCCGCAGCACGCCCAGCATCCGCCGCAGCTCCGCCAGGGTCTCGCGGCTGGTGTCTTCGATGACGCGCAACGCGTCCCGCGCCTGGTCGGGTTGCTCGAGGGCCACGTGGTTGCCGACCGCCGCCTTCACCGCGATCAGGCTCATGCTGTGCGCGACGACGTCGTGCATCTCGCGCGCGATCCGCAGCCGTTCCGCCGAAACCGCCTGCCGGGTGTGGTTTTCCCGCTCGATCGCGGCGTACTCGCGGCGGGTGCGGACGGTGAGGCCGAGCAGGAACCCGACGACCAGCGCCGCCACGCTGACGTTCACCGTCGTGGCCGTGTCCGGGTTCGGCGCGGTGAGGGCCAGCACGCCCAGTTCGACCATGCCCGCCGCCAGACCGATCTGGCCGATCCGGCTGCGCAGCCGGATCACCACGAGGTAGAGCGCACAGCCCGCGCTCACCACGGCGGCGCCGAAGACCGGCCCGCCGATGGGCACGGCGGCCGCCGAAAGCGCCAGCCCGAGCACGTAGCTGCCCAGCGGCCACCACCGCCGGAGCACGATCGGGAGGACACTGCCCACGAGGATCGTCCAGCCGAGCCAGGCGGGCAGCCACGACGGCAGCAGCCACGCGCCGGCGACGAGGTTGCCGCCGGCACCGACCCCGAGGGCCGCGGCCGCCAGGACGTCCAGGATGACGCGAATGCGCATGAACCGAACGTAATGCGGACTTCGTGCCCGCGCGTCAACCCTGGGTCGGACGCCGTCCGTAGTGCTTCTTCACCGCTTCGACGCGGTCGGGCGCCCAGTCCGGCAGGTCGACGCCGAAGGTCGCGGCGAACAGCTTGTCGAGCTGCTCGTGCCGCCTGGTGAGCTGCGCGGCGACGTCGTCTTCCGCCGCCTCGGCGAACTCGACGCGGGTGCCCTCGAGGGGATCGTGGACCACCTGCCAGCCGGGCTCGTCGGGCACCAGTGCCCGGACCTCGTCCACCGGCTTCCAGACCAGGTCGCGGCGGAAGCGGATCGTGCCGCCGAGCACCTCCCCGTCCCCGAGGCCGAATTCGTCCACATAGGACGCCATCCGCTCGTGCCACCGCTGCGGCCGCTCGAAGTCCCGGTCGGCCAGACGCGCGTCGAGCGCGTCGAGGCAGACGTCCCAGCCGGCGGCGTTGCGGCCCGCCGCGAGCTTCGCGATCGCCGGGTCGCCGCGGCCGAAGGTGTGGGTGAACTCCAGGAGGCTGCCGTCGCCGTCGGGGGAGATCAGCCAGCGCAGGGTGTCGTCGTTCCAGACGAAGGTGAACTCGCGCGGCGGGTCGGCGGTGAGCACGCGGCCGGTCGTCGTCGTGTCCTCGCCGGGGAAGGTGAACCGGATCTCGCCGCCGTCACGCAGGTCGACGTCCACCCGCGCGGGAAACCAGTGCGCGAGCTCGGCGGGGTCCGTGATGGCGCGCCAGACCTTCTCAGGCGCGTGCTTCAGCCGGCGTTCCAGCCGCAGCACGGGGCGGTCGTCGACGGTCAGCAGCTTCGCGGCCATGCCTGTATATAACCACTGAGGCATATAAGGGTCAAGCGCCGCGGACGGCGGCGGCCGCGGCGGCGAGCTCGGGGTCGCTCGCGGCCTTGTCGAGCGCGGTCCGCAACACCGCGTTGTAGGTCGGCTCGGTCTCGGCGTAGCGCTTGCGGCCGGCGTCGGTGATCACCGAGTAGACGCCGCGGCGGTCGTCCTCGCACAGGTCGCGGATGGTCAGGCCGGCGTCTTCGAGGCGGGCGCACATCCGGCTGACCGAGCTCTGGTTGAGGCCGATCGCCTCGGCGAGCTCCTGCATCCGCAGGCCGCCTCGCGGTCCGGCGACCAGCTTGCCCAGTGCGCGGTACTCGGACAGGCCCAGCCCGTGGCGCCGCTGCAGGGCTTTCGCCAGCTCCTGCTCGATCCGGGCGTGCAGCACGAGGACTCGTCCCCATGCCTGTTCGTCGACAGTCATCTTCCTGCCTCCTCTTGACGACAAGGATAGTCCAGGGACAGTATTTATATGTACATGCAAATAAACGCGAGAGGTTCGGACATGAGCGACCGCAGCTTCCTGTTCCTGGTGGGCTCCGCGCGGGCCGGGGGCAACACGGAGACGCTGGCCCGGCGGGCGGCGAAGGAGCTGCCCCACGACGTCGAGCAGCGGTGGATCCGGCTGCCGGAGGTGCCGCTGCCGCCGTTCGAGGACCGCCGCCACGGCGCGGGTGAGCATCCGGCGCCGGGCGAGAACGAGCAGCTGCTGATGGACGCGACGTTCGCGGCGACCGACATCGTGATCGCGTCGCCGGTGTACTGGTACACGGTCGCGGCGAGCGTGAAGCTCTACCTCGACTACTGGTCGGGGTGGATGCGCCTGCCGGTGGAGTTCAAGCCGAAGATGCGCGGGAAGACGTTGTGGGGCGTCAGTGTGCTGAGCGAGACGCCGCGCGAGGCCCAGCCGCTGATCGGCACGCTGGAGCTCTGCGCGGAGTACCTGGGCATGAACTGGGGAGGAGTCCTGCTCGGCAACGGCAGCCGCCCCGGCGACGTCCTGCTGGACGACGGTGCGATGACGGCGGCGCGGACCTTCTTCGCCGGCGCGGACCTGGTCAGCGCGTAGGCGCCGGATCTTCGGCGCTGCCCGGGAAGAAAGTCCAGGCCTCGACGAAGGACCGGGCGTTCCGCTTGTTCGCCCGGCGCCCTTCGTCGACCCCGGGATCCATGTTGTCGCTCCAGATGGAGACGTTCCACTCGGTTCCGCCCACCGGGCGCACCTGGACCACCACCTTCTGGCCCCGGAACGACACCAGCTGGAGCGGGCCCATGTTCAGTCCTTGCGGCGGCCAGATCCCGGTGGCCGCCACGATTTCGACGTACTCGCCACCCGCGTCCCATTTCTCGGTGCAACTCACGAGGGTGCTGCCTGCCTCGTACAGGGCGCCGAGGCAGTACTGGCGGATTTCCGCGAGCTCGCCGGACACCGTCACCGATCCGGAGGCGCCGTAGAGCGACGGCGTCAACCCCCGGTCACCCCAGATCTTCCGCAGGAACCGCACCTGGAAGGAGAAGAGCACGAGGAACAGTGCGAAGGCCGGACCGGCGAGCAAGCCGGTGCCCTCCCTGGAGGAGATGAGGTCGCCGAACACGTCGTCGACGAAGAGGCAGCCGTAGTAGATGGTGGCGGCCAGGAAGCCGATCATGAAGATCCAGATCCAGCGGCGCTCCCGCCTGCGGTACCGGCGCTTCGTTTCGTCGTTGTCCCAGTCGGCAGGCCAGAGTTCCTTTTCCTTGTCGTATTTGTCCCACGGCGCATTCGACTTCAGGGCCCGGATCCTGATGGTCCCGTGAGACGGGTTGCGCCCGCGTTTCCGTGCTTTGCCCGAAGCGATGAGTGCGGGGATTGTCCGGAGCACGGCCGCGAAGACCGCGAAAAGAGGCGCGAAGTTCTTGAGGCCCGTGACGAACTGTTCGCCGGTCACCGCTGTCCCCACCCCTTCCGGCGCCGGGGATCCGAATCGGCCCGGCGTCTCCAGGCACAGGTCGCGACACGATGAGGTCGCGTTACAGCTCGCCGAGGACGTCCGCCGCGATCAGGCGCAGGCCGCGGACCACCTCGGCGCCCGATGGCGCGTTGCCCGGGTCGATCAGCCACTGGAGCATCACGCCCGACAGCAGGGCCTGGTGCACCGTGCCGGCGGCCCGGGCCTCGGCGGTTCCCTCGTCGAGGCTCTGGAAGAGGTTCGCCAGGCCGTGCCGGGCCAGCTCGACGGCGTTCGCCAGCTGCGCGCGGACCTCGGGGTCGAGGTCGGCCTGCGAGCAGGCTTCGAAACTCACCGCCCACATCCGGCGGTGCTCGCCGAACGACTCGACCACGCGCTGCCAGATCAGCTCGAAGCGCTCGGCCGGTGACGCGTCCGGCGGCGTCTCGACCTGCAGTGTCTTCGCGAGGGTCTCGCCCCACTCTTCGTTCGCCTCGATCAGCGCGGCGTTGAGCAGCGCTTCGCGGGAGCCGAAGTGGTAGCCGATCGCGGCCATGCTGACGTCCGCCGCCGAGGCCAGGTCACGCACGGTCGTGCGGGCGTACCCCTTCTCGTACAGGCAGCGCTTCGCGCCGGCGAGGAGTGCTTCCTTGTTGCCCATGGCCGGAGCCTAGCACGAACGTCTTAGGCGAACGCCTTGCGCGATCGCCCAAATCCGGGTTACCGTTCCCGGCATGCAGAACCGACGAGTCCTCATCTCCGGCGCGAGCGTCGCCGGCCCCGCCCTCGCCTTCTGGCTCCGCCGCCACGGCTTCACGCCGACGGTCGTCGAACGCGCACCCGAACCGCGCGACGGCGGCTACGCGGTCGACTTCCGCGGCGCGTCCCTTCGCGTGCTCGACCGGATGGGCCTGCTCGGCCAGGTCGAAGCGGCGGCGACCCGGATGGGCGAAGTGACCTATGTGGACAGTGCTGGCCGGCCGCTGGTGGTCACGCCGCCGACCTACCAGAGCGGCGAGCTCGAGATCCTGCGCGGAGACCTTTCGCGCATCCTGTACGAGGCGACCGAGGACGGGGTCGAGTACGTCTTCGGTGACTCGATCACCGGCGTCACCGAGCACGGCGAGGGCGTCACGGTCACCTTCGACCGCGGCGAGCCGCGCGAGTTCGACCTGGTCGTCGGGGCCGACGGGCTGCACTCGAACGTGCGCTCACTGGTCTTCGGCGACGAGTCCCGGTTCCGTCGCGACCTCGGCTACTACGTCTCGATCTTCACTGTGCCGAACCACCTCGGCCTCGACCACGCCGGCCGCTTCTACAACGAGCCGAACCGGACCGTCGGCGTCTACAGCGCGCGGGACAACACCGAAGCCAAGGCGTTGTTCTGGTTCGGCTCGGCCCCGCTCGCTCACGACCACCGGGACGTGGAACAACAGCGCCGGATCGTCGAGGAGACGTTCCGGGACGTGGGCTGGGAGACGCCGGTGCTGCTCAAGGCGATGCGGGAAGCGCCGGACTTCTACTTCGACTCGGCGAGCCAGATCAAGCTGGACTCGTACGCACGCGGGCGCGTAGCGCTGGTCGGCGACGCCGCGTACTGCGCCGCACCGCTTTCGGGGATGGGGACGAGCCTCGCGATCGTCGGCGCCTACGTGCTGGCCGGCGAGTTGGCGGCGGCCGGCGGCGACCACGTGCCGGCGTTCCGCGCGTACCAGGATGAAATGCGCGGCTTCGTCGACGCCTGCCAGAAGCTGGCCGAGGGCAACGGGAAGTGGTTCGTCCCGCCGACACGCACGTGGCTGAGGTTCCGCAACCTGAACTACCGGCTGCTGCCGTACCTGCCGTGGCGCAAGGTGATCGAGGAGCTGCCGCTCAAGGCGGGGAACGCGATCACGCTGAAGCGGTATGCGGTGGCGCCGGCGTGACGCCGCGGCGCTTCGCGATCCCGGCCATGTTCTCCTCGCCCCAGTCGCCCAGCGGCAGCAACGCCGTGTTCAGCCGCTGACCCTGCTCGGTCAGCGAGTACTCGACCTTCGGCGGGACTTCGTGGAACACCTCGCGGTGCACGATCTCGTCCGCCTCCAGTTCCCGCAGGGCCTGGATGAGCATCTTTTCGCTGATTCCCGCCACTTTCCGCTTCAGTTCGCCGAACCGCAGTGGCTCGGCGTGCAGTGCCCAGAGGATCAGGGCCTTCCAGCGGCCGCCGATCACGTCGACGGCGGCGTCCAGCCCACAGCGGTACGTTCTGGCCAGCATGCAGGATCCTTACGTTTTGGTGGGTACCCGACTTATTAGTCGGTACTTGTCCAGTGTAAAGCGCCCCAGCAGCATGGAAACCATGGGAGAAAGCAAGAAACAGGTGGGCGTGCTCGGCCTGGGGCGGATGGGCGCCGCCCTCGCCGGGGCGCTCTTGGGGGCGGGACACGACGTCTCGGTGTGGAACCGGTCGCCGCTCAAGGCGGGGCCGCTGCTCGACCGCGGTGCCCGGCTCGCGGCCACCCCGGCCGAGGTGGCCGCGGCCGACGTCGTCGTCAGTTGTCTGTCCACATACGACATCCAACGTCCGGTGCTGGAAGCCGCGTCGCCGAAGGTGCTCGTCAACCTCACGTCCGGGACCCCGGAGGAGGCCCGCCGGACCGCCGGGTGGGCGGCGTCGCAGGGCATCGACTACGTGGACGGCGTGATCATGGCCGTGCCGCAGACCGTCGGGACGCCGGCCGCCCGGGTTCTCTACAGCGGCTCGGAAACGGTGTTCGCGGCGCAGCGCGAAGTGCTCGAGGTCCTGGGGGAACCGGTGTTCCTCGGCGAGGACGCCGGGCTGGCGGCACTCTACGACCTCGCGCTGCTCGGCATGATGTGGTCGGCCATGGCCGGCTACCTGCACGCGCTCGCGCTGGTCGGCACCGAGGGTGTCACGCCGGAGCAGTTCACGCCGATGGCGTCGGCGTGGCACTCGGCCGTCGGCGGGTTCCTGCCCGGCATCGGCGAGCAGGTCGCCGGCGGCGACTACGCCACCGATGTGTCCGCTTTGGACATCAACGCGGCCGGGCTCGGCCTGCTGGTCGAGACCAGCCGGGCGCAGGGCATCAACCCGGCGGTGCCCGCCGCGCTGCGGGAGTTGTTCGACCGTGCGGTGGCCGCGGGCCACGGTTCGCACGCGATCGCGAGCGTCATCGAGGAGATCCGGTGAAGTACCTGGGGAAGAAGGCCGTCGTCACCGGCGGCACGCACGGCATGGGGATGGCGGTGGTGCGCGCCCTGCTCGACGGCGGCGCGGAGGTGCTCCTGACCGGCCGGGACGTCTCGCCGCTGGCAGGCACCCTGCCGGGCAAGGCGCACCTGCTGTCGTCGGACGCGGCCCGCCTCGACGACGTCGCCGAGCTGGCCGCGGTGGCCGCGGACACGCTCGGCGAGCTGGACCTGGTGTTCGTCAACGTCGGTTTCTCGACGCTGACGCCGTACCAGGAGGCGACGCCCGAGGTCTACGACCGGACCTTCGACGTCAACACCAAGGGCGCGTACTTCACCGCGCAGCGCCTGGTGCCGCTGGTCCGGCCCGGTGGTTCGTTCGTCTTCACGACGTCGGTCGCGGCCGAAGCGGGGATCGCCGGGATGGGGCTGTACTCGGCGGCGAAAGCGGCGGTGCGGTCGTTCGCCCGCACGTACGCGGCCGAGCTGGCGCCGCGCGGGATCCGGGTGAACGTGGTCAGCCCCGGCTACACCGACACGCCGACGATGGGCGTCACCGGCGTGCCGGAGTCCGTGCTGGCGGAGTTCAAGGCGATCGGCGACGAGATCACGCCGTTGAAGCGCCACGCCACCGCGGAAGAAGTCGCGGTGGCGGTGCTGTTCCTGGCCTTCGAAGCGACGTTCACCACCGGGGCCGACCTCCCCGTGGACGGCGGTCTGGGCCAGCGCCTCACCCTGCCTGCCTGAGGTGGACGGCGAGCCCGGTCGCGCCCGGGGAGCGGTCCGGGCGGAGGACCAGGTCGTCGTCGTAGTCGCCGCCGTTCTGGGTGCGGAAGGGGATCGGCTCCGTCGTTTCCAGTGTGCCGAGGCGCCGCCGCAAGTGTGACCGGGCTGCGGCGAACTGGGTGTCCGAAACGCGGTTGGCGCCGTAAACCGGCACCGGCGGGAGGACCGACATCCCGGCGTAGAACAGGGTTCCGTGGTGCAGCGGCCACAGAACCTCGTCCAGCGTTCCGTTCACTCCGCGTGGCCCCATGGCCGGCTCGCGGGCACCGGCGGTGAGCACCACCATCGCCCGCTTGCCCGCGAGCCGGCCCTCGCCGTAGCGCAGGGTCCGGCCGTCTTCGGCGAAGACGCCGTAGCCGAAGCCCTTCACGAAGACGCGGTCGAACCAGCCCTTCAGGATCGCGGGCATGCCGTACCACCACAACGGGAACTGCACCACGACGGTGTCCGCCCACTCGAGCTTTTCCTGCTCCGCGAGGATGTCCGGGTTCACCTCGTCGCGGGCGTCGACCACCGGATTCCACTTCATCGCGTACAGATCCGACTCCCGGACGTCGTGACCGAGCTCGCGGAGCGTCCGGAGCCCGTCGTCACGGAGTGCCCCGCTCAGCGAGCGCGGCTCGGGATGCGCGAAAACCCACAACACGTTCATGACTCCGATGATCACGCGGTTGCCGGGCGCGATCGAGTGGCCCGATGGCCAACCTGTGCAAGAATCGAGCCATGGCCGAATTCGTGCACCCGAACCGTCACCACGTCGCCGTGCTGGTCCGCCACGGCATGCTCGTGATGGAGCTGGGCATCGTCCACCGGCTGTTCGGGCAGGCCCGCTCGGCGGCCGGCGAGCCGCTGTACGAGGTCGTGACCTGCACACTCGAGCCCGGCCCGGTGCGCACCGACGCCGACGTCACCATCCCGGTCGACCGCGGCCCCGAGGTGCTGGCCGAGGCCGACACGGTGATCGTCCCGGCGTCCCTGGTCGAGTACGAGCCGATGGGGCGCGTGCTCACCCCGCCGCTCAAGGCCGCGCTCGAGGCGATCCCGGCGGACGCGCGGATCGCGTCGATCTGCACCGGCGCGTTCGTGCTCGCCGCGGCCGGGCTGCTCGACGGCCGCCGGGCCACCACCCACTGGCGTTCCGCCGGGGAGCTGCAGGACCGGTTCCCCGAGGTCGACGTCGACCCGTGCGTGCTCTACACCGACGACGGCGACGTCCTGACGTCGGCGGGTGTCGCCGCCGGGATCGACCTGGTCCTGCACATGATCCGCCGCGACCACGGCGCGGCCGTCGCCAACGAGGTCGCCCGCGGCACGGTGGTGTCCCCGCACCGGGAGGGCGGCCAGGCCCAGTTCGTCCGGCGGCCGGTGCCCGAGCCCCGCACGTCGTCGACCAAGGCGGCGCGGGCGTGGGCGCTGGAGAACCTCCACCGGCCGTTGACCCTGCGCGAACTCGCCGCCCGCGAGGCGATGAGCACCCGCACCTTCACCCGCCGCTTCCGCGAGGAAGTCGGCATCTCGGCCCTGCAATGGCTGACGCAGCAACGCATCGAGCGCGCCCGCCAGCTCCTCGAGGAGAGCGACCTGCCGGTCGACCGCGTCGCCACCGAAGCCGGCTTCGGCACGGCGGCCTCGCTGCGCCAGCACTTCCAGGCCGCCCTCGGGGTGTCGCCGAGTGCGTACCGCTCGACGTTCCGCGGAGAACTCGCTGTCCAAGCAGGCTGAAATCCCGCTAGCGTCGCCGACCATGGACGACTTCTCCGTCAGCCAGAGCTTTTATGTCAGCCAAAGCCGGTTCTCCGACCCGGGCACGCAGGCGGAGTGGCTCGACGCCACGCCGAACGACCTCGCCGCCTTGCGCGAGGCCGCCTCCCAGCTGGTGTTCCACTACTGGGGCTCGGGCGACATCACCGAGCACGGGTTCCCGGCCGAACGCCACGACGAGATCACCCTCCGGTACGCCTCGGACATGTTCGCGCGGCTGCGCGAACTCGACCCGGCACCACCCGGCGGCGGCCTGCGGGCACCGCTGCACCGGATCGTCGGCTGCTGCCGCGACTTCACCCTCCTGTTCGTCTCGATGGCGCGCCACCACGGCATCCCGGCCCGCGCCCGGGCCGGCTTCGCGAGTTACCTCATGCCCGGCTGGTACATCGACCACGTCGTCGCCGAAGTCCACGACGGCTCCGGCTGGCACCTGGTCGAAGCCCAGATGCCGCCCGGGTACCGCGATCCGGTGGACGGCACCGAGCTGAACCTCCTCGACGTGCCCCGCGACCGGTTCCTGACCGCCCCCGACGCGTGGACCGCCGCCCGCGCGGGCGACGTCGACCCGGCCCGGCTGGTCGCCTCCCCGGACCTGGACGTGCCGTTCCTGCGCGGCCTGCCGTACGGGCGGTACAGCCTCCTGCTCGACCTCGCCTCGCTCAACAAGCACGAGATGCTCCAGTGGGACGTCTGGGGCAGCATCGACACCGCCGCCTCGCTCGCGCCGGCCGCCCTCGCCCGCGCCGACGAGCTGGCCGAGCTGATGGCCGACGCAGACGTCGAGCAGCTGCGGGTGGCGTTCGAAGCCGACGACGTCCGGGTGCCGCCGGTGATCCGCTCGGTCACCCCGCCGGGACTGCTCCCGGTCGAGGTAGTGCTTCGCTGACCTCGGAGGCGGTCCGGACGAACCGCGCGATCCGCACATCCCGCGCCCCGGCCGCCCACGCGAGGGCGAGCGAGTACGGCGACGCGTCGACGACCGGCCGGTAGACGACGTCGTCCCGCGAACCCAGCTCCGCGAACGAGGCCGGCAGCAACGCGACCGCCTGGCCGAGCGCGACCGTTTCCAGCAGCTGGGCGCTGTCGTACACCACCGGACCCGGCGTCACCGGCCCGCCGGTCACGTCCTGCCCGGACCAGTAGGCCCGGTCCGCGGCCGACGAGAGCGGCCAGCACGGCGTCGGCCGCCCGGCGAAGTCGGCGCACGTCAGCGCGGACCGGGCGGCGAGCTCGTGGCCCGGCGCCAGCGCCGCCACCCGCGGCTCGCTGAAGAGCACCTCGACGTCCAGGCCGTGGTGGGTGCCCGGGCAGCCGACCACCGCCACGTCGGCCCGGCCGTCCCGCACCATCTCCGCCTGCTCGCCGAACCCGCTGACCCGGATCTCGACCGGATCCGGGTGCGCGTCGGCGATCCGCCGCAGCAGATCGGTCGCGACGCCGGGTTTCGCGGTGACGACGAGCGCCGGCGTCCGCTGCGCCGCCCGGCGGGTGCGCCGGACCGCCGCGGTGACCGCGTCGAGGGCCTTCGCCGACTCCGCGAACAGGACGTTCCCGGCCGGCGTCAGCGAGACGTGCCGGCTGGTGCGTTCGAAGAGCTGGACGCCGAGCCGCCGTTCCAGGAGCCGGATCGCCCGCGACAGCGGTGGCTGCGCCATCCCGAGCCGTTCGGCGGCTCGGGAGAAGTTCAGCTCTTCGGCGACCGCGCGGAAGTACCGCAGCTCACGGACCTCGACATCGTCCATATCGGGAGAGTATCGCGGCAGAGTCCACAGGTCTTTCCCTTTCTCTTTCGCGGATGGTGGGCTTGGTGTCGATAACTCCACAAAGGATGGACACTGATGACGGAACCGCAGCACAACAAGGAAGTCGTCCTCGCCTTCCTCAGGCTGGCCTTCACCGAGAAGCGCCCGGCCGACGCCTTCGCCGCGTACGTCGGCGACGGCTACGTCCAGCACAACCCCCACGCCCCGGCGTCCGCCGAGGCCTCGGCGGAGTACCTGACCGGGTTCGTGGCGCGCTTCCCGGAGCTGAGCCTGGACGTGCGCCGGGTGATCGCCGAGGACGACCTCGTCTGCACGCACAGCCTCCTCCGGCTGACACCCGGGTCGCGGGGCAGCGCGATCGCGGACGTCATGCGGGTGCGGGACGGCCGGATCGTCGAGCACTGGGACGTGGTTCAGGAGGTCCCCGAAGTCACGGCCAGTGGCAACCCGATGGTCTAGCCGGGGGCGGGCGGTTCGGTGTCCCGGGGTGCGATGCCGTGGAGGGCGGCGGTCACCACCGAGTCGACCGGTGGCGGGTCCAGTGGGCCGGTGTGCGGGAAGACCGCCGCCATGACCGTGGCGTGGCAGTAGCCCACCAGGAGGGCCGCCGTGGCGTCCACTTCGGACTCCGGGTGGAGCCTGCCGAGCGCGCGCTCCTCCTTCAGGTAGGCCACCAGCCGGTCGCGCCAGTAGCCGGACCGCTCGCTGATCTCCGCGAACCGCTGCAGCACCCGGGGTTGCCCGACCAGGCCGCTGAACGCCGGCACGATCACCTTGTGCAGGGCCAAGCCGAACTCCAGGTGGCGGCGGAGGTTGCCGGTCAAGGTGCCTTCGCCCGCCACCGGCAGTTCGCCGAGTTCCGCCTCCGTCGTGCGCACGTGCTCCAGCAACGCCCTGGCGATCAGCTCCTCCTTGTCGGAGAAGTGGTTGTAGAGCACGCCGTCGGCGACGCCCGCCATGCGCGCGATCTCCCGCACGGTCATCCCGGTCGTCCCGTGCGTGGCGATCATCTTCTGGGCGGTTTCGACCAGCAGGTCGTGCAGGGACTGCCCGTCCCGCTGAGCCGCGGCTTTCCTCGGTGACATCACCGCCATCGTACGGGCGCCGCCGTCACGACCTCCTTCCCGTGACCAGCCACGCGGTGCCGCGCAGGCGGACCGCGTCCGGTTCCGCGAACGGCTCGAGCGCCGCCGTCAACGCTTCGGTCGCCTTGGTCGCCGTCGCGTCGTCGACCAGGCCGAGGTGGTGGCGGACCGGACCCCAGCCGGCGATGAACCGCGCCGCGTCGGGGACGTCGCGGCCCCAGACCTGGCCGGCCTCGACCCGGGCGCACGCCACGTCTTCGAAGCCGGCTCCGGTCAGCACCGCCCTCGTCCGGTCCGGGTCCGCGAACGACGTCGGGCCGCTGCCGTCCGGCCCGGTCGGCTGGGGCAGGTACGCCGCCAGCGCGCCGAACACCCGGCCGAGGTCGGTGCCGGACAACGCGGTCATGCAGAGGAACGCCAGCCGCCCGCCGGGGCTCAGGGCCCGCCGGACGTTGGCGAACGCGGCCACCGGATCGGCGAAGAACATCACCCCGAACCGGCTGATCGCCAGGTCGAACTGTCCTGCGGCGAAGGGGTGGACCTGGACGTCACCCTGCTCGAACGTCACGTTCGGCACCTCGGCCGCCCGGGCCCGCGCGGTCGCGAGCATCGGCCCGGAAAGGTCGACCCCGGTGGCGGACCGGGCCCGCGCCGCGGCGAGCCGGGTCAGCTGGCCGTTGCCGCAGCCGATGTCGAGCACCCGGTCGGCCGCCCGGACGTGGTCGAGCAGGTAGCCGTTGAAGCCGCTGTTCACCGCGTCGTAGCGGTCGGCGTGCGTTGCCCAATGTTCCCCCTCGTAGCCGTTCCATGCCTCCGCCTGTCCTGTGTTGACGATCGTGGTCATGTCGTCCCCTCCGTTATGAACACACGTTCATGAACATGCGTTCATGGTGACCTCGGCCCGTCCGGCTGTCAAGGGATCGGCCACCCGCGGGCGGATGTCGGCCAGGTGGCAGATCTTCCGGCCGGGCCGACGCGGAAGACTTCTCATCAGCGAGGCAAACCGCCTCCGACCAGCGAAAAGGAGTCATCATGGCCGACGTCATCGCCAACATGTCCATGTCCCTCGACGGCTTCGTCGCCGACCCGGAGGACCGCATCGATCACTTGTTCGAGTGGTTCGGCAACGGTGACGTCGAGGTCCCCACCGCGGTCGACTGGGCCACCTTCAAGACCTCCGAGGCCAGCGCGAAGATGCTGCGGCACGCGATGGAGAACGTCGGCGCGCTGATCACCGGCCGCCGGCTGTTCAACCTCACCCAGGGCTGGGGCGGCAAGCACCCGATGGGCGTGCCGGTCTTCGTCGTCACCCACGAAGAGCCCGCGGACTGGCCGCACCCGGACGCGCCGTTCACCTTCGTCACCGACGGCCTCGAAAGCGCCGTCGAGCAGGCCAAGAAGACCGCAGGCGACAAGAACGTGGCGGTCGCCAGCACCACGATCGCCCAGCAGTGCCTGAACCTCGGCCTGCTCGACGGCATCCAGGTCGACCTCATCCCGGTGCTGCTGGGTTCCGGCGTCCGCTTCTTCGACCACCTCGACGCCACCACCAAGCTGACCGGCCCCGAGGTCATCGAGGGCACCGGCGTGACGCACCTGTCGTACCGGATCAAGCGCTGAGGAGCGTGACGTGCAGCGCGGCGAGGCGGGCGGGGTCGGCGATCACCTCATACGCCGCCACCCGCTCGCCTTCGACCACCACGGCGAGGGCGAGCACCAGCCGTCCGCGCGGCGCCACGACGACCCCGACCGCGCCGTCGACCAGGGCGGCTTCGGCGAAGCGAGCCCGTTTGCCGAACACCTGCGTTTCCTCGGCCACCGCGCGGGCTCCCCGCGTTTCCAGTGCCGCTCCCGCCGGCAGCGCGGCCGCGTCGGCACGGCGGACGACGTCCGGGGCCAGCACGTCGAGCAGCGAGGCCAAGTCGCCGCCGCGGGCCGCGGCCAGGAACGCGTCGACGACCCGGCGGTGCCGGGCCAGGTCGGCCGGGGGCAGCGGGGACGTGCCCCGCACCCGCTGCCGCGCACGGCTCGCCAGCTTCTTCGCCGCCACCGGCGTCCGGTCCAGCACCGGGGCGATCCGGTCGAACGGCACCGCGAACAGGTCGTGCAGGACGAACGCGATCCGTTCGGCCGGGCCGAGCGCGTCGAGCACGACGAGCAGCGCGCGGCCCACCGAGTCGGCGAGCTCGGCTTCGCCCGCCGGGTCGGCGTCGCCCGCCGGCTCCGGGAACACCTCGAAAGCCTCCTCGCGGCGCGCCTTCCGCGAGCGCAGGACGTCGAGGCAGACGCGGGAGACGACCGTGGTCAGCCAGGCCGCCAGGTTGTCGACGGAGTCCACGCGGTTCAGCCGCAGCCAGGCCTCCTGGACGGCGTCGTCCGCTTCGGCCGCCGAGCCGAGCATCCGGTAGGCCAGCCCGCGCAGCCTGCCGCGTTCGGCCTCGAACTTCGCCACCAGCTCGTCCATCGGTCACCTTTCGCCCGCGTCCACCGTCGCTTCCCCGACGTGTTCCGACGACCAGAGGTGACCATGAACCTGCTGACCCCCGCCGACCTGGGCGGATGGCGCCTGCCGAACCGCGTCGTCGTGGCGCCGACGACCCGGGCGCGTGTCCCGGGCGGCGTGCCCGGCGACCGCCAAGCCGCCTACTACGCCCAGCGCGCCGGCGCCGGGCTCATCGTCGCCGAAGGCACCTGGGTGAGCGACCGGGCCGTCGGGTTCCGGGACGTCCCCGGGGTGTACACCGAGGCCCAGGTCGCCGGGTGGCGGCGGGTCACGGACGTCGTGCACGGGCTCGGCGGGCGGATCGTGCTGCAGCTGTGGCACACCGGCGCGGTTTCGCACCCGGACTTCCTCGGCGGTGCCCGGCCGGCCGGGCCGTCGGCGGTGAACCCCGAAGAGGAGGTGCACACCGCCGCCGGACGCCGCCCGACGGTCACTCCGCGCGCGATGAGCGTGGCCGAGATCCGCTCGGTCGTCGCGGACTACGGCGCGGCGGCGGAGAACGCCCGCCGCGCCGGGTTCGACGGCGTCGAGGTCGCGGCCAACGGCGTGTACCTGCTCGCGCAGTTCCTGCACCCGCGGCTGAACCGGCGCACCGACGCCTACGGCGGTTCTCCGGACGGCCGCCGCAGGCTGCTGCTGGAGGTCGTCGAGGCCGTCGCCGCCCACGGGCGCGCCGGCGTCCGGCTCTCGCCGTGGTGGACCGGCGGGCTGTTCACTGTGGACGGACAGCTGCGCGCCGAGTACGACGACCTCGTCGCCGGGCTCGACGTCGACTACCTGCACCTCCGCGGACCCGACACCGGACCGGACTTCGCCGCCTTCGAGCACTACCGGGGCCTGTTCGGCGGGCCGCTGATCGTCAACAACGGCTTCGACCGCGAGACGGGCGACGCGGTGGTCGAAGCCGGGATCGCCGACGCGGTGTCGTACGCCCGGCACTTCGTCGCGAACCCGGACCTGGTGACGCGGTTCGCGCTCGGCCGGCCGCTCGCGGCAGGCGATCCGTCGACCTACTACGGCGGTGGGGAAGCCGGTTACGTCGAGCTGGCGATGGCGCGCTAATCCCGGGACCACACGGCCAGCTCGCTCCCGCCGGGCTCGCGGAAGTGGAAGCGGCGCCCGCCGGGGAAGGCGAACGGCTCTTTCGTGACCACGCCACCCGCCGCTTCCACCGCCTCGCGGGCCGCTGCCAGGTCGTCGGTGCGGATCGTGACCAGCGGCGCGCGCGGTTGTTCGGCCGCGTCCGCCTGGAAGCCCAGGGTGACGCCGGTGGCGCCGACGTCGGTGTAGTCCGGGCCGTACGGCGTCACCGCCCAGCCGAACGCGCGCTCGAAGAACTGCCCGGACGCCGTGGCCGACGCGGACGGGAACTCGACGAAATCGACTTCGTACATGTCCGGAGACGCTAGCGGCGACCACCGACAAAACCGCGCGAGCGAGCCATGGCCAGCCCGCCGAGGACGAGCGCGGCCAGCCCGACCGCCAGGGCGAGGAACCCGCCGACGATCCCGTACCCGGTGCCGGGACCCCCCTTGGCGGCGGCCACCACCCATCCGCCGATGACCACGCCAGCCGCGCCGCCGCCCAGTGCGGCAACGGCGCCGCGGCCGCGGCGCAGGGCCAGCACGCCCGCGACCACCCCGGCCACTCCCAGCAGCGCGGCGATCAGGGACCAGAGCCGCCCGGGCGTCAGGTCGTAGGCGCTGACCGCGGCGAGGTGGACGTTCATGAGGACTCCTTCTCTCGTGTCGGATGCTGCCGGGAGCATGGCCGCCGCAACCCGCCGTCGTCGTCGCGCGGGAGCAGACACTTCGCGCTGCCACCGGCGCGGCAGGAGCCGGGGGACTACCGCGCTCGCGGTAGTCCGGAAATGCTCTGCGTGCGGGAGTTCTCCGCGCGCATGTCCGGTTAGGGTGCGTGGGTGAGCCGGGCGTGGATCGTGGACGGGGTGATCGCCGCCGGGGTGGCGGCGGCCCTGCTGATCGCCGGGCTGTCCGGGCCGCGGCCCGCGGAGTTCGCCGTACTGGGTTACGTCTTCCTGGTGGCCGGCGGGCTGGCGCTGGCCGCGCGTCGCCGGGCGCCGATCGCGGTGCTGGCGGCGACCGCTGTGTGCGCGTTGGGCTACCAGGCCGCCGGTTTCGAAGTTCCCGTCGTCGCCTACCTGTTCGCGGTGTACGCGGCGGTCCGGACGGGACACCGCGTCGCCGCCGTGGTCGCTTCGGTGCTCATGCTGGCCGGGGTTCCGCTCACGCTCCTGGCTTCGGGCCTGCACGACGCCGGCGAGGCGTTCACGCAGTCGCGGGACGTCCTTCAGCTGGCCTGGCTGATCGCCGCGGGCGCGGCGGGGGAGGCGTTGCGGCAGGCCGAGCGCCGGGCCGACGAGGCCGAGCGCACCCGCGAGGAGACCGCGCGGCGGCGCGCCGACGAGGAACGGCTGCACATCGCGCGGGAACTGCACGACTCGCTCACCCACCAGATCTCCGTCATCAAGGTGCAGGCCGAAGTCGCCGTCCACCTGGCCCGCAAGCGGGGCGAGGACGTGCCCGAGGCGTTGCTGGCGATCCGGGACGCCGGCCGCGAGGCGGCCCGGGAACTGCGCGCGACCCTGGAGGCACTGCGCGAGGACGACCGGGACCCGCCGCGCGGGCTCGGCGACGTCCCCGAACTCGTGCGCCGGGCGCGCAGCGCGGGTCTGGACGCGCGGCTGACGATCGAAGGACGGCGCGACGACGTGCCCGCCGCGGTGGGCCGGACCGCCTACCGGATCGTCCAGGAGTCACTGACGAACATCGCGCGGCACGCCGCCGCGGCCACCGCGTCGGTCCGGATCGACCACCGGCCCGGCGCGCTGGTCATCCGGGTCGACGACGACGGCCGGGCCACCGTGGACACCGCGCCGGGCGTCGGCCTGACCGGGATGCGCGAGCGCGTCACGGCTTTGGGCGGCCGGCTCCACACCGGGCCTCGTCGTGAAGGCGGCTTCAGCGTCCAAGCCGAGCTTCCGGTGGACCCGGCGTGATCCGCGTCCTGCTGGCCGACGACCAGCCGCTCATCCGCAGCGGGTTCCGCGCGCTGCTCGACGCCGAGGACGGCATCGAGGTGGTGGCCGAGGCCGCAGACGGCCACGAAGCCGTTGCGCTGGCGCGGGAACACCTGCCGGACGTCGCGCTCGTCGATGTCCGGATGCCCGGGACCGACGGCATCGAGGCGACCCGGCGCATCGCCGCGGACCCGGTGCTGGCCGGCGTGCACGTGGTCATCCTGACCAACTACGGCCTCGACGAATACGTTTTCGACGCGCTACGGGCCGGCGCGGCGGGGTTCCTCGTCAAGGACATCCGGCCGGAGGACTTCCTGCACGCCGTCCGTGTCGCGGCCCGCGGGGACGCCCTGCTCGCGCCGTCGATCACCCGCAAGCTGATCGACCGGTATGTCACGCGGCCCCCGGCGCCCGGCGTCGGGCTCGCGGAGCTGACCAACCGCGAGCGTGAGGCCGTCGGCCTGGTCGCGCAGGGGCTGTCCAACGACGAGGTCGCGGCGCGGATGGTGATCAGCCCGCTGACCGCGAAGACGCACGTCAACCGGGCCATGGTGAAGCTGCGGGCCCGCGATCGCGCCCAGCTCGTGGTGTTCGCCTACGAGTCCGGGCTCGGTTCGCGTGGTTGACTGCGCAGCATGCTGGTGGGCGCGCACGAGGTCGAGGTGTTCGAGGGGGCCCGGGCCCGGTTGGAGGCGATCGCGTACCGCCTGCTGGGGTCGGCGGCCGACGCCGAGGACGCGGTGCAGGACACGTTCCTGCGCTGGCAGTCCGCCGACCGGGAGCTCGTCGAGACGCCCGAGGCGTGGCTGACGAAGGTGCTCACCAACATCTGCCTCAACCGGCTCACCTCGGCGCGGGCCCGGCGGGAGACCTACGTGGGCCAGTGGCTCCCCGAGCCGGTCTTCGCCGGCGACCGGATGCTCGGCCCGTCCGACACGGTCGAGCAGCGCGAGTCGGTCTCGATCGCGATGCTCACCCTGATGGAACGGCTTTCCGCCAAGGAACGCGCCGTCTACGTGCTGCGTGAGGCGTTCGGGTACGCGCACGCCGAGATCGCCGGGATGCTCGACCTCACCGAGGCGAACTGCCAGCAGATCCACCGCCGCGCCAAGCAGCACCTGGCGGGCGACCGGCGCCGGGTGGCGGTCGACGCGGCCGCGGCCCGCAAGATCGTCGAGGAGTTCCTCGCCGCGGCGCTCAGCGGCAAGACCGACTCGCTGGTGCGGATGCTGACCGACGACGCGATCAGCATCGGCGACGGCGGCGGCGTGGTCTTCTCGGTGCCGCGGCCGATCACCGGAGCCCTGCGGGTGGCGAGGTTCCTGCGCACGCTGTTCACGCCCAGCGAGGCCAAGTGGGAGATGGTCGGCGGCCGTCCCGAGCTGCTCGCCACGGTCGCCAACGGGGTGCCCGCGCTGGTCATGGTGGTCGGCGAGCGGGTCGTGGGCGTCTTCGCGCTGGACGTGACCACGGACGGTATCGCGGCCGTCCACGCCCAGGCGAACCCCGCGAAGCTCGAGCGCGCGACGCGCCAGTGGGCCGTCTCCGGACAGGGGGAGCCGCTCACCGGCGACTGGTGAGCCAGGTCACAACCGACATCTGTCAGGTTTCGCGCCGCTGCCCGGTTCAGGAAGCACCCACCGACCGGACAGGAGCGAAACCATGAAGCACCGCATCGTCGTCCTCGGGGCCGGATACGCCGGAGCCAACGCCGCCGGGCGCCTGGCCAAGCGGCTGCACCCGGCCGGCACCGAGATCACCCTCGTCAACGCCGACGCCGAGTTCGTCGAGCGCGTCCGCATGCATCAGCTCGCCACCGGCCAGGACCTCGAGCTCCGCGCCCTCGCCGACGTCTTCGCGGGCACCGGCGTGCGGGTGCGGATCGCGCGGGTCGAGGCCGTCGACGTCGAACGCAAGACCGTCACCGACGACCTCGGCGAGATCGGCTACGACACGCTCGTCTACGCCTTGGGCAGCACGGCCGCCGACGGTGGGGTTCCCGGCGTTGCCGAGCACGCCCACTTCCTCGCCGGCAAGCAGTCCGCGCTGCGGCTGCGCACGCGGCTGGCCGACCTCGCCGCCGGCGGGACCGTGCTCGTCGTCGGCGGCGGCCTCACCGGCATCGAAGCCGTCACCGAGATCGCCGAAGCCCGTCCGGACCTCGACGTTTCGCTCGCCGCTCGTGGCGGCCTCGGTGACTGGCTGAGCGAGAAGGCCCAGGACCACCTGCGCAGGTCGTTCGACCGGCTCGGCATCACGCTGCACGAGCACACTTCTGTCGACAGCGTCGAGCAGGCCGCCGCGGTCACCGCCGACGGTCGCGCGATCCCGGCTCAGGTCACCGTCTGGACGGCCGGCTTCGCCGTCCACCCCATCGCCGCGGCCACGACGCTGGAGGTCTCCGAGACGGGCCGGATCGTCGTCGACGACACCATGCGATCGGTTTCGCACGCGGACGTCTACGCCGTCGGTGACGCCGCGTTCGCCCCGGGCGCGAGCGGCACGCCGCTGCGGATGTCGTGTGCTTCGGGAGTGCCCTCGGCCTACCTGGCGGCCGACGCCATCGCCGCCCGCCTGACCGGGCGCGAGGTCCCCGGGAACAAGATCGGCTACACCGCCCAGTGCGTCAGCCTCGGCCGCCGGGACGCCGTCGTGCAGTGGGTGACGCCGGACGACCGGCCCAAGCCGGCCGCGGTCACCGGCAGGACGGCCGCCCGTATCAAGGAGCTGATCTGCAGGTCCGCGGCCTGGAGCGTCGCGCACCCGACGGCGATGGCGCCCGTCCGGCGCCGTCACGTCCTCCCCGCCGGCGAAAGCCGTCAGGCCGGCCGGCCCGCGCCCGCGTAGTCGTCGCCCGGCGAGTGGTACGTGTGGATCTGGATCGCCTGGCCCTCGGTCGGCGCGTTGATCATCAGGCCGTTGCCGAGGTACAGGCCGACGTGGTGGATGCGCGTCGCCGGGCTGCCGTAGAACACCAGGTCGCCCAGGCGGGGTTCCTGCGAAGCCGGGACCGGCGGAAGTGCGCGGAACTGGCTGTCCGCCGTCCTCGGCAGGGCGACGCCCGCGCTGTCGTACGACGCCTTCGTCAGGCCCGAGCAGTCGAAGCCCGCCGCGCCCGCGTCGGGACCGTTGCCGCCCCAGACGTACGGGAGGCCGAGCTGGCCCAGGGCGAACCGGGTGGCGCGGACCCTGGCCGAGCCGGCCGACGCCGGGTCCAGGGAGAGCGTCGCGTAGAGCTGGGCCATGCCGAGGACCCGCTGGCGGAACAGCTCGGTCTCGCTGCCCGGGTGGTAGGCCGCGATCGCCTTCCACCAGCCGGGCCCGGCGCCGAGGTCTGCGCCGCTCGCGCAGAGCGCCCGGCCGGCCGCGACCGACGCGTCGCCGCCGTACTTCTTGGCCTGCGCCGCTGTCAGCCCCAGGAGGTTCTCGCCGGCACGACCGTGGTCCGACGCTGCCGAGCCGACCCCCGCCAGCGTGACCCACGACAGGTGGCACGACGGCCGTTCGCTCCGCAGCGCCAGCTCGCCGTTCGCGTAGCCGACCAGCGCGTCCGCCGGGATGTCGAGGGGACCGGCCAGCTGGTCGGCCCACTGCCGCAGCGGGCTCTTGCCGCCCTGGCCGGACGCGCCCTGGCCCGGCTCCTGCGCCTTCACGGGGGCGCTGACTTCCAGGACCGACGGCCCGGCCTGGGCCACCGGGACCGGCGCGGGGGCGGGCGCGGGCTCCGGTGCGCGGTCGGCCAGCAGCCAGCCCGCGGTGACGAGACCCGCGACGAGCGGCAGCGCGACCAGGCCGCGCAGCGCGGCGCCGCGGGCCCAGGAGGTCGGCTTGGACGTCACGGTGTCCAACTTAGAAGAGCGCACCTCTTAGTGAACGACTGAGTAGCTTGCACGTTAGGGGGACTCCCATATGGTGGGCACATGCCTGAGATCGACGGTGCGCGGCTGACGTCGGCGCTCGAGGACCGGTACGCGAAGATCGACGTCGTCGAGCGCACCGGCTCCACCAACGCCGACCTGCGGAAAGCCCTCGAGGAGGGGGCTGCGGACCGGACCGTTCTGCTCGCCGAGGAGCAGACGGCGGGAGTCGGCAGGCGGGCCCGGTCGTGGAGTTCACCCAAGGGTGGCCTTTACCTCAGCGTCGCGCTCCGGCCGGGCGTCCCGTTCGCCGCGCTCGGCTCGCTGTCCCTCGTCGCCGGGCTGGCCGTCCGGGCCGCCGCCGCGTCCGTCGGGGTCGACGCCGTGCTCAAGTGGCCCAACGACGTCCTCGCCGGCGGCGCCAAGTGCGCGGGGATCCTCGCCGAGGCGGTCGCCGGGACCGAGCCGTCGATCGTGCTCGGCATCGGCCTCAACGTCCTGCCGCTGGGTGACGTCCAGCCGGGCCCGGGCGGGCTGCCCGCGACGTCGCTGGCCGAACGGGGTGCCACGAACACCGACCGCACCGACGTCGCCATCGCGCTGCTCGGCGGGCTCGACGAGCTGGAGCGGCGCTGGCGCCTGGCCGGCGGCGACCTCACCGAGGCCGGGCTGCTCGGCGACTACCGCACCCACTGCGCGACCCTCGGCCAGGACGTCGAGGTCCAGCTGCCGGACGGCACCGCGCTGACCGGCCGCGCCGCCGACATCGACGCCGCCGGCCAGCTGCAGGTCGACATGGCGGGCGGGCAGCGGCACACTGTGTTCGCCGGTGACGTGGTGCACGTCCGTCCCGCCTGATTCTTCGGGGCGTTGCGCTCACCGGCCGGGTGTCGCGCCGGTACGGTGAAGCGACACCGCCGCACCGACCTTGGGAGCGTCCGCCGTGGCCTATCCGGACGATTTGCTCAGCGAGCAAGAGCACGTCGTGGTGCACAGTCACCCGCACTTCAAGATGCTGATCTTCCCGACGCTCGCGCTGCTGGTCACCGTGGGCGCGGGCACCTGGCTGGCGATCCTGGCGAAGGACGCGTCCGCGCCGTGGAACTCGGTCGGGCTGATCGCCATCGGGGTGGTCGCGCTCGTGCTCGTCGTGTGGCTGTTCCTGGCCCCGCTCGTGCGCTGGCGGACTACCCACTTCATCGTGACGACCGACCGGCTCATCGCCCGCGAGGGCGTGCTCAAGCGCACCGGCATCGACATCCCGATGGGCCGCATCAACAGCGTCCAGTTCGAGCACGGCCTGCTGGACCGGGTCTTCGGCTGCGGCACGCTGATCATCGAGTCGGCCTCCGACGAGCCGCTGCGGTTCGAGGACATCCCGCACGTGGAGAAGGTGCACACGGTGATCTACCGCGAGGTCAACGACAACCCGTACGACGACTACCGGCCGCGGGCGCAGCAGACGGAACCGTTGCCGCCCCAGCACCCGCCGCGCGGGGAACGCAGACGCTGATGGGTACGCGAGAACTGGGCCTTCCGGAGCGGGTTCCCTCGACGGGCGAGCTGCCCGAACGGGTCACGATCTGGGAGGTCGGCCCGCGTGACGGGCTGCAGAACGAGAAGACGATCGTGCCCGTCGAGGTCAAGCTGGAGTTCCTCGACCGGCTCGCCGGTGCCGGGCTGACCACGCTGGAGGCGACCAGCTTCGTGCACCCGAAGTGGGTGCCGCAGCTGGCCGACGCCGAGCAGCTGCTGGCCCGGCTCGACCGCCGCGAAGGCGTCCGGTACCCGGTCCTGGTGCCGAACGAGAAGGGCCTGGACCGCGCGCTCGACGCCGGCGTCGAGCACATCGCGATCTTCGCCAGCGCCACCGAGACGTTCGCGCGCAAGAACCTCAACTCGTCGCTGGACGAGCAGTTCGCGATGTTCGAGCCGGTGGTCACCCGGGCCCGGGAGGCGGGCCTGGACGTGCGCGGCTACCTCTCGATGTGCTTCGGCGACCCTTGGGAAGGCGTCGTCCCGGCGAAGCAGGTCGCCGACGCCGGCCGCCGCCTGCTGGACATGGGGTGCTCGCAGCTGTCGCTGGGCGACACCATCGGCGTCGCGACCGCGGGCCAGGTGGAAAACCTGATCGGGCTGTTCGGCGATGTCGGTACTTTGGCCGTGCACTTCCACGACACCTACGGTCAGGCTCTGGCCAACACGCTCGCGGCGCTCCGATGTGGAGTGTCGACTGTGGACTCGTCGGCGGGCGGGCTCGGGGGCTGCCCGTACGCGGAATCGGCCACGGGGAACCTGGCCACCGAGGACCTGGTGTGGATGCTGGACGGCCTCGGGGTGGCCACCGGCGTCGACCTGGACGCGCTGGTCGGGGCCAGCGCCTGGATGGCGGGACAGCTCGGCCGCCCGAGCCCGTCCCGCGTGGTCGCCGCACTGGGCTGACCTCGTCGCGCCCCGAAGGAAGGGGTGCGGTATCAAGGGGGACCGGCAGCGCTGCGGCCGCGTCGAACAGCGTGTGCCCCCGGGGCACCGACCGAGCCGGAGGATGGGTGTGACCGAGCCTTCCGAGGCAGGCTCCGAACCGGTCGAGGCCGACCTCGACACCGGACCGGTGCAGCTGCCCGGGTACGGCCTGGATTCGGGTGCCTTCGAAGAAGCACCGACTCCGCCCTCGGGCAGCGCCGCGGCGTGGCCACACGCGGTGTCACCGCTGCTGCCGCCGTTCCCGCTGCCCCCGGCACCACCGGCACCGCCCACGCCGCCCCCGGCCCCGCTGCCGCCGCCGGTGGCCGGGCCGCCGCCGGTGGCGGGCCCACCGCCGAACCCGGGTTCGCCCGCGCCGCTGCCGCCGCTCGGCTCGCCGCGTACCGAGCGGGAGAGCATCGTCGCGCTGTTCCTGGTGCACATGTTCCCCATCGGGCACCTGCCGGTGGCCATGGACCGGCCCGCGCTTCAGCTGCCGCTGCCCGAAGACCCGGAGGGCTTCCCGCCGAACGACCACCCGGACGCCCGGCTGATCTTCGACGACCAGGCTCTGACCAACGTCACCGCGGGCTTCCGCCGGTCGCCGACCGCGCCGCCGCGGCCGGTGCCGCGGCACCTGACCGAGGGGTACGTCCCGTACGCGCGGGCGACGCAGGCCGTGTGGATCCGCCGGTTCGTCGTCGGGCACAGCGAACTCGGGCCCGAGTACGCGTGGCCGCCGGGTGACATCTACCCCGAAGGCAGCGTGGACCGGCCCGAGCCGGTGATGGTCCCGGCCGACACGGTCCTCGACCGCTTCGGCCCGGCGTACGGGCGCGTGTTCTTCGAAGACGGCACGCCCTTCGCGGGACGCTCGCTGCCGCCGGGGATGCTGGACGCCGAGTACCGCCGGTACGTCGTGGTGCGCGCGGTGCCGATGTGGCGGTCGGAGACGGCGAACTGGTTCGGCCAGGTCGGTGGTGGCACCCGGTACCGTGCCCTTCTCGCGGCCGACGAACTCGTGACCCTCGGCTACATAGCCGAGGCCAAGGGGGATGACGATTGATGAACACCCAGTCGATCCAGCGCTGGCTCGGCGTGCTGGGCGTGCCGCCCGAGGTCGTCTCGCTCGGCGCCGAGGTCGACAACGCCTGGTGCCTCATGCAGGGCGAGGACGAGGCGTGGGAGGTGTTCTGGCGGGAGCAGGGCAACCGCTACGACTGGGCGCGGTTCACCAGCGAACAGGTGGCGTGCCACTACCTCTTCGGCCGGCTGGCCTGGGCCCAGGTCGCCCGCGGCGCCGTCGGCCTGCTCCCCGGCTCCTGAAAAGCCGTGAAGGCCCCCTTCCCGGCTCTTAAGGCCGGGAAGGAGGCCTTGACGGACTTCGGCGGTCAGGACACCGCGTAGGTGAAGATGTGCGCCTGGCCCGCGCCCGTGGTGGTGGGCAGGGTGATCGACCGGACCTGCTTGGCCGGGTCGAGGGCGATCGGGGCGGTCGCGAACAGGTACGACGTGTACGGCCGCTGGAGCCGGAACATGTACCGCGGGAACGCCGAGTTCACGTACGGGACCGACGCCACGACCGTGTTCCCGAACTGCGGCGTCTCCGCGCCGCCCTTGAGCAGCCACTCCGACAGGCCAAGGGACGCCTGCTGCGTGGAGCCGTCGGTGTAGGTGATGGTCACCGTGCCCTGCGCGTCGGAGCCGGTCGCCGCGCCGAGGAACGACAGCTTCGTCGCACCCGGCGGTGGGGCGAGCACCGCAAGCGTTTGCCCCGCCGCGACCACGTTGTCCGGCGACCCCGTCGGGCTCGACGGCCAGCGGAACTGCTGCCCGTTCACCGTCACTGTGGCCCCCGGTGTGATGCCGTGCGACGCGAACCCCTGCGCGGAGTACGAGAACACGAACCCGCCGGGGTAGAGGTCGGTCTCGCCGAAGTCGCCGTACTGGACGAGCTTGTCGTCCGTGACGCCGACGTTCGTGTTCGCCGCGTGCAGCGTCCCCGGCCTCCCGACCGTCACCGGCAGGTACGCGGGCACCTGCTGCCCGCTGAACTCCACCGGCACGCTGGTGTACGCGTCCGCCGACCCGCCCGCGACCACCGTCACCTGCTGCGTAGCGGTCTCGTGCGCGCCAACGGTGAGCGTGCCGCTCGACGGCGTCACGGTGATCCCGACCGGCGGCTTCGCCTGCCACGACACGGTGCCGGCACCGGTGATGCCCTCGGCGGTCACCGTGGCGCTCGTGCTTCCGCCCGGGGTGACCACGATCCGGCCCGGACCGACGCGGCCGCGCACCGCGACCTCGCCGTCGCGGAACGACGGCGGGACGTCGGAAGCGCCCGAGCCCCACGACGTCGGTGACGTGCCGAGCGTGAAGTCGAGCCGGCCGCCGTTCACCGCGAAGGACTCCGGCAGCCACGGCCTGGTGCTCGGCTGACCGTTCACCTTCAGGCTCTTCACGTATTTCACCGAGCTGGACGCGCCGGGCGCGGTGATCGTGATCCGCTGCCCGCTCGCCCGCGTCAGCGTGATCCTCGGAAACATCGGGCTGGCCAGCACCATCTCGGCGCGGCCGGGCGCCTCCGGGTACATGCCGAGCGCGGCGAAGACGTACCACGCCGACGTCGCGCCGAGGTCGTCGTTGCCGGGCAGGCCGTCCTCGGTCGGTTTGAACAGCAGCTCCGCCGAGCGACGCACGATGTCCTGCGTCTTCGACGGTGCGCCCGCGTAGGCGTACTCCCACGGCACCTCGAACGACGGTTCGTTCGACATGAACGCGTATGGCGAGCTGGCGTCGCTGTTGAGCTTCGTGAAGAAGAAGTCGAGACGCTTCTTCACGGCGTCGTCGCCGCCCATCGCGTCGAAGAGCCCGCGGACGTTGTACGGCACCATCCACGTGTACTGAGCCGCGTTCCCTTCCTGGTAACGCATTTCCTGGTACTGCGCGGGGTCGAACGGCGAGAGGAACTGGCCGTCGCGCATCCGCGTCTGCAGGTAGCCGGTGGCCGGGTTGTAGACGTTCTCCCAGTACTGCGCGCGGCTCATGAACCGGTGATACGTCTCGCGGTCACCCAGGCGCTGGGCCAGTTGCGCGATGCCGAAGTCCGCGGTCGTCTCCTCGAGCATGTCGGAGACGTTGTTGGGGTGGTAGCCCAGCGTCAGGTAGTCCGACAGACCGGGCCGCTCGAGCGCGCGTTCCCCGGCCTGCTGGACGCGGGTGGCGCCGTTGACCATGGATTTCAACGCGTGTGCGGCGTCGAAGTCCGTGGCGCCGAAGGCGTACGTGCTCGCGATGATCGAGTGGTACGGGTCGCCGCCCATCACGCCCATGAAGTCGTTGTTCTGCGACCAGCGGTCCCAGATCCCGCCCGCCTGGTCGGCCTGGTTGAGCATCGACTGCGCCATGTCGGCGGCCTCGTGCGGGGCGAGCATCGACAGCAGCTGCACCTCGTCGCGGTAGGTGTCCCAGCCGGAGAAGTTCGCGTACTGCGCGTGGCCCGGGTTCGCGCGGTGGATCGCCTTGTCGAAGCCGGGGTAGCGACCGTCCACATCGGAAAAGACGTTCGGCTGCATGAGCGTGTGGTAGAGCGCGGTGTAGAACGTCCTGGTCGCCGCGTCGGTGCCGCCCTCGACGGTGATCTGCCGCAGGCGGTCGTTCCAGGCCTGGCGCGCGTTGTTCCTGATGGTCTGGAAGGAGTCGCCGTGTTGCTCGGCGGCGAGGTTCAGCCGTGCGCCGAATGCGTCCACATAGGACAATCCGACGCGTACCTGGACCGGCTTGGCCGGGTCGAAGGTCAGGTAGGCACCGGAACCGCCGTCGGCCGTGACGACCTGCTTGTCCCAGGTTGTCTTGCTCAGGTCGCCGCCGCGGGCGCTGGTGCCGCCGGGCGTCACGGTGGCGTCCTGCCAGGTCCCGGAGGTCAGGAACGGCTGGTCGAAGGAAGCGGTGAAGTAGACCTTGTAGGTGTTCGGGCCGCGGCAGAAGTGACCGCTGGAGACCCAGCCCTCGACCGTCCGCCGCGCCGGGTCGACGGTGACGGACGCGTCGTCACTGCCCATCGCGGACTGGGCGACGTCGATGAGCAGCGTGGCCGGGGAGTTCTTCGGGAAGGTGAAGCGGCCCATGCCGGAGCGCTGGGTGGTGGTCAGCTCGGTGGTGATGCCGGAGCCGGTGGTCACCTTGTAGTAGCCGGGCGACGCCGATTCGTCGGCGTGGCTGAAGGCGGGGAAGTACTTGGTCGCGTCGACGGCGGGCGACGTGCTCAGGTTTCCGGCGAACGGCAGGAACGGGATGTCGCCGGCCGCGCCGCCGCAGCCGGCGCCGTTGAAGTGGGTGAGGCTGAAGCCGCGGAGCTTGCTCTCCTCCCAGGCGTAGCCGCCGTCGCGGTCGCGCGCGTAGTACCGGCCCTGCCCGGCGGGCGGTTTGGGCTGCAGGGGCGTGTCGGGGCTCCACTGCACCATGCCGAAGGGGACGTCGGCGCCGGGGAACGTGTCGCCGGCGTAGGTGTTGGTCTCGGGGGTGTCGCCGGCCTTCGCGCCGACGAACGGGTTGACGTAGGCGGCGAGATCTCGGTTGTCGGGTCGGGCGTCGGCCGGGGTGGCCACCGCTGTGACGAGGGGGACGATCAAGGCCGCGGTGACGGCTCTGCGCATGCTCTTCCTCCCGGGGTGAGCGGGCGACCCGTGCCGACAAAGCGTGTTGACAACGTTGTCAACGAACCGGGTGACCCGGCGAGCACCGCGAGTGAACCACCGGTGGTTCAGACCGGTCAAGAAGTTCCCGCCGAGCGGCCTATCCGGTTACCGCTCGAGGATCCGCAGCACCTCGTCGTGCAGGCGGCCGTTCGTCGACAACGCGCTGCCGTTGTCGTACCGCCCGACACCGTCCAGATCGCTGAACCGCCCGCCGGCCTCGGTGACGATCACCTGGGCCGCCGCGACGTCCCACGGGTTCACGATGCACTCCGCGGCGACGTCGAGGGCACCTTCGGCCACGAGGACGTGGTGCCAGAAGTCGCCGAACGCGCGGGTCTCCCAGCACGCTTCCGTCAGGTCCAGGTACTTCTCGCGGGAGTGGTACTCGGTCCACGAGTTCAAGTCCGTTGTGGACAGATAAGCGTCCGAAAGCGACGAAACTCCGGAAACCGACAGCCGGCGCGTGCCGGCCGCGTCGGAAGAGAAGGCGCCCGATCCGGAGGCCGCCCACCAGCGGCGGCCCAGCAGCGGTGCGCTGATCATGCCGACCACCGGGTCGCCGTCCGAAACCAGCGCGATCAGCGTCGCCCAGACGGGTACTCCGCGCAGGAAGTTCTTGGTGCCGTCGATCGGGTCGAGCACCCACGCGCGGCCGGCCGCGGCCGAGCCGCCGCGCTCCTCGCCCAGCACCGCGTCACCGGGACGTTCCGAAGCCAGCAGGGCCCGGATCGCGTCCTCGACCGCGGTGTCGGCGTCGGTCACCGGGGTGCGGTCGGGCTTGCGCTCCACCGCGAGGTCCAGGGCGCGGAAGCGCGCTGTCGTGATCGCGTCGGCGGCGTCAGCCAGCCGGGTGGCGAGAGCCAGATCATCTTCGTAGCCAGGCACGGTCACGATGTTTTCACGCCCGCGAGCCGTAGAGTTGGGCAGGTGAGCATGGTCCTACTTGCCGAAGACGATCCGGCCATCGCCGAACCGCTCTCCCGCGCCCTCGAACGCGAGGGATACGAGATCCACGTCGTCACCGACGGCCCTTCGGTGCTCGACGCCACCGCCGCCCAGCGCGTCGACCTGCTCGTGCTGGATCTCGGCCTGCCCGGGATGGACGGTCTCGAAGTGTGCCGGCGGCTGCGCGCGGCCGGCACCGAGCTGCCCGTCCTGATGCTCACCGCCCGCACCGACGAGGTCGACTTCGTCGTCGGCCTGGACGCGGGCGCCGACGACTACGTCGCCAAGCCGTTCCGGCTCGCCGAACTGCTCGCCCGGATCCGCGCGCTGCTGCGCCGCCGGGTTCCCGAAGTCCTCGAAGCCGGCGGGGTGCGGATGGACCTCGGCGCCCGGCTGGTCACCGTGGACAACCACGAGGTGCAGCTGGCGAACAAGGAGTTCGAGCTGCTGCGCGTGCTGATGAGCCGCGCCGGGCAGGTCGTCAGCCGGGACGAGATCCTCGCCGAGGTCTGGAACGACCTCGAGTCGAAGACGTCCAAGACGCTCGACATGCACATGTCGTGGCTGCGGCGGAAGCTCGCCATCGCCGCCGACGAAGCGGCGGGGCGGACCAGCAAGACCCACGACGGCGAACGGCGGATCGCGACCGTCCGCGGCGTCGGTTTCCGCTTCAACGCCGAATAAGCCCGTGCGCCGCCGCATTCTCCTGGCCATCCTGCTGGCCGTCGCCGTCACCGCGGCGGTCCTCGGCATCCCGCTGGGCATCGTGGCGAGCTGGCAGATCGAGTCGAGCTACCGCGAGACGCTCGCCGAGAACGCCCGCGCGGCGGCGGCCATCCTGGACACCGAAATCGCCAACGGCGAGGAGATCGACCTCGACCAGGTGCGCGCGGCGGTCCCGGCGAACGGGTTGCTGACCGTCCGGGCGAGCGGCCAGATCGAAAAGCGCTACGGCAGCGATCCGGGTCCCGTCACCGTCACCGAGACGGCCGACCTGGCGCGGGAAGGCAAGGTCGAGATCGCCGTCCCGGCCGGCCCGATGCACGAGCGGCAGACGACGGTGACGATCGTCGTCGTGCTGCTGGTGCTGCTGTCGGTCGGCACCGGCGCGGTGGTGGCGATCGCGACGGCCCGACGACTCGCGAAGCCGCTGCGGCACGTCGCCGAACGCGCGGCCCGGCTCGGCGGCGGCGACTTCCGGCCCGACCCGAGCCGTTACGGCGTGGGCGAGCTCGACATGGTCGCGGAGGCGCTGGACGCGTCCGGCACCGCGCTCGCCCAGCTCGTGCAGCGCGAACGCCAGCTCGTCGGCGACGTCTCGCACCAGCTGCGCAGCCGGCTGACGGCGTTGCAGCTGCGGCTGGAACCCCTGACCGTGCACCCGGACGAAGAGGTGGCCGACGAGTCGAAGGCCGCCCAGGAGCAGGCCGACCGGCTCGCCGAGGCACTCGACGAGCTGCTGGCGGCGGCCCGCGCGGCGCGCGAGGTCGGCGCGGAACCGGTGGACCTGCCCACGCAGCTGCCCGCGATGGCGCAGGAGTGGCGCGAGCTGCTCCGCTCGGAGGGCCGCAACCTGCGCACGCGCGTGGCCGACGGCCTGATGGCACGCGCGACGCCGGGCCGGCTCCGCGAGGTGATCGGGGTACTGCTCGACAACGCGCTGCGGCACGGATCGGGCACGGTCACCCTCGTCGCCCGCCGCGGCGACGCCGAGGGCACGGTGGTGGTCGAGGTCAGCGACACCGGCCCCGGCGTGCCCGACGAACTGGCCCCGCACATCTTCGAACGCGGCTTCTCCGGAGGCGGCTCGACGGGCGTCGGGCTGGCGCTGGCCCGTGCCCTGGTCGAGGCGGACGGCGGCCGGCTGGAGCTGTCCAACCGCCGTCCGGCCGTGTTCAGCCTCTTCCTCAAGGTGCCGCGGCCCAGCGACGTTCCCGAGGTGCGCTGGCCCGCCGAACGCGTCCCGCGTTAGCCGCCTCCCGCCGGACGTCTTGAACGACTCGTTCAGGACGTCCGAAGTCCTGAACGAGTCGTTCAAGACGTGTCGGCCCGGGCGATCGGCCGCCTCAGATCAGCCCTTCACGCAGGGCGTAGGCGACCGCGTGCGAGCGGTTCCGCAGCTGGAACCGGTTCGTCACGTCGTGCAGGATGCTTTTCACCGTGCGCTGCGAATAGCACAGCTCGTCGGCGATCTCCTGCGTCGAAAACCCCGACGCGACCAGCCGGAGCACCTCGGTTTCCCGGTTGCTCATGCCGCCCAGGTGGAGACCGCGCGGCTGGAGCACCTGGCGCTGCAGGCGGGAAACCCGGTTCAGCAGCCGGCCGAGCAGGTCGGGCGGCAGCGCTCCCTCGCCCGCCGCCGCAGCCTTGATCAGCCGGACCAGCACCTCCGGGCCGGCGTCGGCGCGGCGGGCGACCGCGCAGACCCCGTGCTCGACGGCGTTGAGGATTTCGTTGTCGTCGACCTCGCCCGCGATCAGCACGATGCGGGTGAAGCCCTGGTGGTGCAGCGCCGACAGCAGCCGGGTCATCGGCTCGTCGAGCCGGTCGGCGACCAGCAGCGCCACGACGGCCGAGCCGTCCGGTTCGCCGTCCACCACCCGGACTTCGTCGCGTGAACGCAGCGCCATGCAGACGCCGTTGTGCAGGATCGGATCGGTGGCGCGGACCACCACCGGTGTCCGGTCGGATTCGAACATCGTCACCCATTCCCCTCGAACGAGGCGAGGGCCCCACCCCCGCCTCGACCACAGTGCCCGGCGAAGTGTCCCGGGCACATGGGACCGGCGTCCCGATGTTGCCCGGACGGCCGCCCGTCAGGACCCGCCGAGGCCGGCCTCCCGGGCACGGACGATCGCCTCGGCCCGGTCGGCCACGTGCAGCTTCGCGAAGACGTTCGAGATGTGGTTCCGCACGGTCTTCGGGCTCAGGCACAGCGTGGACGCGATGACGCCGTTGCTGTGCCCGGCCGCGATCAGCGCCAGGACCTCGCGCTCGCGCCCGGTCAGCTCGGGGAACACCGGCTCGGTGGCCGGCGGCGGCTGGTTGAAGAAGCCGAGGACGCGGTTCGCGATGTCCGGGCCGAAGATGGCCTCCCGCCGCGCGACCGCCTGCACGGCGCGGATGATCTCGTCCGGCTCGGCGTCCTTGAGCAGGTAGCCGCGGGCACCGGCGCGCATCGCCGCGAAGACCGACTCGCTTTCGTCGGCCATCGTCAGCATCAGCACGCCGGTGCCCGGGCTCGCGGTCACGATGTGCCGCGTCGCCTGGATCCCGGACAGGTCGGGCAGCTGCAGATCCATGACCACGACGTCCGGGCGCAGGGCGGCCGCGGCCTCGATCGCGTCCGCGCCGCCCGCGGCCTCGCCGACGACCTCGATTTCGGGTTCCGCGGCCAGCAGCGTGCGGACGCCGAACCGGAACAGCGGGTGGTCGTCCACGACGAGGACGCGCAGGCGGTCGCTCAACGGGTCACCTCCCCTGCCGTCACTCCTGGTAATGGTAGGCGAATGCCGCCGTGTTCTCACGTGCCCAGGTCGCGAAGGTGAGCGGGGGCCTGCCGAGCAACCGCTCGACGGTGTCGAAGACAACGCTTTCGTGCGGGGCCGACTCGCGCTTGAGGGCGAAGAGGCCGTCGATGGCCTTCGCGGGCCAGCCGTACATCCGGATCAGGCGGTCCTTCGCGGCGCTTTCGCTTTCTTCGACGTACTTCAGCGGGCGGCCGAGCGCGTCGGCCAGGATCGCGACCTGCTGCGCGGTGGTGAGGGCTTCGCCGCCGGTGAGCTCGTAGGTCGCGCCTTCGTGACCGGACGTCGTCAGGGCGAGCGTCGCGACGGCGGCGATGTCCCGGACGTGGACCAGCGCGGACGGCGGATCGGTGTCGGGCACGTACACCGCGTCTTCTTCGCGGATCGAGCCGATCCAGGCGAACCGGTTGTCCATGAAGGCGCCGGGCCGCAGGATCGTCCAGGCCGGGCCCGCTTCGCGGATCGCCTGCTCGGCTTCGGCGTGGGCGCGGGTGATCGCGTCCTTCTGTCCGAAGTGGACACCGGTGGTGGACAGCTTGACGAGGTGGGTGACACCGGCCCGGGCGGCGGCCCGCGCGACCGCCGCTTCCCGGTCGGCGTTGTGCCCCTGCGTCAGCACGAACACGCGGTCGGCGCCCTCGAGCAGGGCGGGCAGGTCCGAGGTGTCGAGGTCGCCGCGGACCATTTCGGCGCGCGGGTCGATCCGGGCCTTCGCCGGGTCGCGGGTCAGCGCGCGGACTCCCGTGCCGGCGTCGAGCAGGGCGGGGACGAGGTGGCGGCCGACCTTGCCGGTGGCGCCGAGGACGAAGATCATCGTGGTTTCTCCTAGCGGGAAAGCGGAACGTGCGGCAGCGCGAACGCCGTGACGAGGCCGAGCGCGAGCACGGGCAGCAGGGCGACGAACACGCCGTGGGTGCCGGCTTGGTAAGCGAAGCCGAGCGCGACCGGGCCGAGGGCCGAACCGAGCGCGCGGGCGAGGTTGACGGTGGCGGCGACCGCGCCGCGGTCCGCGCGCGGTGCGGTGTTCTGCGTGGCCATGGCGAGGACTTGCAGGTTGAGCCCGGCGGCCAGGCCGAACACGACCAGGCAGCCGAGGACCAGCGGTAGCGCGTCCACGGTCAGCAGGCCGAGCACCGCGAGCAGGCCGAGCGCCATGCTCAGCCGCGGTGCCCAGCGGTACGCGCCGGTGCGGGCGATGATCCTGCTCGCGACCACCGAGGAAAGCGAAACGGCGAGCGTCATCGGCACCAGCCGCAGCCCGCCTTCCGCCGGACCGGCGTCGGCCTGCAGGAGGACGGCGATGTAGTTGACCGAGCCGAGGAACGCGAACCCGGCGAGCACGCTGAGCAGCACGGACACGGTGAACGTCCGGTCACGGAACAGGCGTGGCGGCAGCACCGGCGCGGCCGCTTTCCGCTGGGCGAAGGCGAACGCGACGGCCGAAACCGCCCCGAGGGCAAGCGACCACGGCGTGAGCAGCGTGAAGCCGGTGATCGCGACGCCGAGCAGGACGACGCCGGCGAAGTCGAACGGCGCGTCTTTGCGTCGCCGCGGCAGGTCGAGGGCCGTGAGCAGGCCCACGGCGACCAGGCCGAGCGGCAGGTTGACCAGGAAGATCGACCGCCAGCCGGCCAAGCCGGTGAGCAGGCCGCCGACGACCGGGCCGGACAGCGACGCGACGGCGAAGCAGATCGAGAACCACCCGAAGTACTTCGCACCTTCGCGTGGCGTGAACATTTCGCCGAGCGAAGCACCGACAGAGACGAAGAGACCACCGGAGCCCGCGCCTTGGAGGACCCGCCCGGCGATCAGCAGGCCGGCCGTCGGCGCCAGGCCGCAGGCGAGCGAACCGAGCAGGAAGACGGCGAGGGCGCCCAGGAGCACGCGTTTGCGGCCGAAGACGTCACCGAGCTTGCCGTACAGCGGCGCGGTGACGCTCCCGGCGAGCAGGTAGGCGGTGGTGACCCAGGCGTAGGCGCCGGTGCCGCCGAACTCGGCGGCGATCCGGGGGAGCGCGGTGGCGACGACCTGGGCGTCGAGCATCGCGAGGAAGACGGACAGGAACAGGCCGAACACGGCCGTTTTGGCGCGCTGAGGCGCGATTGTTGTCAAGGAATGTCCAAATGAAGAAAAGGGACGAGGAGGGGCGGACGTGCTTCAGGCACATCCCGTCGAGTCGGGAAAAGGCTTCATCGTCATCCGCGTGGCGGATGCGACCTCTTCGCGCTCGGAAACCACCTCGAATCGTCCCGCTCGCCCGGCCGAACCCGGACGGCGTCCTCACGAAGGAACACTGACGAACGTGACTCTAGACAACTACATGTAAAAAGACAAGTAGTTTGCGGAGGGGCCTCAGCGCAGGCGGGTGACCTGGTCGTTGTCCCGCCGGCGCTCGCCGAGCTCGTCCGGGAACACCCACTTCTTGAAGCCCCAGAAGCGGAAGAACATCGCCAGCAGCATGCCGATGATCGAGCCGCTCGCGAAGTCCGCGACCTCCTGCACCAGGAACGTCACGTGCGGGACCTCGAGGTCGAGCACGTACCGCGAGATGATCAGGGGGACCAGGTTGACGCCCACCGCGATGCCGCTGATGACGAAGAACAGCGCCGCTTCGTGGTGCCGCTCGCGCCCGCCGCGGGTCCGGAAGGACCACTCGCGGTTGAGGATGTAGGACACGATGGTCGCGACGATGATCGCGATGGCCTTCGCCGTGGTCGGTTTCGGCTCCAGCACCGTCAGCTTGAGGGCGTACCAGACCCCGTTGTCGACCAGGAACGTCGTGCCGCCCACGATCGCGAACTTCAGCAGCTCCCGGTGCTTGATCAGCACCGAACGCAGTGGTTCCGGCGTGCGCTTGAGCACGGTTTCCACAACGGTCACACCCCGCAGTCTAGGAGAGCGCCGGGGTGTCCAGTGGCTCAGGCGGCCTTGCTGTCGTGAATGTCCGGATCTTCGGCGGCCGCGGCGGGCACCGCGCGCGGGCGGCCGTCCTCCTCCGGGAACACCCATTTCTTGAAGGCCCACCACCGGAACGCCGTGCCCAGCAGCGTGCCGATGACGATCCCGCTGACGAAGTCGGCCACTTCGACGCCGAACGGCGACAGCCGCGGTGTCTGCAAGTCCAGCACGTACCGCGAGAACCACTGCGGCAGCGCGTTCAGTCCCAGCGCGATGCCGCTGAAGAGGAAGAACAACGCGGCCTCGTGCGTCCGCTCCCGGCCGCCGCGGGTGCGGAACGACCACTCGCGGTTGGCGACGTAGGAGAAGATCGTCGCCACCAGGACGCCGACGATCAGCGCCGTCACCGGGTGGGTCCGCAGCACGGTGAACTTCAGGCCGTAGTTCACGGACATCGTGATCACGAAGCTGATCCCGCCGACGACGGCGAAGCGGAGGAGCTCGCGGTGCTTCTTCAGCAGTTCGCGCACCGCGCGGACGCTACCCCGTCAACCAGCCGAAAGCCTTTTCGGGGGTGACCGTCGGCGGCTTGTCGCCCGGCTTGCCGGTCGGGTGCGGCGGGGCGCTGGTCGTCGTCGAGGACACCGGCGGCTCGGTCGCCGGCTCGGTCTTCGTCGTCGCCGGCGGAGTCGAAGACGGCCTGGACGGCGTCGGCTTCGAAGGCTTCGTCGGCGTCGTGGGCGAAGGCGTGGTCGTCGGCACCGGGTCGTGCTCGCACCAGTGGCGCCAGCAGCCGAAGTTCACCGTCACCGGCGGTGCCGACGCCCGGCCGAGCCGCGCGGTGATCGTCACTTGGCCGTCGTCGGGCCTGCCGTCCAGCCGCACCCACAGGTTGACGTGCTGGCCGGGGGCCAGCGCGCCCCGCGTCGTGCAGCTCGCGCCGCCGTCGGACGGCGTGCACGGGAAGCCGCGCAGGCTCCACCACTGCCGGAGCGGGTGGTCGAAGGTGACCGTGACCGGCTTGGTCGTCTCGCCGGTGTTGCGGACCCGCACGTAGACCAGGGGATGGCGGGTCCAGGGGAACGCCGAAAGCCCGTCGCCCACCGCCTCCAGGGCCACCGCGTCCGGCGGCTGCTTCACCGTGACCTTGACGCTCACCGCGACGTTGATCCGCACGCCGGCGGTGACGGACCCGGTGACCGTGCCGCCTTCGGCGTTCTCGTCGGCCTGGAGCCGGAAGTTCAGCGTCGCGCTCTGGCCGGGCTGCAGGCCGGTGCCGGTCTTGCACGTCACCGTGCCCTCACCGCCCGGGCAGTTCACCGAGATCGGGCCGGGGGCCTGGGCGAACGCCATCGCCGCGCCGCCCCCGCCCGCGTCGACCGCGTGCACGCCCCGCGGCAGGTTCAGCGCGACGGCCACCGGCTCCGACGGGCTGCCGCCGTCGTTGCGCACGGTGATCGGCAAGTTCATCGCGGTGCCGGGGCTGAGCTCGACGCCGCCCGGCGGGGTCGTCGCGGACATCGACGGCGGTGCCGGCGCGGGCGGTGCGGGGACCGGCGCTTGTGGCGGTGCCGGAGGCACGACGGGAGGCGGCGCGGGCTGGACGGAAGGAGTCGGCGGGGGCGCGGGCGGCTGGACCGGCGGAGGCGCGACGGGGGCGACCGGGGCCGGCGGTTGCGGCTTCGGCGCCGGGGGCTGGACCGGCTGGGCGGGCGGTGGCACCTGGGCCGCGGCCGGGATCTGCTGCGACCCGCCGCCCACGGCGAGCGCGATGACGACGGCCGCGACGACCGCCGCGCCGGAGGCGGCGACCCCCGCGAACTGGCGGGGCCCGGCGGCCGCGGCACTCGCGCCGGCGTTGCCCCCGGCTGCCGCGGCTGCCGTGCCCGCGGTGGCCGCGCTCGCCTTCGCGGCGCCGATGGTGGCGAGGTAACCGAGCGCTGCGCCGCCGAGGACGATCGGGGCGATGATCGCGCGCAGCCCGCCGTTGACGTCGGCGAGCTCGGCGGCGAGCGCCCGGCAGTTCTCGCAGTCGTCGAGGTGGTTCTCGACCTGGGCGCGTTCGCGTTTGGACAGTCCGTCGCGGGTCCACGCGCCGAGCCGCTCGGCGCAGGCGCGGCAGCGTTCCTCGGCGTTCTCCTGCAGGTGGACCTGCAGGTACGCCTGGCGGAGCCCTTCGCGGGCGCGGTAGGCGAGCGCGGAGACGCCGTTCGCGGTCAGCCCCAGCAGCGGCGCGACCTCGGCCGGGCTCTGCTGCTCGATCTCGGTGTGCCAGAGCACCGCCTGCCAGCGTTCGGGCAGCCGCGCGAAGGCCTTCGCGGCCATCGTCCGCTCCAGCCCGGCGACGGCGGTGTCGGAGAACGGCACGGTCAGCGCCTCGGCCGCGGCCCCGCCGACCTCGGTCATGTCCTCGTTGAGGTCGATCCGGCGTTCCTTGCGGGTGCGGTCGTACGCCGTGTGACGCAGCGCGGTCAGCAAGTACGCCCGGAAGGCTGTCTCCGGTCCCTTTCCGCCACGGAGCGTGTCGAGCACCTTGGCGAACGCCTCGGAGACGAGATCGTCCGCTTCGGAGCTCGAGCGGGCCAGCTGACGGGCCAGGTTGTGGGCCGCGCCGGTGTGCCGTTCGTAGAGCGCCCCGTACGAAGCGATCTTCCCGGAGCGGACCTCCGCGATCAGCTCGGCGTCACTCTTTCCGCTGAGATCGGCGGGAACGGTGGACACGGCACTCCTCGGTCGGCTAGGGCCCGGACCTGCCCTTTCAGGGGGATCCGGGACGCGAGACCAGTGTGACTGACCCACCCCGCGCGGTCACGTCGTGGTCGGGGTGTTGACTCCGACGGCGGAGCAAAATCACCCACCCCCGGGTGGCCGCGGGGAAAAGCTTCGCGACAAAAACTGGTCAGTACGCGTCACGGTGACTGCCGGGACACGTCCTCACCGTGAAGCACCGAGCAAGATCGACACGGACCGGACGAAAGGGGCGGGTGGCCAGTGGACGTTCCGGCTACGCGGTCCGGCCCCGAGGACGTCCCACCCGCTGCCCGGGCCGACCACGCCCTGCGCGCGTTGCGGGCGCGCTGGCGCACGGCCAGCCTGGCCGCCGGCTGGCGCTTCCCCAGCGACTGGGCCCTGCCCGAGGTCGACGCGGTCTGCGCGGCCGTGATGGCCAAGGGCCGCGTCGAGGCCGCCGAAACCGCGCTGGCCGGGCTGGCCAGGGCCCGGGCGGCGGCCGGCGCGGGGCTCGCGGAGACCCTCGCCGACCTCGCCGCGCTGCACGCCGTGCTCGACCACAGCGGCGAAGGCTTCATCGTGCCGGACGTCGACGCCACGCCGGCGCGGCTGCTCCGGACCACCGCGCTGGCCTGGGCGGACGTCGCCACCGACCAGCTCGTGCACACCGAGGTCACCGACTCGCTGACCGGCCTGCCGACCGCGGCCTACCTGCGGACCCGGCTCGTCGAGGTCTACCGCGCGGCGGCCGCGTGCGAGCGGCCGGCGGCCGAGGACCACGTGCTGCTGGTCGTCTCGCTCGACCTCAGCGCCGTCGCCGGGTTCCCGCGGCTGACCGGGATGATCCTGGTCGCGGACGCGCTGCGGGCGGTGTTCGACAGCGGGCAGACCATCGCTTCGCTCGGGCCGTCCGTCGTCGCGGCCCTGGTCCCGAAAGACGAGCGGGTCGCTTCGCACGGCGTCGCGCTGCGAAGAGCGTTGCACGAGCGGCTTTCGGTCGACGCGCAGCTCGCGGACGCCGGACGGCCCCGCGTGTCGGCGGTGCGGCTGCCCGCCACCCACGAGCTGGCGTGCGACCTGCTGGCCCACCTCGCGCGGGCGTAACGCACGAAAAGTCCGGTTCCCTCGGACCCTTCCGACCGGGACCGGGCCGGTCATGATTTCCTGGTGCGGTGACCCGGACCGTATCCACCGACGTCGACGGCGCCGTCGCGGCCAGACCCCAGCACCGGCTGGCCCTGCGGAAGTCACTCGCCCGGCTGTCCGTCCGCCCGCGGTCGATCCTGATCCTCTCGGTGATCCCGCTGGTCGCGATCGGGTACGGCATCTACGGCTGGCAGCACGACTGGGTGCTCGGGGTCGACAGCGCGGTCTACCGGGCCGGCGCGCTCACGCTGCTGCGCGGCGACTCGCTCTACGACGCGAACACCCTCGCCCCCGAGCCGTGGTGGGCGCTGCTGCCGTTCACGTACCCGCCGACCGCGGCACTGATCTTCGTCCCGCTGGCGGCGTTCCCGACGCAGATCTCCTGGGGCCTGATCACCGCCGTCTCGCTGGGGGCGATGGCGCTGTCGATCCGGATCGCGATCGGCGCGCTGCCGCGTCCCGCCGCGGACGGGCCGCGCTGGTGGGCCTCGCCCGCCCGCTCGACCATCGTGTTCTTCCTGGTCTTCCTCGGTCTCGAGCCGGTGTGGCGGACGATCTTCCTCGGCCAGATCAACCTGATCCTGATGGCCATGATCCTGCTGGACATGCTGGTCATCGGCGCGCGGGGGAGCCGCTGGGGCGGTGTCCTGGTCGGCGTCGCGGCGGCGATCAAGCTGACGCCGCTGGTGTTCCTCGGGCACCTGTTCATCACCGGCCGCCGCATGGACGCCATCCGCGGGTTCGCGACTTTCGTGCTGCTCCAGGGCCTGATGTTCCTGATCAACGCGCACGACGCCGCCAAGTACTGGACCGTCACGCTGCCGGACACCGGCCGGATCGGGCCGGTGCACTGGGCGGGCAACCAGTCGCTCAACGCGCTGATGAACCGGGCCACCGACCTCGCGCCGTGGGCGTCGAAGGCGGCGATGGGCATCGGGTTCCTGCTCGCGATCCCGGCGCTGTGGCTGCTGATGCGCTTCCACCGCAAGGGTCAGGCACTGGCCGCGCTGCTCGTCACGGCGTTCTGGACGCTGCTGATGTCGCCGATCTCGTGGACGCACCACTGGGTGTGGGTGATCCCGCTGATCGTGCTGCTGGTCTCGCGGCTGCCGAAGACCACCCCGAAGACGGCGTGGAAGCGCTGGGTGGGGACCGGGCTGGTGGCGTTCGTGTTCGTCAGCTGCGTGCTGCTGATCCTGCCGAACGGCCGCAACGTCGAGCTGCACTGGCAGGTGTGGCAGAACATCCTGGGGGACGCCTACATCCTGATGCCGGTCGTGCTGGCCGCGGCGCTGATCCTGCGCTGGGGACTGCAGCGGCGGGCCAGGGCGAAGGCCGCTCCGGACGAGCATGTCGACGTCGCGACCGGCGTCTGACGCGCGCACCGGCCGCCTGCTCGCCGGGGTACTCGCGCTGCTCGTCCTGGCTTTCGGTGTCGTCGTCTGGCTCGCCGGGTGGCACGTGGGCGCGGACAGCGCCGTGTACCGCGCGGGGGCGCTGACGCTGCTGCACGGCGACCCGCTCTACACGCGGGACGTGCTGACCGCGCTGCCCGACTGGGTGCGGCTGCCGTTCACCTACACCCCGGCCGCCGCGCCGCTGTTCCTGCCGCTCGCCCTCGTGCCGTCCGGGCTGGTGTGGGGCGTGATCGCGGTTTTGTCGGTGGTCGCCCTTATGGTCGTGATCACGGTGGTTTCGTCGTCGCCGGGGCACTCTCCCAAGTGGTGGGTGCTGCCGGCGGGAACGGCCGCCGCTCTGGCGCTGGAACCGGTGTGGAAGACACTGTTCCTGGGCCAGATCAACTTGATACTGATGGCGTTCGTGGTGCTGGACGTCCTGGTGCTCTCGGCCAGGGGGTCGCGGTTCGCGGGGGTGTTGATCGGCGTGGCGGCGGCGATCAAGCTGACCCCGCTGATCTTCGTGCCGCACCTGTTCTTCACCGGCCGGTGGAAGGACGGGCTGCGCGCGGTGGGCACGTTCGTGGCACTCGAAGCGGTGATGTTCGCGGTCATCCCGGTCGACGCGGCGCGGTTCTGGCGGGATTCGGCGACCGACCCGAGCCGGGTCGGGTCCGTGCACTGGATCTTCAACCAGTCGCTCAACGGGCTGGTCAACCGGGCTTCGGCACTCGCCCCCTGGTCGCTGGCGGTGGCGGTCGGGGTGGCGGCGGTGCTCGCGGTGCCCGCGGTGTGGCTGGTGGTGCGGCTGCACCGGCGCGGTGAGGAGGCGGCCGCGTTGCTGGTGACGGCGTTCTACGGGCTGTTGCTGTCGCCCGTGTCGTGGTCGCACCACTGGGTCTGGTGCGTGCCCTTGATCACGCTGCTGGTGGTCAAGGCGCGGTGGTGGGCCGCGGCGGCGGTCGCGCTGCTGTTCGTCTCGCAGATCGTGATGCTGGTGCCCAACGGCGGCGACGCGGAGTTCGGCTGGGGCCTGGGCTGGTCGGTCCTGGGCAACCTCTACGTCCTCGCGGCGGCGGCCGGGATCCTCGGGCTCGCGGCGCGTGAGCTCCGTCTGGTCCGGAGGTCACCGCAGGTGGTCACCGTCTAGGCTGATCGGCGCTATGGACAAACACACCGGTCTGCCCGTCGTGGGCATGGTGGGCGGCGGCCAGCTCGCCCGGATGACGCACCAGGCGGCGATCTCCCTGGGCCAGTCCCTGCGCGTGCTCGCGGCGAGCGAAAACGAAGCCGCGGGGCTCGTCGCGGGCGACGTCACCCTGGGACACCACACCGACCTCGACGCGCTGCGGAAGTTCGCGGCCTCGGTCGACGTGCTCACGTTCGACCACGAGCACGTGCCGGGTGAGCACCTGCTGACGCTGGCGATGGAGGGCCATGTCATCCGGCCGGCGGCGAGCGCGCTCGGCTTCGCGCAGAACAAGCTGGTGATGCGCGAGATGATGGCCGGGCTCGGCGTGCCCGGGCCCGCCTTCGCCGAGGTGTCCACTGTGGACGACGTGCTCGCGTTCGGCGGCGAGCACGGCTGGCCGGTCGTGCTCAAGGCGTCGACCGGGGGCTACGACGGCCGCGGCGTCTGGATGCTGGACACCGCGCAGCACGCCCGCGAGACCGTGCCGGAGCTGCTCGAAGCGGGCACGGCCCTGCTGGTCGAGGAGAAGGTGGCGATGCGGCGGGAGCTGTCCGCGCTCGTCGCCCGCTCGCCCTTCGGCCAGGGCGCGGCGTACCCGGTGGTCGAGACGGTGCAGACCGGCGGCATCAACACCGAGGTCCTCGCCCCGGCGCCGGGGCTGAGCGACGAGCGGGTGCACGAAGCCCAGGACCTGGCGCTGCGGATCGCGTCGACACTCGACGTCACCGGGCTGCTCGCGGTCGAGCTGTTCGAGACGGACACCGGGCTCCTGGTGAACGAGCTGGCGATGCGTCCGCACAACTCCGGGCACTGGACCATGGACGGCGCGCGCACGTCGCAGTTCGAGCAGCACCTGCGGGCGGTGCTCGACTATCCGCTGGGCCGGACCGACCTGGTCGCGCCCGCGTGCGTGATGGCGAACGTGCTGGGCGCGTCCGAGCTGCCCGAGATGGGCCCGGACGAGCGGCTGCACCACCTCTTCGCGCGGTACCCGGAGGTCCGGGTGCACCTCTACGGCAAGCAGGAGCGGCCGGGGCGCAAGCTCGGGCACGTCAACTTCACCGGCGAGCGCATGGACGACCTGCGCAACCGGGCGCTGCTGTCGGCGCACTGGCTGTCCCACGCCGTCTGGCTCGACGGCTACGAAATCCACTAGGAGATCAGGTATGGCGCCGCAGGTGGGCGTGATCATGGGCAGCGACTCGGACTGGCCGGTGCTGGAGGCGGCCGGTGCGGCGCTGGACGAGTTCGGCGTCGAGTACGAGGTCGGCGTCTACTCGGCGCACCGCACGCCGCAGCGCATGCTGGACTACGCGACTTCGGCGGCGTCGCGCGGTCTGAAGGCGATCATCGCGGGCGCGGGCGGCGCGGCCCACCTCCCGGGCATGGTGGCCTCCGCGACGGTGCTGCCGGTGATCGGCGTCCCGGTCCCGCTGAAGTACCTCGACGGCATGGACTCGCTGCTGTCGATCGTCCAGATGCCGGCGGGCGTCCCGGTGGCCACGGTCTCGGTCGGCGGCGCGCGCAACGCGGGCCTCCTGGCGGTCCGCATCCTGGCGGCGTCCGACGAGGGCCTGCGCGCGAAGATGGCGCGCTTCCAGCAGGACCTGGAGAAGCTGGTCCTGGACAAGGACGCGGCCCTGCGCGAGAAGACCGGCCACTAGCTCGCTCAGCCGAGCTTGCCGATCAGCTGCTGCCGCAGTTCGCGCTTGAGCACCTTCCCGGCGGCGGACACCGGGATCTGTTCGACCACGTGGATTTCCCGCAACCGCTTGTAGGGCAGCACTTTCTCGTTGACGGCGGCCATCAGCTCGTCGGCGTCCAGCTCTCCCCGGGGCACCACGAAGGCCACCGGCAGCTCGCCGACCTCGGTGTCGGGGCGGCCGACGACCGCGGCCGCCGCGACGCCGGGCATCGTGATGAGCAGCTCCTCCAGCTCGCGCGGGAAGACGTTGTACCCCTTGTACAGCAGCATGTCCTTCTTGCGGTCCACGATGGACAGATAGCCGTCGGTGTCGAGGACGCCGATGTCGCCGGTGTGCAGCCAGCCGTTCGCCAGGGCGGCCGCCGTCTCCTCGGGGCGGTTGCGGTAGCCGAGCATGATCTGCGGCCCGCGCAGGCACACCTCGCCGCGCTCGCCCGCGGGGAGCGGGTCCTCGCCGCCCTCGGCCGGGACGATCTTGACCTCGGTGTCGAAGATCGGCACGCCCACCGACCCGACCTTCCGGGTGCCCGAGCGGTAGGTCGGCGAGATCACCGCGCCCATCGTCGCCTCGGTGAGCCCGTAGCCCTCGGTGACCACCACGCCCGGGAAGCGCTCGCGCAGCGCGTTGATCATCGCGTGGTTCATCGGTGCCGCGCCCGAGCCGATCGCCTTCACCGACGACAGGTCGGCGGTGTGGAACGACGGCGTCGCGAGCAGTGCGGCGAACAGCGCCGGAGCTCCGCCCATACCGGTGACGCGTAACCGTTCGGCGTCGGCGACGTACGCCGCCGGGTCGAAGCGCGAGTGGAGGACGACGGTGGTGCCGGCGATCACGAGCGCGTTCATCCCGCCGATGATGCCCATGGCGTGGAACCACGGCGTCAGGTTGATCGCGACACCGGTGCCCAGGCGGGACGGCCACTCGTCCTCGCCGCCGATCTGGTCGAGGGTGACGTCGCCGTGCGCGTCCAGGGCCGGCACCGACCCGGTGCCCCAGCAGGCGTGCTGGAGGGTGTTGACGACGACGTTGCGGTGCGAGAGCCGCACACCCTTCGAGCGGCCGGTGGTGCCGCCGGTGTAGGCGAGGTGCGCGAGGTCGTCGTGGATCGCGATGTCGACCTCCGGCCGCGTCTCCGGCTGCCCGGCGTGGAACGCCTCGAACTCGGCAGCGCCCTCGGGCAGGTCGCCGGCGGGGTCGGCGACGACGGTCAGCCGTGCCGGGATCCGGCCGGCGACGCTCGCGAGCGCGCCCGCGACCGGGCCGTACGTCACGACGGCGGTGGCCTCGCAGTCGGCGAGCTGGAAGGCGAGGTCGTCCGGCGGGAGCAGCGGGTTCGCCGGGCTGAAGGTGGCCCCGGCCAGCAGCGTGCCGTAGTAGGCGACCGGGAAGGCCAGGCAGTTCGGCAGGTGCAGCGCCACGACGTCGCCGCGACCGATGCCGCGCTCGCGCAGGGCGTTGGCGAACCGGCACGCGGCGCGGTAGGTCTCGGTGAAGGTGAGGCTGCGGCCGTCGTGGGCGAAGGCGGTCCGGTCGCCCCAGCGCGCGGCACCCGCCGCCAGGATCGAACCGGCCGGGACTTCCGGGTAGTCGAGGGAGGCGGGGAGACCGGGCGGCGTCGTCGGCGCGGTGATCGGCATCACCCGACCATACGAATTCTGCGGTCAACGCCACAAGGACGTCGTAGGTGAACGAGCGCTAACATCGATCGAACCCCTCCCGACGTTGCAGAGAAGGTGACCGGAAGTGACCGACGGCCTGTACCAGCTTGCCGAGGAGCACGAGGAGCTGCGGGCCGCGGTCCGGGCTCTGGCCGAGAAGGAGATCGCGCCGTACGCGGCCGAGGTCGACGAGAACGAGCGCTACCCGATCGAGGCGTACAACGCGCTGGTCAAGTCCGGTTTCAACGCCGTCCACATCGGCGAGGAGTACGACGGCCAGGGCGCGGACGCCGTGGGCGCGTGCATCGTGATCGAAGAGGTCGCGCGCGTCGACGCGTCGGCGTCGCTGATCCCGGCCGTGAACAAGCTCGGCACCCAGCCGATCATCCTGTCGGCCTCGGAGGGCCTGAAGAAGCTGGTGCTCCCGTCGATCGCGTCGGGGGAGGCTTCGGCGTCGTACGCGCTGTCGGAGCGCGAGGCGGGCTCGGACACGGCGTCGATGCGCACGCGCGCCCGGCTGGACGGTGACCACTGGGTGCTGAACGGCACCAAGTGCTGGATCACCAACGCGGGTGAATCTTCGTGGTACACGGTGATGGCCGTGACCGACCCGGACGCGGAGAAGAAGGCCAACGGCATCTCGGCGTTCGTGGTCCACAAGGACGACCCGGGCTTCTCGGTGGGCCCGAAGGAGAAGAAGCTCGGCATCAAGGGCTCCCCGACGCGCGAGATCTACTTCGAGAACTGCACGATCCCCGAGAACCGCATCATCGGCGAGCCGGGCACGGGCCTGAAGACGGCGCTGCGCACACTGGACCACACCCGCCCGACGATCGGCGCGCAGGCGCTGGGCATCGCGCAGGGCGCGCTGGACGCGGCGGTGGCGTACGTGAAGGACCGCAAGCAGTTCGGCAAGGCGATCGCGGAGTTCCAGGGCGTCCAGTTCATGCTGGCGGACATGGGAACCAAGATCGAAGCGGCCCGCCACCTGGTGTACGCCTCAGCGGCGGCTTCGGAGCGCGGGGACAAGCGCGCGGGCTTCATGGCCTCGGCGGCGAAGGCGTACGCGTCGGACATCGCGATGGAGGTCACGACGGACGCGGTCCAGCTCTTCGGCGGCGCCGGCTACACGCGCGACTTCCCGGTGGAGCGCATGATGCGCGACGCGAAGATCACCCAGATCTACGAGGGCACCAACCAGATCCAGAAAGTCGTCATGGCTCGCGCCCTGCTCAAGGGCTAGGTTGATCTTGATTCGGTAGTTCGGGCGGCCCTGGTGGTCCATGATCAGGCCGCCTCCAGGCCGTCATCGGCACCAGGCCGCCCGAACACCGCGTCAACCCCTGCATCTCATGAGTGGAACGTCGAGTCGTGGGTCGAGCTAGTCGAGGCTTCGATGTTTCAGCTATTGGCTAAGTAGTGTTCGTACAGCAGTGCCTCGATCACCTGGTCATTAACCATTTGACAGAGATTAAGTACGCGGTTGATGGTCTTTGATAGGTCGTCCGCACTGATAGGCTGAGGCCCACCGTGGGCAATTCTATGTCGTCTACCGCACAATACCTCGTCGATAAAGTTTTCTTTGGTGGCGTAGTAATCGAGGTAGTCTAGTGAGCATATAGACAGCATGCTGCGAAACTTTTTGGACGTCAGATTGCCGGTCTTCAGCAGGCTTTCAGGTGTTAAGGTGAACTTCTCGGTTGTGTGCCCGCGGACCGACTCCACAAGCTCGATCGCGAGAGAGAACGGATTCTCTGCTGCGCTGACATTGATCCGGGTTGAAAGCATGGCTGCTCGCAATCCGCCCCTGAGATCTCCCACCACTCTCTGTTGCTGGCAAACCTCGGCAATATAATTTGTAAGCGCCAGCTTTACGAAGCCCTCCCAATGTGCGTAGGCCATTACGTGTCCGGCTCGACGCAGTGTGGCAGCCTTGTTGCCGGCTGACGACTGGGCTGACAGATTGATATCCGACAGTTCGCGTCGACGCAGGGCTAGCTCGCCGTCTAATTTGTCGGCTACTAATTCCAATCTTGTTACCACTATTGGACGCCTTAGGGGGCGAAGAGGCTGCGGCCGGCAGGTATCGTTCGTCGAAGTCGCTCGTCGGGGCTCTTGCCGGTGGCGAATCCGCGTCCAAAGCTTCCGTCTTCCCAGATCTTCTTGACTCGGTTCTCTAGGTCGAGGGTCTCTTGGTTAGTAATGTAGTGGTCTATGTGATAGGCCAAGCCCAAGCCGACGATCTCAAAGGCGGTATTTGAGAACGACCCTTGAAAACGGCCCTTACTGGGGTTGAACGTTCTGAAGCTGTTGTCGCCTAGTGATTCACTCAGCAGGTCAAAGGTGGTCTTGAATCGTTCTTCTTCCACTGAGTAGTCGATGCCATCTTCGGCAATCTTAACCGATTTATCGTTCAAGTAGTCCCCAAGTGCTCCGATTCTCCTGATGTCATCCTCTGGAATGGAGCGGAAAGCGAGGTAGCGTAGAACCAATTCAAGATCGTACTGCTCGTCCTTGAGTCGATCGGTCAGGGACGTCGTTTCCACGAAGGATTCGTGCTTGCTCAACCTTTCGATCCATCGATAGAAGGTTCTATCCGTTGCAATTACCATGCAGCTTCGGAGCTCTTGAGGACTAAGAAGTGTGCCAAAGCCATTAAGGCGCTGAAATAGGTCGTATTTGGCCCCGGGAGAGGAGTCCCTCTTGATGATCTTTAGGTCCACCTTGGCGCGCCTGATGTCAAGCCTTTGTGCCTGATCGAGCGACTTGTCTGGGTCGGCGTCTTCCCAAACCTTTCCATCAAGTTGAGGAAGGTATCTCGTTGGCCGAAGGGTCAACTTCGGTAATGGTTGCCGGTCCTCATCTACAAGTAGGCCTTGTAGTTGAAGAATTGTCGATATTCGTTGCACGCCGTCCACGACGTCCCAAGTGCCGTCGGTATTTTGTGCGACAAATATAGACGGTAGGGGAATGCCAAGAAGAATACTCTCTATCAGCTTACTTTTCTGTTCGTCGGTCCACCGGTACACTCGCTGGAACTCAGGGTGGACGTCCAGTTCGCCATCGCGATAGAGATTTGTTAGTTCGCCCAGTGACATGCTATAGGCGTCGGTAGATATTTCCCGCCGCCGCGAGGCGATTGCTTCATTTAGATTCTCGTCCACCCTGCTCCTTTGCTTTGGTCGGGGCGTGCAGCCGCGTGGCCACAGTATAGGCATGCCGTTAGATTCTTGGCAGCTGCTACTTGATCGAGTCAGGTGGTCGACTGATCGGTGATTGCTGCAGGTAGGTTGACCAATTGGCGCTGATCTAGGCGGAGAGCTCGATGTTCGCATCCCGCTGTGCCCCATCGCGTCGCCCGAACACCGCGTCAATGGCCTGCCGAGCCCGCTGGTGGCTCGACGGCACCAGGTGCGTGTACGTCCGCAGCGTGAAGCCCGCATCGGCATGCCCCAGGTACTCAGCCAGCTCCTTGATAGAGACCGCGCGGGACAGCAACGTCGAGGCGTAGAAGTGCCTCAAAGCGTGCATGCCGTCGGCCCGGCCACGGTGGGTGATCTCCGCCTCCCTGAACGCGCCCTGCCAGACGACCTTGGTGAAAAGGTCGCCGGTGTACAGGCGGCCGGCCTCGCCCGTGACGAGCAGTCGGACCGTGACCCGCTCGCCGTCGGGCTTCTTCCACGGGAGCGTGACGGCAGTCGCCGGGAACCGGTCGTCGTGGTCGTCGATCTCGGTCAGCAGGGCAGGGGAGAGCGGCACCGTCCGCGTCTTGCCGCCCTTCGGCGGAGCGAACATCATCACGCCCTTGACGGTCTTGATCTGCCGCTGAACGCGGACCACCATCTCGTCCCGGTCGACGTCGTCCGGCGAGAAGCCCAGAATCTCGCCCTGACGCAGCCCAAGCCCGGACCCGAGCGGGACGACGACGCGGAACCGCTCAGCGAGCCCGGCCTGCACCTCGTGCACCCGCTCTTCCGGCCACACCACGACCTGCGGACTGCTGCCCACCGGCCGCCGAACGGTCTTCGCCTGGCAGGGGTTCTCCCGGATCAACTTGTCGTCGATCGCCGAGTCCAGGACGCCGGTCACGATGGTGAACAGCACGACCTGATAGTTGGCAGCGAGCCGCTTCTCTTCCATCACGCCGAGCCAGTCACGAATGGTCGACGGCTTGATCTGCCCGAACTTCAGGTGCCCGAAGACCGGGTAGATCTGGCTTTCGAGTCGGCTACGCAGAATCTCGCGCGTTGCCGGGTCGGGTGACTGCGCCTTGAGCCAGTTCTCAGCCTGTTGCCGAAACGTCTTGGACGACGAGCGCGGGTCAATGTACTTGTCCTCGCGCTTGTCCGACTCCACACCGACAAGGAAGTCTTCCGCACGCTTCTTTTGCTTGTCAGGGAACGACTTTGAGCGCTCCTCGCCGTCCGGGTCGAGGTAGCGCACCTTGTACCGCAGGCCGACGCCGTACAGCTCAGTCTTTTCGAGCACTGGCTTTCCCCGTCCGTTCAGGAGAACCTTCCCAGTCTCCTTGTCACGGGCGGGGCGGTACCAGCGATCTTGGATGTGTCCCATCAGGCTGCCGCCTCCCCGTTGACCCAGGCTTGGACCTTGGCCGGGTCGTAGCGGAGATGACGGCCGATCTTCCGGACCGGCGGACCCTCGCCGCGCCACTTCCACTGGTAGAGCGTCTTGACCGGGACGCCAAGGTAGGCGGACACGTCGTCAACCGACCAAAGCCGGTCCATGTTGTTGATGTTCATCTGTTCCCCCTGGTTAGGCCGCGAGCAGAGTTGCCGAAGTTTCCGGACCGTCCCCTGGTGGTCCGGCGGCGGCGAGTAGCGCCCGGTCGTACTCGGCCTTCCACGTGATCCGCTCCGCGATGGCGCGCATGACCAGGTATGGCCGGGGTGGGACCTGCGGGTCTCCGGGCTCGACCTTGCGCCAGACCAGCCGGGCCGGGTCCGGTTGTGGCTTCTCGATCCCGATCGCCGCCAATGCCTGCGCAACGAACGCCTTCCGGTCGGCCTTGTGATCGTCGATGGTCTTGCCCGACCACTTGCGCGAGACCAGCACCCGACGCCCCGGCAGCCCGAGCGTGGCCCGCCGGTGCGCCCGTCCCTTGCAGTGCCCCGGGGTGGTCTTGCTGCCCGCGCCCTTGGGTTGGACCCCGTAGAGCAGCCAGACCGCACAGCGCGGCGAGCACGGCGTGACCGACAGCTCGGCGTGCAGCCGGTCGTGGTGATCCCGCAGCCGCGCCGTGTCCGCCTCGACCACCTCACCGGTGGACTTGGTCAGGTACTTCGTGAGGTAGCCGATGTGGCGGCCGGCCTCTTCGGTGCCGCCGAGGATGCCCTTCGAGTGCACTTGCCGCCCGAAGGTCACCACGTGCGCCGGGTCCTCGACCTGGTCCACCGCGTCATCCCAGATGGTCAGCGGCTCACGGGTGTCCGGGTCGAGGAACGCGCGGGTGTCCGGGTCCCAGACCGGCAGCCGGTCGGTGTAGACGATCTCGTCGTGGTTGGGCCACCAGACCTGGTGATAGGTGGCCTCCGTGACCTGGCGGATCACCTCGTGCGGGATCGCGCCACGGATCGCCGCGTGCAGGTGCGGAGCGGTCCGCTTCTGCGGCTCGACGGTGGCGAAGTACTGCGCGTCCCAGCCCACGACCCGGCGCAGGTTCTGCCACCACCGATCCACCAACGCGGAGAAGTGCACGGCATCCCGGGCCGCCCGCCGGTAGTCATATCGACTCGGATCGACCGGTGCCCCATCACGGACCGGGCCGTAGGTGTCGCAGGTCAGCGTGACGAACATTGACGGCCGGAACTTCCCCGCGAACTCGCGCCCCACGGTGGTCTTGGCGACCTTCCGCCGGGGCAGGTTCGGCGCGTCCTGCCGACGACGAGTTGACCGCTTCACCGCCCGTTTGGTCGGGACGTCGAGCGCGGGCAGCCGGCCGCGCATCCCGAGTTGCCGAAGTTCCGCGTCGACCCCGGCGATCTCCTCCCGCAGCTCTTCGGCTTCGACCTGGTCGTGCTCGACCACCTCTCGGTAGGCCGCGACGAGGTCGGCGCGGTAGGTCAGCAGCTCCTTGTGGTCCTCCGAGGGCGGTTCCGGGGTGAGGTTGGGTTCTTCGGTCAGGTGCCAGCCCTCACGGCACTGGGCCTGCCGCAGCGCCTTGGCCTTCCGCGCACACGGCAGGCACACCGATTCCACGGTGGAGCCGCACGGCACCGGGACGTAGCGGAGTTCGCCGGTCTCGGTGTCGCCGACCTCCATGGTGAACGGGCGGACGCAGACGCCGTGCTTCTCCGCCGTCGCCCGGATCACGTCCGCGGCCAGCGGTGTCCGCATCCGTTCAGCCCGCGTCCCGGCCGGCTGGGTCTGTTGCTGGTCGGTCATTAGGCGCCACCTCCCCGGTGCGGGTCCATTGGCGGAGCTGGAACACGGGTATGTCCTGCCGTTGTCCGGCGGGCAGGTCCGGGAACACGGCCGGGTCGAAGTGGACGCCGCTGTAGACGTGCACGGGGATGCCGCACGGGGTCCGGCCGGTGACCGACAGGTGCACCGAGTGACTGCCCGGGGTGCGCCAGAGCGAGGCCGCCACGTCGTCGAGGGTGTTCGCCCAGCTCAGCAAGGCCCCGGCGATGTCGGGGAGCTGATGGGCGTCGAGCTGGACTGTCAGCGGGTCCGACCAGGTCCGCACGGTGAGCGTGGCAACGGGCGGGAGCTGGTGCAGGTCGAGGTGGTCTCGGATGGTGTCGAGGAAGACCATCAGCCGGTTCACGCGGCCACCCCCTCGCCGCCGAGCGCGGGCCGAGCCGTGCCGCCGTTGGTGACGTAGTGCTCCAGCGCCTTGACCGTCTCGTCGGACACCCACCCGGCGCGGATGCGTAGGGGTTCGCGGATGCCCTCGCCCCAAACGAACCCCACCCCGGCCTCGGAGTCGCCGATGCGGTTGGCCCACGCACCGCGTTCGTAGGCGCCGTCGCCGAGGACCATGCCGACGTGCGTCTTCGACGTCACCCGTAGACACACGCGCCGGGTGAACAGCTCCCGGACCGGGACAGTGTCCTTGGTCGGCTCCTGCACATAGCCACGCACCGAGATGTTCAGCGCCCGGCCCTGGGTGTTGAGCAGGGCGACGCGTTCGACGATCTGTTCGCGGGTCTTGCGATCCGTGTACTTGGTCAGAGCGCCGATCTCGTCGAACTCCAGCAGCTCCAACGGGTACTCGGTGGACAGCGGGATGGTGCGGACCCGCCCGGCGAACTCGCGCTTGCGAGATTCCATCTCCTCGACCAGGCCGTCGAGCACCTCGAGCGCGTCCTTCCCCGACACGGCATACCGGGCAAAGATTCCGCGACCGTAGGCGAGCTCCATCCCCTTCGGGTCAATCCCGGACATGCGCACTAGGCCCGAGCGGATCGCCGGGGCCGCCGCGACCAGCGGGCACCACATCACCGAGTTCTTGCCCGCGCCGGAGGCACCGGCGGTCAGGCAGTGCGCGCCGGAGCCGAGCAGCGGGACGCGCCAGTCGTGCCCGTACTCGGTGCGACCGGCCCACACGCGCCGGAGGTCGACCGCGGATTGCCCTTCGGGAAGGGCCGGGGCCTGCACGAGGGGCGCCAGCTGGTCTCGGCGCTGGAAGTCGACGGAGACCACGTTCGGAGCCAGCTCCCGCACCTGACACCGCGCGACCTTCCGCGCCGAGGCCAGCGCACGGGCCGCGTCGTCGAAGTCCTCGGGCTTCTGGCCCGGCACGAGCCGAACCCGGACCTCATCCCACGACGGGCCGGAGCGGACGCCGAGGACCTTGGGCACCTGCACCCCGGACTGCCGAGCCGTCGCCCGAGACGCCTTCCGGCGACCCACCAGGTTCACAGTCACCTCGACCGGCAGCGCGGCGTCGCGGACGCTGAGGCCGCAGGCGTGCAGCCAGCCGGGGAGCTTGAGGTGATAGACCGCCCAGCGCAGCCACCACGACCGCAACGGCCGGCCGCACCACTGATCGAACGAGGTCACGTCGAGCAGCCGCCACACGCCGAGGATCAGCGCCAGGCCGCCGAGATTGACCACCAGCCAGACCCAGCCGACGCAGACGCACCACAGGTAGACCGCGATCACGGTCAACGAGGTGCGCCAGTGGATCACGACCTGTGAGAACAGCCAGAACACGACCTTGCAGGCCCACCACAGGGCGAAGAACACGACTGCTATGGCGGCCAGAGCTTCAGCCATCGACGCCAGCGCGCGTCCGATCTTGGCCAGCACCCACACGCCGAGGCCGAGCCCGGCCAGGGCGATCACCAGCATTCCGGGAGAGGTCATCGCCGACCACCACCCAGCACCGCCGACAGATCCAGCGGCAACACGCCCAGACACCGGGCGCACTTGGTCTCACCCGGCAGCAGCCGAGCGAACCGCTTGCATTCCACGCAGCGCATCCGGGTGACCCCGGTTGACTGGCGTCGGTTGTCATCATTTATCGTCTGCATTGTTCACTTCTCCAGTGGACAGACGCAGAACCGGCGAAAAGGTTGGTAGCCACGAACCGGTTCTGCGTTCTAATGGTCAATCTGCAATGCGTAAGGACGTGTTTGTTCGTCGCACGTCCCTCGTGCGAAAATTGTCGATATTCGGTTCTTGTGGTAGTTAGTCCTGCGTAGCCTCGCCCTCCTTGCCGTAACCCGATTTCCACTCCGGCTTTTGCGTCAGCTTCTCGACTTGCCGTCTTTCGTAACCGGCCCAGTACAGCGCCTCCCAGCGGTGGCGCTGGTCCACTTCGGAGACTCGCTGGTACATCGCAGCGTTCGCCCGATGAAACTCGACCCAGACCGACAGACCAGCGTCCCGCTCAGGCCGGAGAACGAACACCGCTTCCCGCGCGTCAGCCAGCGTCGCCGCCTCGCGATACGACTTGGCCACCGTGTCCGCGCCCATCAGGCCCGACCGGATGCGCCACGCGCGCGGCCACCAGCGCCGCCAGGTCGTCCACCCCGTCGCGGAGCCGGAGAAGGAACGCCACGCAGGCCGGCCACTTGTCCACGTCCCCTGGCAGCACCAGAGACACCACCGACATCGCCCCGGTCACGACCAGCATCGGCGGACTCGCCGGATGCGGCCCGGTCTCCTCCAGCGTCACCGGGTCCGAAGGCTCGACCGTCCACGTCACGCCGAACCCGTCGACTCGAAGCCCCATCGCCCTCTGCCTTACTCGCCCAATCCTGTGCCAGTTCCGCGAACCCTTCGGCCGCCGACTCCAACGCCGCAACGCACCACCACGGCAGCCCGCGCGACTTCGCCAATTCGTGCCATGCCCGTGACACCCGCTGCGCCGCATTCGACGTGTTCAGCGACGCCCCGGGCGACAGGACCCGTGTCGCGTGCTGCCATGCCGCCATGTAGTCGCCGTACGCCTGCTCCCACGCCCGGACCAGCTCTTGAAACGTCCTGGCGTCGCGAACCGGCCCGGACGTGTTCGCCCCGCTCACGCCGCCTTCGCCGCCCCTTCGCCACCCGACGCCGACCGCGTGCCCTTCGTGCCCGAGCCACTGGCCGCCGCCTTGAACCCGGTCGCCCGGAAGACGTAGGACTGGTACTTGAACTCGCCCTGCCCGGCGACCTTCGGCTCAGCCGTCAGCCCCTCCAGCTCGATCGGCCGCATCCCCGGCAACACCTCCGACGTCGCCGGGACCGGCTGGACGTCCGCCAGCAACGTGATCTCGAAAGACGCGCGCTTCGCCTTCGTCTCGTCCGGGTCGGTGACCGTCACCTTCCACTGCCGTTTCCCAGTCACCTCGTCCACCCGCTGCCGAGCCGGACGACCGGCCGTCCTGTCCTCACGGGACTGATATTCGTTGTCCGGCGAGACCTCGCCGACCATGACCAAACCCTGAGCGAAGGCGTCGTCGAACTCGATCGGGAAACGGAAACCCTTGTAAATAGCCATTTTTAGCCCCTGCTGTGTCTGTTGTGGATTCTGAAATCAGTCGCGCTCACCTGGCGCGGCGTCGTCGACCGCGCTGGACCACTGCTGTTCGAGGGAAGAGGAATACGACCGGGTACGGTTCTGGACCTCGCACCAGTCACCGAACTCATTCGCGGCAACGGCCAGACTGCGCGCGAACCGCGCCGTGTCCATCAGTCCGCCGATGCGGGCGGGCACTTGGATGATGAACGAAGCCTCTTCGCTGCCCGCTACGAGTTGGCGAACACCCGGTGATGGTGAAACCACCGCCGCGCCGTAGCCGACGAGGGGCTGAATCACCACGTGAATGCCCATCTGCACTCCCGATGTCTCGGTCTCGGCGTGCCCGGTCGGGCGCGCTGGAACCAGGAGACACCCGGTTACGTGGATTACCCCGGACAAACTGTCCGGGTAGGTGCGACAGGGGACTAGCGCGGGGAGGAGACGGCCGTATTCACGGCGTCGAGCACCGCTGACCAGGGCAGTTCTCGCCCCGGTGCACTCCGTGGCTCGTGCAGCGGCCAGACGTCGTCACCGTAGACGAGGTGCACGCCCGCGCGTCGCAGCGCCTCAATGTGCATGTCCCAGGACGGGTGACGAGCGTGCGCGGCGTTTACGCGAGGGAAGACGACCACGGGCAGGTTCCGGGTCCCGATTGCCTCGTTGACCTGCGTGAGCGCCTGGTTGTCGGCAATACCGAGGGCGAGCTTGGCCACCATGTTCGCTGAAGCCGGAGCCACCAGATAGACATCCGGCGCCGGGTGCGGGCTGGTGCCGCTAGGCGAGCGCGGCTCGACCCGCACCGGGTAGCCGGTGACCTCTTCAAGCTCGGCGAGCCCGCCGGACTCGGCCAGCCAGCGGCCGGCGGTCGGAGTCAAGGTCACCGCGACGGTCCAGCCGTCCTGCTGGGCGGGCTTGATCAGCCGGGGCACCAGGTCTTCGACGCCGCCAGCGCCCGAGCCGACCAGACCGAGAACACGCGAGCCCATCCGGCTACCTCACCGCGCCGCAGCGTTCAGCTAGCGCGAGCAGCAGCGACGACTTCTTGCCGCCCGTCGCCGGGGCACGCCGGTACATCGACCGCACGACTTCGCGGACCAGCGTGCTGTGTCGAACGATCGTCGGCGCCTTCTGCTCCGCCTCCAGGAGGGTTTGAAGAGCCTCTTCGTCCTTCGCGACCAGGCTCAGAGCCCGCGCGAAGTCAATCAGGTGCGTTACCTGTCGCTCGACCGGTAGGTGATCGACGTTGATCCGGGGCGCGGACTCGATCACCTGCGAGATGTCGCCCAGGTCGAGCGCAGCCGAGAGCCGGTGCAACTCGACGTTCGCCGGGCCGAACCCGGTCTGCCAGTAGTTAGCGTCCACCCCGAGCTGATCAGCCGCGCGGCCCGCGTGCGACAGCAGCTCGTTCGCCGTCGAGCGGTCCTGGTGCCGGGCCGCAGCCACAGCAGTCCGCAGGTAGAGCATCCCGTAGAGACTCAGCGCCGCCGGATCACCGGCCGCCATCCTCGGGAGCAACCACTTCGCGGCCACGTCGCCCAGCTCAAGGGCGTCATCGAACCGGCCGACGGCTAGGAGTGCGTGCGTACCCGAACGGGCGGCCGAGGCCAGGACCAGCGGGTCATCCGCTTCGTCTGCCGCTTGCATGGCACGTTCGGCAGCGATCCAAGCGAGGTCGGCCTCACCGACCTTGCTAAGCGTCGTCGCGGCTAGGTGGTGCACTCGCGCGGACACCGCTGCACACACCCGCCGGTACGTCGCGTCATCCGCTGACGCCGTCTCCATCTCCTGAGTGGTCTTGATCAGCCCAGGGAGAGCCGTCACCACGCGGCCGAGGTCGCCCTTTTGGTAGCTCGACCAGGCACCTTCCACCAGCTGAGCCACCGGCGCCGGATCGATGTACTCCGGCGACATCGACGAAGAGAACAGCGTCCGGGACAGCCGCCGAGGGGCCATCAGCGCGTCACGGATAGCCGGCACGTCGTCGTTCTCGTCCTGGTCCTCCAGGAGGACGGGTTCGCCGAGGAGATCGCCCAGCGTGACACGCAAACCCCGCGCGACGTCCGCGAGCACGTCCAGCCTGCGGATATCGCGCTCGCCTCGCTCGATCTTGCTCAACCAGTCCTCAGACCGGCCCACCAGGTCAGCCAGCACCGCCTGCGACAAGCCGCGTCGCCGCCGGTAGAAGGCAATACGCTCCCCGATGCTGAGCTGATCACCCGCACCACGCATGCCCCCAGGCTACAGGTCCGGAGACGACGTAACTGCGCCGAACTCGGGATCGGTTCTGAGCTTCTAGGCTGCCAGGCCTTCGGTTGCCTCAAGGACGCTTTTACCACACCTGAGTAGCTTTACAGGGTATCGCTTTCCTTTGAAGTTCACGTGCACCTTTGCAAGTCTTCGCATTTGCATCGTTGAAAGTCGATTGTGGACCAGCACTGGGACAAATGGAGTCGGGTTGCATTCGTCGGTCAGCTCGTTTAGTAGGTTAGCGCCGCCTTGAAGTTGTTCTTTTACGTGTTCCACGCTTGCGCCACCGCCCTTGAGTTCCAGGGCCACGGCGATCATTCCTGCGATGTCTCGATCCCAGAGCAGAGATAAATCGCAGAGGCGTTTATCATTGTCGTGATTCTTTTGGAACTTTGATCCGGAGATGCATATCCACCTCTCGTTCGGTCCCGGAAGACTCACGGAGCACTTACCTTCGGTGAATCTAGTCACCGTGCAGCACTTCTGGTGTGAACTCGCCTTAGGTGAGAATCTAGTTCTCCGCATTGAGCCGCCTATCAAGTTCGACATTCTGGTTGTAGAGTTGCTCTGAAACGGAATCAAATCCGATATCAGGTACTCCTGTGCGGTTGTCTAATTCCTGGCGAGCAACGAGGGTGCCACGCTCTGATGGGTCAAACAAATATGCGCTTACCTCAGAAGCGTGGATCGTGACCTTTGAGTCGAGACTTAGTGACTCTGCGCCCTTTTCGGAGAGGCTCCCGGCGACGATTGAGTTGTTGAGCTGCTGCAGGAAGAATTCGCTATGCGTGGTGATTAGCACCTTGAGTCCAGAATTTACCAATCTGACAAGAATCTGGGCAAGTACTACTTGGGTCTGTGGGTGAAGGTGGGCTTCCGGCTCTTCAATTATTAGTAGGTCTTGCTCGCGGAGTACTCTTTTGAGATAAACGACCACGGGTGCGAGTTCCGAGACCATTGAGGAAGTTCTGGTTAGCGGATAGTCGCCGGTATTGGTGTGGAACATTATCTCTGGACTGCTATTCACTGTTTCGACTAGGTGAACGCTGCCGCGAAGGACCTCCTCTTCGAGACGTCTTGCGATTGGGTAAAACGGGCTGCGATAGCTTGAATCGATCTCTATTAGTTCGCTGAGAAAGTCGGTTACGACTCCGCTCATTGCCGGAATACGCATGTCTTCAATGCCGGCATAGGATGCCCGTCTCACAAGTGACCCGGATATGACCTTATGTGAGTGCATTAGGCCTGATCGAGCCGCAGGTAAGTACTTCGTGTGGTTCGGAACCTCTCTGAAGAGGGCGGTCTGTACGTCAGCCATAATGTCGCGAATGAGGGGGCCGCCACCAAGCCATGACTCAAGGTTGGCGCGGGCTCGCTTGCTCCATCTCCTCCTTGTCATCAGCGGCCAAAGGTCTCGTATGTTTGGTGTTTTTAAGTGAATATCTGGGCCGGATGCTTTAAACTTGACTCGGATCGCCCAATTTGGCTGCTTGCTTTCGATCAATAACGAACCCGGAACATGTTGCGTCTTGCTCATCCGGCGAAGATCCGGTACGGGGGCGCCGAAGACGCGTTCGATGTACTCGATAAGGGTAAAGGAGTATTCGGAAAGCATGACCCATGTCATTCTCTCGAATAGCTCGCCAAATTCGTCGGGTGCATCGTCGATGTTGATCGTGTTATCGATGGTTTCCGCTAAAAAAGAAGCAACTGATAAAATGACCTCGTCGCCAATGAGTCGTGTCATTCTCCTGGCGCGGGCAGGTTGAGAGACGGCAAGGGGGGTCCTGATGGGCGCGAGGACGGCATACAGTGCTGATGCAGTGAAGGATTTTCCTGAATTGTTAGGTCCAACGAATATTGTTAACGGGCTGATTTGAATTTCTGCTGAGTTGACTGGCCCAAGGTTCTTGATCGTTAGCTTCACGTCTCTCCTGCCTGCCGCCGGTTTACGACGCACGTAACCTAGACCAGGAGTCGGGTTAGTCAAGTCGGTTGCCGAATTTGGCTCTATGGGATCAAGACGCCGCCGTCGGCGGCGCGCACGTCACCACCCGCACGGCGGGCCTGCCCGAGTGCGACACGGACGGCCTGCCGCTCCGCTCCGGCCGCCGGTCGCCGGGCAGCCCGCCGAGAGGCCGGCTGCGCACGCGCGCCGCCGATCGCGGATTGAGCCGATGAGCCGCATAGGGCTAAGAACGTTGCCGAGTCGATCAGCGTTACGCCCGAGGCCCACTCGAAAGCGGTGGCCGCTCCCTCGCAGGCGATCGTTTAACACCGGCTCGCCGCCATCAAGGGCGCCTACGGCGTCGCTGCGCGATGAGCTCCGCTCACCCTTGACACCGACGACCCGGCGCTAAGCGCGGCAGGGGCGAGGAAGACGGGGACGGACAGCCACCGCGCTGCCTGCCTCGCCGACGCCGACCAGCCGGAGGAGTGCCGAGATGAAGCAGCCGAGCCGCCGACGCAGCCCCAATCAGGGCGCACTGTGGAGCCGCTTCCAGCTCGCCGACTGGCAAGCGCGAGCAGTTGGACGCGGCAAAACCCCGAGCGTCGCCAGGCCGTCTGCAGGCCGTCGGAGGTCGGGGAAGGCCAAGATCCACCGAGAACTACCGAGATGGATCGCCGCAGCTCAGAGGCTGTTTTCGGGCATGATCGCCAGGGCGGCCCGGACCGGCCGCAAGATCACCCAGATCTACGAGGGCACCAACCAGATCCAGAAGGTCGTCATGGCCCGCGCCCTGCTCAAGGGCTGAACCCGGCTTCGATCGACGCCCCCGGTACGCACCGTGCCGGGGGCGTCAGCGTTTCTGCGCTCGGTAGCGCTTCAGGAGCGCGGTGATCTTCGCCGCGCTCTTCGCGCCATTGAGCTCGGCGAGGAGGTCGTCCGGGCACAGCTCGTAGTGGTCGCCCCACCAGTGGCGGCCCTTGGTGTCCCAGATCCGGTAGCCGCCCGGGACTCCTCTCGCCACGTACCGACGCCTCGCCATGGGCCGGAGCAAACAGCGCCGCGGGTGTGCCGTCAACGCTTTTGTCGCGGCCGTGGCGCAGGTCGCTCCCTGAATTTCGCCACATGAGACATAACCCACCGACAGGCCGGATTCCGCCTTCCGCGGTGTCACTCTCGAAGCATGTACTGGCCGGTTCCGGCGTCCTGGACGCCCCACGACGAAGCCGAGCTGGTCGCCGGCTGGCGGCTGTGGCTCGAGCTGTCCGATCGCGCCTGGCCGACCGCCGCCTGGGATGGGACTCCGGCCGGTGCCGTTGCCCAGCTGCGGGAGCTGCTTGCCGCGTGCGACGAGATCGAGACCTCCTACCGTGCGGCCGTCGCCGAGCCGTCGGCCGGGTTGCTGCGGCTGATGCAGGGGCTCGTCGTCACCGCGGGCTCGGCGATCTCGCTGTGGTTCGACGACTTCGCCCCGCTCGACGGCGAACGCGCCGCGCTGCTGCACGACGACCTCGCGCGGTTCGCCGAGCAGGCCGAGCAGGTGCTGACGCTGCTCGCCGCCAGCGGTGGCTGGACCGGGCTCGACGAGGTGCGCCGCCGTCCCGCGTGAGCGGCCCGTAGCCGTCCCGTCGCGCCCGTGTGCCCGGATGCTCCCATCGCCTCAGTCACGTTGGGCCGCTCAGCCCAGCCGATCACGGGCCGGACTGGGTACCCAGACGGTATGAACCGGACAGAGGCCACCGCCGAAAGAGGCGAGAAGAGCAACACCGCGCAATACCTCGGGCGCGCCGGCATGGCCTGCTGGGGCGTCGTGCACCTCATCGTCGCGTACCTCGCCCTCCGCGTCGCCCTCGGTGGCGAGCAGGGGCGCGAAGCCGACCAGAAGGGTGCGCTGCAGGAGATCGGGCAGGAGTCCTTCGGCAAGGTGGTCCTCTGGGTGCTGGCGGTCGGCCTGGTCATGTTCGGGCTGTGGCAGTTCCTGATGGCCGCCACCGGGTACGAGTGGGTCAGCGGCGGCAAGCGGACGCGCAAGCGGATCGGCGCCGCCGCCCGCGGGGTCGTCGTGCTCGGGCTCGGCTACACCGCCGTCCGGCTCGCCACCGGCAGCGGCGGGGGCGGTGGCGGTTCCCAGAAGCAGCAGGAGTTCACCGCGAAGGTCCTCCAGCTGCCCGCCGGGCCGTTCCTGGTCGTCTGCGTGGCCATCGGGGTCGCGATCGTCGCCGGGGCCGCGGCCGTGAAGGGCGTCAAGCAGAGCTTCCTCCAGGACCTCGACATCGGCGAGCTGCCCGGCCGCTCCCGCCGCTGGGTCGGCTGGCTGGGCTCGACCGGGTACCTCGCCAAGGCCGTCGTCTTCGCCGTGGTCGCGATCCTGCTGGCGTACGCGGGGTTGAGCTCCGACGCCCGCAAGGCCGGCGGGCTGGACACCGCCCTCAAGACGCTCGCCGCCCAGCCCTACGGCGGTGTCCTGCTCACCGTCGTCGCCCTCGGGCTCGCCGCGTTCGGTGTCTACGCCTTCGCCGCCGCCTGGGCGCACAAGCGCTAACGCCGGGCCACCTGCGCGAGGTACTCCTTGCGGTCCAAGGGGTTCTCCCCGGTCCGCGGCCGCGACGGCGGTGGCCCGGGGCAGGGCCGGTACTCCTGGAACTCGCTGAGGAAGACGCCTTCGCCCTGGCTGAGCGCGGGCAGGGCCTGCTCGAACTCGTGGACGTGCTCCGCCGGGATGGTGCCGCCCCGCAACGTCCACGCCGTCGCCCCGGCCACCGGTTCGCCGGGGACCGCGCGCAGGTCCGCCAGCTTGAGCAGCACCGCGCTGACGGCGTCCGCCGGGATCTCCAGCTCGAAGCGGTGCACCGGCTCGTACACCCGCGTGCCGGCCTCGCGCAGCGCCGCCATCAGCACCAGCGGCGTCAGGTGACGGAAGTCGGCCGCGACGCTGTTGGGGCTGTAGAACGCCGTGTGCGTCAGCGTGACGGCGCAGTCCAGCACCTCCCAGCCGTGCAACCCCTGCTCCAGCGTGGTGCGGACCGTCTCCTCGATCGCCCGGTGGAACGCCAGGGGCAGCGACCCCAGCTCGACCGACAGACCGAACGTGACACCGGACCCCGGCGGACCCGGCTCGACCCGCAGCCCGACCGTGGCGAAGAAGTACAGCCGCTGCCCGGGATCCAGATCTTCGAACGCGGCGCCGGTGCCCACCGGCTTCTCGACGTACAACGGGCGCGTCCGCTCGAAGGTGACGTCGATCCCGGCGCCCTCGGCCAGCATCGAGCGCAGCACTTCCTTCTGCACTTCGCCGTACAGCCGGACCGAGACGTCGTGGCCGCGGCGGCGCACGTCGATCAACGGGTCCTCTTCGGACAGTCGCGTCAGCGCCGTGAACAGCGCGGCGGCCTGCCCGGGCCGGACCGGCCGCACCACCGTCTCGAGGCTCGGGGGCGCGAACCCGCTGTCGCGGGCGGTACCGGGCGAACCGAGCCGGTCGCCGATGCGGACCTCCCGCAGGCCGCGCACCCGGGCGACGTCGCCCGCGAGCGCGACGCCGTCCCCGGCGACCTCGACCGCCGAGACACGGCCGGTGAACTCGGTCCGGCCGCGGTGGTAGGTGATCCGCTGCCGGGGTGACAGCGAGCCGGAGTGCAGCCGGGCGTAGGCGATCTTCTCCCCGGTACGGCCGCGGTCGATCTTGAACACCGTCGCGGCCAGTGGCCCGTCCCCGGTGCGCTCGGTGGCCGGGAGCAGCTCGGCCATCGCCGTGACCAGGTCGGCGACGCCGTCGCCGGTGATCGCCGAGCCGGACAGCACCGGGTGCAGCTCGCCCCGGGCGACCTGCCGGGCCAGCTCGGCGCGGCGGACGGCGTCGTCGGCGCGGTCCTCGACGTAGGCCTCCAGGAAGGTGTCGTCGCCGTCGGCCAGCAGCTCGGCCAGCTCGTCGGGCGGCGTCGCGTGCAGCGCGAACGCCCGTGGTGCCAGCTTCGCGCGGATGTCGCCGAGCTGGTCGCGGGCGCCCATCCGGTCGACCTTGTTGACGAAGACCAGCGTCGGGATGGCGAGGCGGCGCAGCGTGCGCATCAGCACCCGGGTCTGGGCCTGGACGCCCTCGACGGCGGACACCACCAGCACGGCGCCGTCGAGCACGCGCAGCGCGCGCTCGACCTCGGCGATGAAGTCCGAGTGGCCCGGGGTGTCGATCAGGGTGACGCGGGTGTCGCCGGTCACGAACGAGACCACCGCGGACCGGATGGTGATGCCGCGACGGCGTTCGAGCTCGAGGGAGTCGGTCTGGGTGTCGCCGCGGTCGACGCTGCCGAGGCGCGTGATGGCGCCCGCCTCGAAGAGCAGGCGCTCGGTCAAGCTGGTCTTACCGGCGTCGACGTGCGCCAAAATGCCGATGTTGAGGGTCTTCACGAGTGGAGGAGGTCCTTTGTGATGCGGGTGACAGGCCGGGCAGGACGGTCTGTCGGCGCATCGGGATCTCCTCACGGTCGTGGACGCAGGTCAGGGCGACGATAACGCCCGCGGAGGGGGTCGTGAAACCGGTTTTTGTTCCCTGTCGGTTTCCTGTCGATCACCCTCCGGAGCTTCGGGCGCGGGTGCCCGGTGCCCTACTTTGGGTCGGGCCAGTTGAAATTTCACCTACCGGGGAGCTGAAACCGGATGTTCGGACGATTCAAGGACGTGGCCCTGTTGCTGGGGAGGATCGGCGTCGCGGTCGTCTTCCTCGCACACGGGCTCCAGAAGTGGAACAACGGCGTCGCCGGCACGGCGAAGTTCTTCGAAATGACGGGCATCCCGCTGCCCACGGCCGCCGCCATCTTCGCGATGACCGTCGAAATCCTCGGCTCCATCGCGTTCATCGTCGGCTTCCTGCTGCCGCTGGTCGGCATCGGCTACGTCGTGATCTCGGTCGGCGCGCTGCTCTCGGTGCACATCGACAACGGCCTGACCGGCCAGGGCGGCTACGAACTCGTCCTGGTGCTCGCGCTCGCGGGCCTCGCGCTCGGCTTCAACGGCGGCCGGCTCTCGCTCGACCACCTGCTCTGGGGTCGCAAGCGCGCCCGTCGCGACGCCGACGTCGGCGAACTCCAGAACGCCTGACCCGCAAGTCCGTGAAGGCCTCCTTACCGGCTCTTATGGCCGGGAAGGAGGCCTTCACG
>NZ_JBFACT010000036.1:0-84416 GCF_040640995.1 Amycolatopsis sp. NPDC021455 | reverse complement strand
CGCTTCCTGACCAAAAGCCGTGAAGGCCTCCTTCCCGGCCATAAGAGCCGGGAAGGAGGCCTTCACGGCTTTCAGTACTCGCCCTCGCGAGGGCACTTCGGCGGCGGCGCAGTGAGTTTCAGCTGCGCCGCCGTCGTGTCGGAGTCGATGACCGTCACGCGCTCGGCGGTCCGGTAGCGGGCGTGCAGCTCCTGTGCCCAGGCCCTCAGGTCGGTGCCGGGGACGGCGAGCAGGGAGACCGACGGCGGGTCCACGAACACCCGCCGGACCTTCGGGTCGTCGTGGAAAGACGGCATGGCCGCCCGCATTTCGGCGTCGGAGGGGAACACCACGACGACCGCCGCGCACAGCGTGTGCCCCGCCAGGGGCGCCGGGTTCGTGTCGACCGGCAGGTCCGGCGGCCGGACGAGCGCGGCGATGAAGAACGCCAGCCCCACCCCGGCCGCCAACGCGAGCGCGAAGACCGCCACCACCACTCGGACCACACCCAAGATCACAGCACACGTTGGCCGCCGGGACACCGCCCGTTCACCCCGGCGGCTTAGCGTCCCGCCGTGACCACCGATCGACGCCGCTTCCTCAAGGGTGCCGGGCTCGCGGCCGCCGCCGCGGGCGTGCCCCTCCCGGCCCCTGCTTCCGCCGAGTCCGACGCCGACCTGAGCCGCCTGTGCGGCCGCTACCAGTGGCTGGTCGGCGACCACCACACGCACAGCCAGTACTCCTACGACGCGATGTACCGGATCGACGACATCGCGCGCGGCGGCCGGGCGCACGGCGCGGACTGGATCGTCTTCACCGACCACGGCCACGCCGAGCACGAGAAGGCGTCGGTCGAGCCCACCGAAGCCGACTTCCTCGCCGCCCGGCGGAAGTACCCGGACCTGCTGCTGTGGCACGGCATGGAGTGGAACGTCCCGGGCGCCGAGCACGCGACGGTGTTCTTCCAGGCCGGGGACCGGCAGGCCGCGAAGCTGCGCGAGTTCGAGCGCACCTTCGACTGGCGGCTGACGAACTCGGAGGCGTCGAGCCCGGCGAACGAGGCCCTCGCCCTCCGGGCGCTGCGGTGGCTCTCGGACGAAGAACGCGCGCGGCGGATCCACGCGCCGGTCGTGCTGGTCAACCACCCGCTGCGCAACGGCCGCGTCGCCCCGCACGAGCTGCGGGCCTACCGCGACGCCGCCCCGGCCATCGTCATCGGCATGGAAGGCGCACCCGGCGCGCAGGCCGACGGCTTCCCGAAGCCGCTCGGCAACGGCGGCGCGCGCGGCGGCTACGTCAACAACCCCGGCGCGAACTCGTGGCCGGGCTTCCCGGCCGAGGCGTACCGGACGCACGGCGGCTGGGACTGGGCGACGGCGAAGGTCGGCGGGCTCTGGGACTCGCTGCTCGCCGAGGGCAAGCCGTGGTGGGTCACGACGAACTCCGACTCCCACTACAACCGCGGCGACACGCTGGTCCGCCCGCAGGTGCCGGACGGCTGGTACGACACCAGCGGCAAGTTCCCCGACCCGGTCGACACCGGCGTCCCGCAGCTGCTCGCGCCGTACGCCGACTTCTACCCCGGCGAGTTCAGCCGCACGTACGTCGGCGTCACGCGGCGAAGCCTCGAAGGCGTCCTGGAGGGCCTCCGGGCGGGCCGGATCTGGGGTGTGCACGGCGGCCTCGCGCAGGATCTGCAGGTCGGCGCGTACAGCCGTGGTTCCTCGGCGACCCTGGGCGGGCGCCTGCGGGTCCGGCGCGGGTCGGACGTGACGCTGGTGATCAGCGCGCGGCTGGCGTCCCGGCCGAACGGCGGCGGCACGGTGCCGCGGCTGGCCCGCCTCGACGTCGTCGCGGGCCCGGTCACCGGCCCGGTGACCGACCGCGACACGATGACCGCGCCGGGCACGCGGGTCGTGGAGTCGTTCGAGCCGCGCTGGGCGCCGGGACGGCAGGTCGTCTTCCGGCACACCTTCCGGAACGTGCGCGAGCCGTTCTACGTGCGGGTCCGCGGCACGAACGGCGATTCCGAGCCGACGCCGGACGTCATCGGCCAGGCGAACCCGTTCGAGGACCTCTGGCTGTACGCGAATCCGATTTTCGCGGACATTTGTTGAAACTTCCCGCGCGGGTGTCCACTGTATACGGTGTGAGACGGATGCTCGTGTGGTCGATCATGACCGGGTTGCGGTTCCTGCTGCGGCTGCCGGAGCCGGTGCTGCGCGTGATCGCCGGCCGTCCGGTGGTGGTGGACGGGCGGCAGCCGGTGCTCTCCGCCCGCGTGCTGATGCAGGTGTCGCGGTTCGCGCCGTTCGACGCGCCGCATCAGAACGGCGACCTCGCGCGGGCGCGGCGGGAGCTGAACCTGGCGGGCGCGCTCGCCGGCGCGGGGATCTGCCCGGGCGTCCGGACCCGCGACGCTTCGTGGCCCGGGCCGGGCGGGCCGCTGCCGTTGCGGCTGTACGAACCGGAGGGCGTCCCGGCGGGCGGCCCGGCGCTGGTGTACTTCCACGGCGGCGGGTTCGTGCTCGGCAGCCTCGACACGCACGAAGGCGCGTGCCGGCTGCTGGCCGAGGAAGCCGGGGTGCGGGTGGTGTCGGTCGGTTACCGGCTCGCCCCGGAGCACCCGTTCCCGGCGGCGGCGTCGGACGCGGTGGCGGCGTTCGCCCACGTGCACGACCACGCGGCGGAGTTCGGCATCGACCCGGACCGGCTGGCGGTGGGCGGCGACAGCAGCGGCGGCAACCTCGCGGCGGTGGTCGCCCACACGGCGGCCCGCGGCGAGCTGCCCCGCCCGGTGTTCAGCCTCCTGCTCACCCCGGCGACCGACGCTCTCGGCGAGTCGGAGTCGCACCGCCAGTTCGGCTCGGGCTTCCGCCTCGACCGGGACGAGTGGAGCTGGTACCGCGAGCAGTACCTCCGCGACCCGGCCCTCTACAAGGACCCCCGCGCATCGGTCCTCTACGACGACCACCTGACGGGCCTGCCCCCGACGTACGTGGCAACGTGCGGCTTCGACCTGCTGCGCGACGAAGGCGAGGCCTACGCGGCCCGCTTGGCTTCCGCCGGAGTCCCCTTGGTCCACCGCCGTCACGAAGGCCAGCTACACGGCTTCGCCAACCGCGTCGGCGTGGACCCGGACGCCCGCGCGGCCATGCTCCACGCGGCCGGCGTCCTCCGCGCCGCCCTCGCCCTCAGCCCAACACGTGATCAAGGCGTCGACACGCGTGATTGAGGGGTCGAGACGCGTGATTGAGGGGTCGACACTCCGGATCGAGCGAGCGTCGGCGTGTCGTCCCTCCAATCACGCATGCTGACCCTTCAATCACGGGTCAGCGGACCGGGAGGTGGACCGTCACGCCCAGGCCGCCGCCCACGATCGGTTCCGCCGTGACCGTTCCGCCGTGGGCCGCCACCGCGGCGCGGACGATCGACAAGCCCAGGCCCGCGCCCGAGCGGGCCGTGCGGGCCACGCCGGCGCGGCGGAACGGCTCGAACAGCTCCGGCACCGCCGCCGGGTCCACCAGACCGCCGGACGAGCGGACCCGCAGCGTCGACCACCGCGGCCCGGGCTGGGTGACGACGTCCAGCCAGCCGCCGTCGACGTTGTGGCGGACGGCGTTCTCCAGCAGGTTGCCCGCGATCCGCTCCAGCAGCGCCGGGTCGCCGAACGCCGAAGCCGGCGGCGTCGCGAACGAAGCCCGGATGCCGCGCTGCTCGGCCTCGCGGCGGACCGCGCGCCAGGCCCGGTCGACGACGGCCGCCAGGTCGACCGGCTCGCGCACCCCGAGGCCGGCACCGTCCGTGCGGGCCAGCAGCAGCAGCGAGTTGACCAGCTGCCCGGCCCGCTCGGTGGCGTCGCGGACCACTCCGCCCATCCGGCGCAGCTCGGCGACGTCGGCTTCGTCGTCGGCGAGGGTGACGTCCAGTTCCGTGCGGATCACCGACAACGGCGTCCGCAGCTCGTGGCTCGCGTTCGCGACGAAGTGGCGTTGGGCGTCGAACGCGGCCTGCAGCCGGTCGAGCATGTCGTCGAACGTGCTCGCCAGCTCGGCCAGCTCGTCGCGAGAGCGGATCTCGCCGATCCGCTCCCCCAGCGACTCGACCGACAGCCGCCGCGCGGTGCCGGTGATCTCGCGCAGCGGCAGCAGCACCCGCGAGGTGAACGTCCAGGCGAGGATCGCCGCGGCCGCCACCACCAGCAGGAACGCCAGCGAGCCGAACAGCAGCATCCGGTCGCGGGCGTGCACGCGCAGGTGCTCGGCGAGCGAGGACGCGTCGACCTCGACGCCGTCGACGACCACCGTGCTCCCCGGCGGCATCTGCGGGACGGCGTCGAGCGAGTCCCGGACCAGCGTCCAGGCCAGCCAGAGCAGCAGCAGGCTGACGGCGGCGACCAGCACGGTCGCCAGCAGCGTGATCCGGGCGCGGAGCGTGCGGGTGCCCGGCAGGTTCACGCGCGCGGCGCGCCGGGCTCCGGCACCCGGTACCCGGAGCCGACGACGGTCTCGATGATCCCCGGCTCGCCGAGCTTCTTCCGCAACGTCATCACGGTGACCCGCACGGTCGTGGTGAACGGGTCGGCGTTCTCGTCCCACACCCGTTCGAGCAGCTCTTCGCTGCTGACGACGGATCCCGCGGCCTGCAGCAGGACCTCGAGGACGCCGAACTCCTTGCGGGTCAGCTCGATCGGCCCGCTCGCGCGGCGGACCGTGCGCTTGGCCGGGTCGAGCTCGACGTCCCCGGCGGTGAGCAGCGGCGGCGCGGCCGGCGTGGCCCGGCGGCCCAGCGCCCGCACCCGCGCGACGAGCTCGGGGAAGGCGAACGGCTTGGCGAGGTAGTCGTCGGCACCGATCGACAGCCCGTCCACGCGGTCGGACACCGAACTGCTCGCGGTGAGCATGAGCACCCGGGTCAGCTCCCCGGACGCGACGATCTCCCGGCACAGCTCGTCCCCGGACATCCCGGGCAGGTCCCGGTCCAGCAGCACGACGTCGTACCGCGTGACGGCGGCCTTCTCGTGCCCGTCGTCCCCGGTGAGCGCGACGTCCACCGCCATCCCCTCGCGGCGCAGGCCGCGGGCGATCGCGTCGGCCAGGGGTTCTTCGTCCTCGACTACCAAAACTCGCACGAGCCCACAATCCCATATTTTCCTGAGAGTGCCCTTTAAGGACCTTGTGCGTCCGGTGAGGCCGTGTCCCGGAAGCTCTCCAGCGGCACGTTCTCCGAGAGGGCATCCCGCAGGACACGCGTGGGCTGGGCCGCTCCTCTTCGGTGCCAGTGGCGTCCACGCCCGTCCAGGAAATGAAGACTCAGCCCCAGCCGGCGCGGACGCAGGACATCAACCGGGCCGCCACCTTCGGGCAGGTGGAGGACGAGCCGGGTCCGCACCGATTCACCCGGCTTCACGATCCGGAATCCCTGTTGCCCCGTGCCCACTTCCGGGATGGCGACGACGAGATTGAAGATCGGCATATCGCTGTAGTTCCACACCACGCCTGCCAGCTCCAGCGTCCGGAATTCGGCATTGAGGGGGTAAGACTCCTCGGTGATGCTCGACACGAGGAGCCTCGCCTGCGTGGCCTGCTCGTCACGGTCGGCGGCCCTGCGGGCGCGGATTTCGTGGACCAGTTACCCGTGTGCGTCCGGTGAGGCCCAGCGAAGCGCGAACCACAGCCGCATGCGGGTCTCCGGATCCGACAAATCCACCTGCAGCGCCCGCTCGGCCTGGGCGATCCGGTGCCGGACGCTGTTGCGGTGCACGCCCAGCTCCGCCGCCGTCGGCTCCCAGCCGCCGTGGTGGGCCAGCCACGTCCGCAACGTCAGCACCAGCTGCCGGTCCTGCGACCGGTCCAGTGCCACCAACGGCTCCAGGGCCTTCGCCGCGAAGCCACCCGCCGCGGCCGGATCGAGCAGGGCGTCGAAGTCCAGCGGCCCGCTGCCCGCCACGACCGGACGGCCCAGGGCGCGGGCACGCGAAAGCAGCAGCTCGGCCTCCGCCACGGAGTCGGCCAGCTGCCCGGCGGGCACCGGCGAGCCCACGGCCGCGAGCCAGCCGTGCTCGCGCAGGTCCTCCAGCACCGGAAGCGGGACGGCGCCGGCGACGGCCGTGAAAGAAGGCCCGGGCAGCACCGAGACCAAGGGCGTGTCCAGCCGCGCCCGCAGCCAGTCCGGGCGCTGGGCCACCTCGCCGGGGCCGCGCCGGTACGCCGCGCCGGCCACCAGCCGGACGACCTCCGACCCCAGCAGGGACCGGGCCACCTCGCCGGGCGAGGTCCGGCCGAGCAGCAGGCCGGTGGCCGCCGCGCCCAGCTCGGCCGCGTCCGAACCCGCGCGGCCGACCAGGCCGAGCAAGGCCGCTCCGACGGCGAGGATCGCCCGGTCGGCCCCTTCGAGCCGCCGGGACCGGCCGACGACCACCAGGTGCGACGCCGTGGCCTGCGGGTACACCGGCTGGACGACCACGAACCCGCCGTCGACCTCGGTCGTCGCGCTCCGGATCCCGCTGCCCGCCCGCACGGTCGCCATCAGCTCCCGCACCGGGAGCGGCAGCGGCACGGGCGCGTCGTGCGCCGAGGCCAGCACGTCCCCGGCGCCGACCAGGGCGACCCACGACCGCAGCACCGCCGCCAGCGACGACGTCAGCTCGCCGAGCCCGCCACCCGCCGCCCGCGTCAGCGTCTCGCGCGCCGCCGTGATCCGCCGCTGTTCCCGCTGGCCCGCCTCGGTCAGCGCGACCGAGACCGCCCGGTTGATCGCCAGGAACGGAGTGCGCGGAGGCACCACCAGCAGCGGCAGCCCGCGGCGCGCGCAGGCCCGGCGCAGGGATTCCGGCAGGGTCTCGTGCACCGTCGGGGTGAGGCCGAAGCCCAGCGCCGTCACGCCGGCGTCCCGCAGCCCGCGTACGTACCGGTCGATCCGCTCGGGCAGGTCGACACCCGCGGTGAGGATCAGTTCGCCACCCACCAGGTAGGGCGCGGGGTTCTGCAGCTCACTGACGTGGGCCCAGCGCACGGGGAGGTCCAGCGCGCCCGGCCGCAGCGTTTCGGGGACGACCTCCAGCGCTAGCTCCCGGTTGCCGACCACGTCCCGTAACGGGACATTCACCTCCGTGGACACCGAATCCGGGGTTGTGGCCATTTCATCCTCGCCCAAGTCGATTTGAAGATGCATCATCCCATCCCACCGGCGTGGCGGGCGAACCTACGGTGACCCGAAACGACACTCCGGCGGCAAGGAGGACACCGTGACCGGCGACTACGCGGTGATCGCGCTGTACATCGCGGGCATGATCGGGGTCGGCTGGTACGGCCTCCGGCTCGCGAAGACCAAGTCCGACTACCTGGTCGCCGGGCGGCGGCTGGGCTGGTTCATGTATTCCGGCACGATGTCGGCCGTCGTCCTCGGCGGCGCGTCGACGGTCGGCGGCGTGAAGCTCGGCTACAAGTTCGGCATCTCCGGCATGTGGCTGGTCGTGAGCATCGGCGTCGGCATCCTCGTGCTGCACGCGCTGTTCGCCCGCCGGCTGGTGAAGCTGAAGGTCTACACCGTCGGCGAGATGCTCGACCTGCGCTACGGCGGCCGCACCAGCGCCGTGTCCGGCGTCGTGATGTGGGGCTACACGCTGATGCTCACGGTCACCTCGACCCTGGCGTTCGCGACCATCTTCAAGGTGCTGTTCGACCTGCCGAACTGGGCCGGGATCGCCGTCGGCGGCTCGATCGTCGTGCTCTACTCGGTGCTCGGCGGCATGTGGTCGATCACCCTCACCGACATCGCCCAGTTCGTCATCAAGACCATCGGCATCCTGGCCATCCTGCTGCCGGTCGCGATCGGCTCCGCCGGCGGTTTCTCCGGCATGAGCGCCAAGCTCGACGCGAGCTTCTTCAGCTTCACCTCGATCGGTACCGACACGATCATCACGTACTTCGTGATCTACACCTTCGGCCTGCTGATCGGCCAGGACATCTGGCAGCGCGTGTTCACCGCCCGCACGCCGGCGATCGCGACGTCCGGCGGCATCACCTCCGGCGTCTACTGCCTGGTCTACGGCCTGGCCGGCGCCCTGATCGGCACCGCGGCGCACGCGCTGTACCCGGACATCGCCAGCGCGCAGGACGCCTTCGCGACGATCGTCGAGCGGCTGCTGCCGACCGGCGTCCGCGGCCTGGTCCTGGCGGCCGCGCTCTCGGCGATGATGTCGACGGCGAGCGGCGCGCTGATCGCCTGCTCGACCACCACGACGTCGGACCTGCTGACGAAGCTGGGCCTGAAGAAGGGCGGCGAAGTCAGCCGCAACCGGATCGCCACCCTCGTGCTCGGGCTGATCGCCATCGGGATCGCCATGATCGTCGACGATGTCGTCAACGCGCTGACCATCGCCTACGACATCCTGGTCGGCGGCCTGCTCGTGGCCATCGTCGGCGCGCTGTTCTGGAAGCGCGGCACCCGGCAGGGCGCGTACGCGTCGATGGTCGCCGGCACGGTGTGCGTGGTCGCGTTCATGATCATCGACGGCGTCGACGCCAACACCCCGATCTACTGGGGCCTGGGCGCGAGCCTGGTGGTCTACCTGGCCGTCAGCTTCGCCACGCCCCGCACGTCCGACGCGATCCTCACCGTCTGGACCCGGCGCCTCAGCGGCGCCGAGGCCGATCCCGAAGCCGATCCCGAAGCCGCGGAGACCCCCGCGCCCGTCCGAGCCTGACCACGAGAACAGGAGCCCTCAGCAGTGAACGACATGCCCCCGGTCGGCCCGCTCGACTCGTCCCGGATCCCGCGCTTCGCCGGGTTCGCGACCTTCGCGCGGCTGCCGCGGATCGACCAGGTCGACCACGCCGACGTCGCCGTGGTCGGGGTGCCCTTCGACTCCGGGGTGTCCTACCGGCCCGGCGCGCGGTTCGGCCCGGCGGCCGTGCGCGAGGCGAGCCGGCTGCTGCGGCCGTACCACCCGGAGCTGGACGTCTCGCCGTTCGCCGAACGGCAGGTGGTGGACGCGGGCGACATCGCCGTCAACCCGTTCAACATCGGCGAGGCGATCGAGACGCTGCAGCAGGAAGCCGAAGCACTGCAGGCGAGCGGGACGCGGCTGGTGACCGTCGGCGGCGACCACACCATCGCGCTGCCGCTGCTGCGGGCGGCGGCGAAGAAGTACGGACCCGTCGCCCTGCTGCACTTCGACGCGCACCTCGACACCTGGGACACCTACTTCGGCGAGCCGTACACGCACGGCACGCCGTTCCGGCGGGCGTCCGAGGAAGGCATCCTCGACACGAGCGCGCTGTCGCACGTCGGTACGCGCGGGCCGCTGTACGGCAAGCGTGACCTCGAAGAGGACCGGCGGCTGGGCTTCGGCATCGTCACCTCCGGCGACGTCCTGCGCCGCGGGGTGGCCGAGACCGTCGACGCGCTGCGGCAGCGCATCGGCGACCGGCCGCTGTACGTCTCGGTCGACATCGACGTGCTCGACCCGGCGCACGCCCCCGGTACCGGCACGCCCGAGGCGGGCGGGCTGACCAGCCGTGAGCTCCTGGAGATCCTGCGCGGCCTGCGTGATCTCAACCTGGTCGGCGCGGACGTCGTCGAGCTGGCCCCGGCCTACGACCACGCCGAGATCACCGCCATCGCGGCCTCCCACGTCGCCTACGACCTGGTGAGCCTGCTGACCTTGGGGAAGGGCGCATGACGCGCATCGGCGGCGACGTCGTCGTCGAGACGCTGCGGGCGCTGGGCGCCGACACGGTGTTCGGCCTGCCGGGCCAGCACGCGCTGGGCCTGTTCGAGGCGCTGCGGCGCGCGGGCGACCTGCGCGTGATCAGCGGGCGCGTCGAGAACAACCTCGCCTTCGCCGCCGACGGGCACGCCCGCGCCCGGCTCGCCGCCGACCCCGACGGCCCGGTGCCGGTGACGCCGTTGATCGTCTCCACCGGCCCGGGCGCGCTGCTGACGTTGGCGTCCCTGCAGGAGTCCCGCGCCGCTTCGGTGCCCGTGCTCGGGATCTCCAGCCAGGTCCCGGTCGCCGGGCTGGGCGGCGGACGGCACGGGTACCTGCACGAGCTGCCCGACCAGCAGGCCAGCTTCCGGGACGTCGTGAAGTCGGTGCACGTCGTGCGGCGCGCGAGCCAGCTCCCGTCAGCCCTGCGGGAGGCGTGGACGTCGGCGGCGACCGCGCCCTACGGGCCGGTGTGGGTCGAGATCCCGCAGGACGTGCTGCTCGGCCCGGCCGGACTCCCGCCGATCACGTCGGTCTCGGCCGCACCGCCGGTTTTGCCTCCGCTTCCCGAACTGGTGACTTCGGCGGCCGACCTGCTGGCGGCGGCGTCGAACCCGGTGATCCTCGCCGGCGGCGGCGCCCTGCGCTCCGGCGCGCATGCGGAGTTGCTGGCGCTGGCGGAGGCCCTGCGGGCGCCGGTGATCTCGACGTTCGGCGGCAAGGGTGTCTTTCCTTGGGGCCACGAGCTTTCCGGGCGGTCGTGGCTGGAGGACTGGCACACCACGGAGTTCCTCGCCGCCGCCGACGTGCTGCTGGTGCTCGGTTCCGGCCTGGGCGAGCTGTCCAGCAACTACCGGGAGTTCGCCCCGCGTGGCCGGGTGATCCAGGTCGAAGCCGATCTGGGGAAGCTGGAGTCGAACTACCCGGGCCTGGGCATCCACGCCGACGTCCGGCTCACGCTGCAGGCGCTGCTGGAGTGGGTGCCGATGCGGCGCTCCGACGGCCGGGCCGAGAAGGCGGTTTCTTCGCTGCTGTCCTCTGTCGAGTCGCGGTTGGACGGTCAGGACCTGGCCGCCGAGCGGAAGCTGATCGACGACATCCGCGCGGCGCTGCCCGAGGGCACGCAGACGTTCTGGGACATGACGATCGCGGCGTACTGGGCCTGGTCGGCGTGGAACCCCGAAGGCGCGCCGATCCACACCGCGCAGGGCGCGGGCGGCCTGGGCTACGGCTTGCCCGGCGCGCTCGGCGGCGCCGTCGCCGGAGGCCCGACGCTGGCGGTGTCGGGTGACGGCGGCGCGATGTACGGCGTCGCCGAGCTGGCCACCGCGGTGCAACACGACCTCGACGTCACCTGGCTGATCATCGACGACGGCGGCTACGGCATCCTCCGCGAGTACCTCACCGACGCCTTCGGCCGGACGACGGCCACCGAGCTGGCCCGGCCCGACTTCGTGGCCTTGGCTGCCTCCTTCGGCGTGCCGGCGTGTCTGTCCACTCCGGACACGGTCGGCGAAGACCTGGCGAAGGCGCTGCGCACGCCCGGGCCGTCCGTCGTCGTCCTCCCCGCGTTGCTGAAGCTGTTCGCGCCGACCCACCTGGAGAAGGCATGACCCGCACGCTCGACCTGACCGACCCGGCGACCGGCGAGGTCTTCGGCACCAGCCCCGTCGCCTCGCAGTCCGAGGTGGACGAGGCGATGGCGGTCGCCGCGCAAGCGTTTGCGGTCTGGCGTCGCAGCACGCCGGCGCAGCGGCAGCTGGCCTTGCTGAAGATCGCCGACGCCCTGGAAGCGCGGGCTTCCGAATTCGCCGACCTGGAGGTGCGCGAGACGGGCAAGATCCGGTCGGTGGTGCTCGAGGAGGAGATCCCGGAGTGCGTGAGCGCGCTGAGGTTCTTCGCCGGGGCCGCACGGCAGCTGGAGGGCACCGCGGCCGGGGAGTACGCGCCGGGCCACACGTCGGTGATCCGCCGTGAGCCGGTCGGGGTCTGCGCGCAGATCGCGCCGTGGAACTACCCGCTGATGATGGCGGTGTGGAAGATCGCACCGGCGCTGGCGGCGGGCAACACGGTGGTGCTCAAGCCGGCCGAGACGACACCGTCGACGGCGGTGCTGCTGGCCCGGGTGGCGGCGGAGTTCCTGCCACCGGGGGCGTTCACCGTGCTGACCGGCGACCGCGACACCGGCCGCGCGCTGGTCCGCCACCCGGGCACCGACCTGGTCTCGATCACGGGATCGACGCGCGCGGGCATCGACGTCGCCACCGTGGCGGCCGCGGACCTCAAGCGCACCCACCTGGAACTGGGCGGCAACGCACCACTGCTGGTGTTCCCCGACGCCGACCTCGCTTCGACGGTCGAGGGCATCGCCGGAGCGGCGTTCTACAACGCGGGCCAGGACTGCACGGCGGGCAGCAGGGTACTGGTGCACGAGTCGATCCACGACGACTTCGTCGCCTCACTCGCGAAGGCGGCTTCGGCACAAACGCCGGGCGTCGACTACGGGCCGTTGAACAGCGCAGCGCAGTTCTCACGCGTCGAGGGCCTGATTTCGCGGCTGCCTTCACACGCCCGCATCGAAACCGGCGGGACACGGTTCGGCGCACGCGGGTTCTTCTTCTCGCCCACGGTGATTTCGGGAGTGCGGCAGGACGACGAGATCGTCCAGGAGGAGATCTTCGGGCCGGTGATCACGGTCCAGTCCTTTTCGGACGAGGCCTCGGCGGTTTCGTTGGCCAACGGCGTCCCGTACGGTCTGGCATCGTCGGTCTGGACCCGCGACCTCGCCGTCGCGACGCGGGTATCGGCCGAGCTGGACTTCGGCTGCGTGTGGGTCAACACGCACGGGCCACTGGTGGCGGAGATGCCCCACGGCGGCTTCGGCCACTCCGGCCACGGCAAGGATCTTTCGGCGTATGCGTTTGCCGAGTACACCCGTGTCAAGCACGTGATGACGAGGTTCGGCTGAGCGCTCGCGAGCTGCGACCCGGCCTGGCGAGGTACCGCCGATTTCCGGCAATTCTTTTCAGCGCCTTTTATTGCGCCGAAAGGGTGAGATATTCCACATTCTGGGACCAAAGCCCCTATCGTCGTTGTCCACGGCAGGACACGGTGAAATCACCTGCCCGCACGACCGGCGAGGGTGATGGAAATGGTACATGGGACGAGACCTCCGGACTATGAATCCCAACACGAGGATTCAGGAGGTTTCTTTCACTCGACCCGGGCTATGCTCATCGCCGTGGCCGGCGTGATCACCGCGTTGACCGCACTGCTCACCATTCTGTCGCAGACGGGTGTGATCGGCCGGAATTCCACGCCCACCCCCACGCCCGCTCCGGTTACGACCAAGGCCTCCGACGATCGCTGGATCGCCGAAGCGACTTCGGTGTGCACGCAGGCCGACTCGATGCTGAACTCGCTGCAATCCGAGGTCGACCAACGTCGGCCGTGGGCCGAAGTCGTCGCCAGAATCGCCGCCATCTACCGGGCCATGGACATGGATCTGCGCAATGTCAGCGCACCCACCGAGGCCCGGCAACGGATTCAGCTGATGACCGGCGCCTGGGACCAGGCCGCCGGCGAGTACGAACACGCCGCGACCGATTATGCCGGGGGAAACGCCGCCCAGGTACCGGACGACCTCCAGCGGGCGACCGAAGCGAACGCGCGGGGCAACCAGGTGGCAGACGACCTCAACCTGTCGCCCTGCGCGTCCGCCGGGGCGGGCTTGTCCTTCGGCGTCTACTGATCAGCTGCGGTTCGCGTTCTTCTTCGCCGGTTCCTCCGAGCCGATGCGGCCCGCAGCCCACTCCGTCACCCGGCGGGCCACGTCCTGGGCCGTCAGGCCCACACGGGCCAGCACCTCATCCCGGCTCCCATGGTCATGGAAAGACTGCGGCACGGCGAGATCCCGCAGCGGCACGTCGCACTCCGCGTCGCGGAACAGGGCCGCCAGGGCCGAGCCGAAGCCGCCGTGACGGCCGCTGTCCTCCACCGTCACCACCAGCTTGTGCTGCGATGCCAGCGCCACCAGCTCCGCCGGGACCGGGAGCACCCAGCGCGGGTCGACGACCGTGACGCCGATGCCCTGGTCGGCCAGCCGGTCGGCGGCCGCCAGTCCCAGGTTCGCGAACGCGCCCACCGTCACCAGCAGCACGTCGGCGCCCTCGGCCGGGCGGCGCAGCACGTCGACCGTGCCGATCCGCTCCACCGCCGTCACGTCCGTGCCGACCTTGCCCTTCGAGAACCGCAGCGCGGTCGGCCCGTCCGACACCGCGACGGCCTCGCGCAGCTCCTCGCGCAACGTCGCCGGGTCGCGCGGCGCCGCCACGCGCATTCCCGGCACCATGCCGAGCAGCGAGAGGTCCCACATGCCGTGGTGGCTGGGCCCGTCCGGCCCGGTGATGCCGGCTCGGTCGAGCACCAGCGTCACCGGCAGGCGGTGCAGCGCGACGTCCATCAGCACCTGGTCGAACGCGCGGTTCAGGAACGTCGAGTAGATCGCGACGACCGGGTGCAGCCCGCCCATCGCGAGCCCCGCGGCCGAGGTGACCGCGTGCTGCTCCGCGATGCCGACGTCGTACCAGCGGTCCGGGAACGCGTCGGCGAACTTGTCCAGCCCGGTCGAGCGCAGCATCGCCGCCGTGATCGCGACGACGTCCTCGCGCTCGGCGCCGATCTTCGCCAGCTCCGCGCCGAACACGCCGGTCCAGCTCGGGCCCTTCACCGGGGGCAGGCCGGTCTCCGGGTCGATCGGGTCGGTCTGGTGCATCTGGTCGTGCTCGTTGTTCACCGCGGGCGCGTAGCCGTGGCCCTTCTCGGTCACCACGTGCACGATCACCGCTCCGCCGAACGTCTTCGCGCTGTGCAGGGCCTTCTCCAGCGCCACCTGGTCGTGACCGTCGACCGGGCCGAGGTACTTCAGGCCGAGGTCGGAGAACATCGCCTGCGGGCTCAGCGCGTCCTTCAGCCCGGCCTTCGCGGCGTGCAGCGCGGCGTAGATCGGCTTGCCGACGACCGGGGTGTGCTTGAGGATCTCGCGGCCGCCGTCGAGCAGCCGCTCGTAGCCCGGCTGCAGGCGCAGCGCGGCGAGGTGGTCGGCCAGGGCGCCGATGGTCGGCGAGTACGACCGGCCGTTGTCGTTGATGACGATGACGACCGGGCGGTCCCGGTGCGCGGCGATGTTGTTGAGCGCCTCCCAGCACATACCGCCGGTGAGCGCGCCGTCCCCGACGACGGCGATCGCGTGCCGCCCGCCGCCGGCCAGCTCGAAGGCCTTGGCCAGGCCGTCCACATAGGACAGTCCGGACGACGCGTGGCTGCTCTCCACCCAGTCGTGCTCACTCTCCGCACGCGACGGGTAGCCCGTGACCCCGCCGGTCTGGCGCAGCAGGTCGAACCCTGCCGCGCGGCCCGTGACGAGCTTGTGGACATACGCCTGGTGACCGACGTCCCAGACGATCGCGTCGCGGGGCGAGTCGAACACGCGGTGCAGCGCCAGGGTGAGCTCGACGACGCCGAGGTTGGGCCCCAGGTGCCCGCCGGCGCGGCGGACCTTGTCGACGAGGAAGTCCCGGATCTCGGCGGCCAGTTCGCCGAGGTCCTCGACACTCATGCGCTTCAGGTCCGCCGGTCCGTCCACGGACTCCAGCAACGTCACTCGTCTCCACCTCGCCTGGTCGATCCACCCCATGTTCCGGCCAGTCTACGGAGACCCGCCGGAGAGGTTCCGCCCGCCGCGTCCGGCGTCACAACCGGAGCGCGACCACACGTCAGCGTCCGGGGTGAACCTCGTCTCGGTCCGTCGCTGTGGCGGTCACGCCGCGTGGCCACGAGAATGGACCGCATGGCGGACTTCTTCATCGGCGGCGACTGGGTGGACGCGGTGGGCGGCGGACGGCGGGAGATCCGCTGCCCGGCCGACGGTTCCCTGGTCGCGACGGTCGCCGAGGGCACCGCCAAGGACACCGAGGCCGCCATCGCGGCGGCGCGCCGGGCGTTCGACACCGGCCCGTGGGCGGGCACGCCCGCGCAGCTGCGCGGCGACCTCCTGCTGCGCACCGCGGACCTGCTCGACCGCGACGCGGAGGCGTTCGCCCGCGCCGAGTCGCTCGACACCGGGAAACGCCTGGTCGAGAGCCGGTACGACATGGCCGACATCGCCGCCTGCCTGCGCTACTTCGGCAAGCTCGCGGGGCAGGACGCCGGGCGCGTCGTCGACACCGGCAACCCGGACGCGTTCAGCCGGATCGTGCACGAGCCGGTCGGCGTCTGCGGGCTGATCACGCCGTGGAACTACCCGCTGCTGCAGACCGTGTGGAAGATCGCGCCGGCGCTGGCCGCGGGCAACACGTTCGTGCTCAAGCCGAGCGAGCTGACCCCGCACACGGCGATCCTGTTCCTGAAGCTGCTCACCGAGGCCGGGCTGCCCGCGGGCGTCGGCAACCTGGTGCTCGGCGCCGGTGCCGAGGTCGGCGCGCCGCTGGCCGAGCACCCGGACGTCGACCTCGTGTCGTTCACCGGCGGGCTGGCCACCGGCAAGGTGATCGCCGCGGCGGCCGCGGGCACGGTCAAGAAAGTCGCCCTGGAGCTGGGCGGGAAGAACCCGAACGTGGTCTTCGCCGACGCCGACTTCGAGACCGCTGTGGACTACGCGCTGACCGCGGTGTTCCTGCACTCCGGCCAGGTGTGCTCGGCGGGCGCGCGGCTGATCGTGCAGCGGGAGTGGCACGACGAGTTCGTGGCCGAGCTGGTGCGCCGCGCCGAGCGGATCCGGCTGGGCGGGCCGTTCGACGACCGCGCCGAGACGGGCCCGCTGATCTCGGCGGCGCACCGGGAGAAGGTCGAGCGGTACGTGGCCGCCGCGCTGGCGGAGGGCGCGGTGCTGCGGACGGGCGGCCGCCGTCCGGACGACCCGGCGCTGGAGGACGGCTTCTACTACCTGCCGACCATCCTGGACCAGGTGAAACAGGGCTCGTCGGCGGTCGTCGACGAGTCGTTCGGGCCGGTCCTGACGGTCGAGACGTTCACCGACGAGGACGACGCCGTCCGCATCGCCAACGACACACACTACGGCCTGGCCGGCGCGGTGTTCACGAACGACGCGTCGCGGGCGCAGCGCGTGGCCGGCCGGCTGCGCCACGGCACGGTGTGGATCAACGACTTCCACCCGTACCTGCCGCAGGCCGAATGGGGCGGCTACAAGCAGTCCGGGTTCGGCCGCGAGCTGGGTCCGACCGGGCTCGCCGAGTACACCGAGGTCAAGCACATCTACCAGAACCTGCGCCCGGCGCCGCAGCACTGGTTCGCCGGCTGAGCGCTCCCCCGATCGGGATCCACCGAACGGCCCAGCCCGGAAAACGCGGTCGGAAAGCCGTTTCCGGCGCTTTATGCTGCCTCCACCGCGACGCAGGGAGGCCGGGGTGGAGCAGCAGCGACCGGGCAACCGGCTCCGGGGCCCGCGCGCGGTGATCGTGGTCGCGGCCGGGCTGGGGATCATCGCCGGGCTGACCCTGCGGACCGCCGACCACCCCGGGCTCCTGCCCCCGGGCACCCCGGACCCCGAGCTGGACCTCGGCCTGCGCCTGGTGTGCGCGGCGGCGGTGCTCGCCGCCGGCACGCTCGCGTACCTGACGTTCGCCCGCAAGCGCGACGAGCCCCTGGCCATGGCGTGCCTGCCCGGCCTGGTGGTCACCGGCGTGGTCCTGCGTCACCTGGTGGTGACGCTCCCCCAGGTGGCGCGCTTCGAACCGGCGGCGCGCATCGCCCCCGGCGCCGGTTCGTGGGTGCTGCTGGCCTCGGGCGTGGTGATGACGGCAACCGGCTTGGCGGCGGCCTTCGCGGTCCGCCGCGCCGGCTGACCTGGCTGCGGGCATCGCGACCGAGCCGACCCTCCAGGCACGCGAACCGACCGCCCCGCACGCGCCCCAAGGCGGACCGGACCCGGCGCGAACCTGCCGACCCGCGCTGCTTCGCCGTCGTCCAGCCCGCAAGACCAGCCCCGCGAGCCGGCACGATGATCGAGCCGTTAACCTCAGCCGTTTGCCCCCTTCCGGCCCAGGAAGGCCGCCAGCCGGTCCGCGGCCGTCGCCCCTTCCGGTGCCTCCAGCTCCGGCCCGAACGGCCCACCCGGCTGCCGGGGCGTCGCCCCGAACCGGGACCGCCACTGCTCGAGCGCCTGCGACGCCAGATCGGGCAGCAGATCCGTCGAAGCACCTGTCGCGTCCGCGAGGTCCCAGCCGTGGACCACGTACTCGTTCACGCGCATGTGCACCAGGAACACCCCGGGCACCTCGCCCAGCGGAGTCGTCACCTTGCGCGTGAACAGGTCCGGCCCGGCCAGCACGGCCCGCGCCCGGGCCACCGACGCCGCGAACTCCGCCGCGGGGTCGGCACCCAGGTAGTCGCCGTCCGGGGCCGGTGGGCCCGTGCCCGCCCAGAAGGCCACCTTGGCGTTGCCGTGCGCCAGGTGGTTCACCACCGCGCGGACGTCCCAGTCCGCGCAGGCCGTCGGCAGCGTCCACTGGTCCGGACGCAGGCCCGTGACCAGGGCGATCACCGTCGAGGAAGCTCTGTCGAAGTCGTCGAGAGGAGTCATGCGCACAGTGTGCCGACCACCACCGACAAAAACTCAGGACAGCAGCGCCACGCACTCCACGTGGTGGGTCATCGGGAAGGCGTCGAACGCCCGCAGGTCGGTCAGCCCGTACCCGTGCGAGGCGAAGATCGCCACGTCCCGGGCCAGCGCCGCCGGGTCGCAGGCCACGTACACGACCCGGTCCGGCGAGCCCGCCACGATCGACTCCACGACCGCCTTGCCGGCGCCCTTGCGCGGCGGGTCCAGCACCACGACATCCACGGGTTTCTCGGCCGACGCCACCACGTGCTCCACCCGCCCGGCCCGCCACGAAACCTGCGGCAGGTCGGCGAGGTTCCGCTCGCCGTCGGCGACCGCGCGCCGGCCGGACTCCACCGCCAGCACCCGGCCCGCGGACCCCACCTGCGCGGCCAGCACCGACGCGAACAGCCCGACCCCGGCGTAGAGGTCCCAGGCCGATCCGCCCGCCGGTGCCTCCGCCCACTCCCCCACGACCGCGGCCAGCGTCGACGCCGCCGCCGGGTGGACCTGCCAGAAGCCGTGCGCGTCGAGGCGCCAGTCGCGGCCCGCCGCGTGCTGGACCGCGACCCCGCCGGTCAGCTGCCGGGCCCGTACCTTGCCACGCACCGTCGACAGCTCGCGGACGTGCAGGTCGCCGTCGCCGTCGGTGGTGACCTCCAGCTCGCTGCCCGGCCGCCAGCGCCGCGCGAGGACGTCGTCGAGCTCGCCCGGGACCGCGATCGGGCAGTCCTCCAGGGCCACCACCCGGTGGCTGTGGTGGGCGCGCAGGCCGGCGCGCCCGTCGCGGCCGGCGACCAGCCGGACCCGGCTGCGCCAGTCCAGCGGCCCGCCGTCGAGGGCCTCCACGACGACGTCCCGCTCGATCCCGGCCAGCCGCTGCAGCTGCTCGGCGACGACCGCGGCCTTCAGCTCGCGCTGGTAGTCCGGCGAAGCGTGCTGCCAGTCGCAGCCACCGCAGCCGCCGGGCACGGCGAGCGGGCAGGGCGGCGGGACCCGGTGCGCGGACGGCGTCAGCACCTCGACGGCGTCGCCGCGGCAGAACGAGCCGCCGTTGTCCTCGGTGACCTCGACGCGGACCTGCTCGCCCGGCAGCGCGTGCCGGACGAACACGACCCGCCCGTCCGCGCGGGCGACGCAGTGGCCGCCGTGCGCCACCGGCCCGACCTCGACCTCGAGGACCCGGCCCAGCCAGCTCGTCATTCGGCGGGCTCCTTGGGCTTCGGCGCGGCAGCCGGCTTCGCGTCGGGCGAGAAGCCGCGGCGGACGTCGCCGGCCGCCGGCCACTCGTTCCGGACGCGCGCGGCCGCCTTCGCCGACGACTCCAGCTGCCACGGCACGCTCGCCACGATCACGCCGGACTGGAACAGCAGGCGGCCCTTGAGCCGCAGCGCGCTCTGGTTGTGCAGCACCTGCTCCCACCAGTGACCGACCACGTACTCCGGGATGAACACGGTGACCACGTTGCGCGGATTGTCACCGCGCACGCGCTTCACGTAGTCGAGCACGGGCTTCGTGATTTCGCGGTAGGGCGACTCGACGACCTTCAGCGGCACCTTGAAGTTGTGGGCGTCCCACTCGGCGGTGAGCTTTCGCGTGTCGGCATCGTCCACATTGACCGTCACGGCCTCGAGGACGTCCGGGCGCATCGCCTTGGCGTAGGCCAGGGCGCGCAGCGTCGGCCGGTGCAGTTTGGACACCAGCACGATGGCGTGGTTGCGCGACGGCAGCACGGTCGGGGTGTCGCCGAGGTCCTTCAGCTCGTCGGCCACCCGGTCGTAGTGCCTCCGGATCGCGGTCATGAGCACGAAGATCGCGACCATCGCGGCGATCGCGATCCACGCGCCGAGCAGGAACTTCGTGATCAGCACGATGATCAGCACGGTGCCGGTGCAGGTGAGACCGACCGCGTTGACGGTCTGCGAGCGCCGCATCCGCCGCCGGACGCCGGGGTCGGTTTCCTTGGCCAGCAACCGGTTCCAGTGCCGGATCATGCCGGCCTGGCTCACCGTGAACGACACGAACACGCCCACGATGTAGAGCTGGATGAGCCGGGTGACCTCGGCGTCGAAGGCGATGATCAGCACCAGCGCGAAGGCGGCCAGGAAGATGATGCCGTTGGAGAACGCCAGCCGGTCGCCGCGCGTGTGCAGCTGCCGCGGCAGGTAGCGGTCCTGGGCCAGGATCGACCCCAGCACCGGGAAGCCGTTGAACGCGGTGTTCGCGGCCAGCAGCAGGATGATGCCGGTGGAGAAGGACACGTAGTAGAACGCGGGCTGGAAGTCGGCGAAGACCGCGTGCGCGATCTGGGCGAGGATCGTCTTCTGCTCGTAGCCCGGGGGCGCGCCGACCAGCTGGCGGTCCGGGTCCTCGGCGAAGGTGACCTTGGTGATGATCGCCAGCGCGATGATGCCGACCAGCATGATCACCGCGAGCAGGCCCATCATCAGCAGCGTGGTCGCCGCGTTCTTCGACTTCGGCTTCTGGAACGCCGGGACGCCGTTGCTGATCGCCTCGACGCCGGTGAGTGCCGCGGCGCCGGAGGAGAACGCCCGCAGCACCAGGAACGCGTACGCGGCGCCGGCGAAGGTGCCTTCGGCGTTCAGCGTGAGCCCGGCGCTTTCGGCGCGCATCTCGGTGCCAGTCGCGGCCTGCACGAGCCCCCACGCCACCATGACCAGGATGCCGAGGATGAACCCGTATGTCGGGATCGCGAAGGCCTTCCCCGACTCGCGGATGCCGCGCAGGTTCAGCGACGTCAGCACGACCACGATGACGATCGACGCCAGCACCTTGTGCTGCGCGACCCACGGCACCGCCGAGCCGATGTTCGCCACACCGGACGAAGTGGACACTGCGACGGTGAGCACGTAGTCGACGAGCAGCGCGCTCGCCACGGTGAGCCCGAACCGGCCGCCGAGGTTGGTGTTGGCGACCTCGTAGTCGCCGCCGCCGCTCGGGTAGGCGTGCACGTTCTGCCGGTAGGACGCGACGACGACCAGCATGACCAGCGCGACGGCAATGCCGATCCACGGCGCCAGCGCGTACGCCGAGAGCCCGGCGACGCTCAGCGTCAGGAAGATTTCCTCCGGGGCGTAGGCGACGCTCGAGAGCGCGTCGGAGGCGAAGATCGGCAGCGCGATGCGCTTGGGCAGCAGCGTGTGGGACAGCCGGTCACTGCGGAACGGGCGTCCGAGGACCAGGCGTTTCAGCACGGTCGGGAACTTCGACACCACGAAAGCCTAACGGCACCGGGCACGGTAGGTTCGCCCCTGGCATGTCTGGTGTACGACGGACGGGTAAACCGCCAAGGAGGAGGCAGGGCGTGCACGTGGTGATCATGGGATGCGGCCGGGTCGGCGCGTCCCTGGCCGCTGCGCTGGAGCGGCTCGGCCACGAGGTGGCCGTCATCGACAAGAACCAGCAGGCGTTCCGCCGGCTCGGCAGCGACTTCCACGGCCAGCAGGTCGTCGGCGTCGGGTTCGACCGCCGGGTGCTGATCGAGGCCGGCATCGAGCGTGCCGGCGCGTTCGCGGCGGTGTCCAGCGGGGACAACTCGAACATCATCTCGGCCAGGGTGGCCCGCGAGAACTTCGGCATCGAGCACGTCGTCGCGCGGATCTACGACCACAAGCGCGCGGCCGTGTACGAGCGGCTGGGCATCCCGACGGTCGCGACCGTGCCGTGGACGACCGACCGGTTCCTGCGCACGCTCCTGCCGGACGGCGTCGCGTCGGCGTGGCGGGACCCGTCGGGCAACGTCGCGCTGCTGCAGCTGCCGCTGCACGAGGGCTGGGTCGGGCACTCCGTGCGCTCGCTGCAGGAGGCGACCGGCGCGCGGGTGGCGTTCATCATGCGCTTCGGCACCGGCGTCCTGCCCGACACCAAGACCGTGCTGCAGGCCGACGACGTCGTGTGGGTGGCCGCGCGGTCCGGCACCGTCACCGACGTGACCAGTGTGGCCCACCGCGAACCGGAGGACGAGGCATGAGGGTCGCGATTGCGGGCGCCGGGGCGGTCGGCCGTTCCATCGCCGCCGAGCTGATCGACGGCAGGCACCAGGTGATGCTGATCGAGCGCGAGGCCGACCAGTTCGAGCCGCACGCGGTCGAGCAGGCCGACTGGGTGCTCGGCGACGCGTGCGAGGTGTCGATCCTGGAGGAGTCGGGGATCGAGCAGTGCGACGTCGTCATCGCCGCGACGGGCGACGACAAGGCGAACCTGGTGGTGTCGCTGCTGGCCAAGACGGAGTTCGCGGTCCGCCGCGTGGTGGCCCGGGTGAACAACCCGGCCAACGAGTGGCTGTTCACGGACGCGTGGGGCGTCGACGTGGCGGTCTCGACCCCGCGCATGCTCGCGGCGATGGTCGAGGAGGCGGTGAGCGTCGGCGACCTGGTGCGGCTGATGACGTTCCGGCAGAGCAACGCGAACCTGGTCGAGCTGACGCTGCCGGCGGAGACGCCGCTGGCCGGCAAGCCGGTGAGCGACCTGACGCTGCCGCGGGACGCGGCCTTGGTGACGATCCTGCGGGGTGACCGCGTGATCGTGCCGCAACCGGAGGACCCACTGGAGCCCGGCGACGAGCTGCTGTTCGTGGCGACCGCGGACGTGGAGCCGGAGATCCGGACGGCCCTGGGCTACTGAGGCTTTGCCGAGAGGCCGCGGAGGTCGCCTTTCAGTGGCCTTCGCGGCGTTCGGCGACCGGAATTGTCGGTGCCTGCCGGTAGTGTGGAAGACGGGGGGCGCCCCCGCGGGCCCGGCGTTCGCGCGATGCCTCCCTGAGCACAGGTGATGCCTGCCCAGTCACGCGTAATGCCTCTCCCGTCACGCGCGATGCCCCTCCGCCGGTCGGTTTCGTGTACCGCTGGCCGGAACCCGCGTGGCCCAAGCCGGATCTCACGTGATCCGGGCCGATCCAGGCCGGAACTCACGTGATTGGAGCCGGAACTCGCCTGACCCCGACCGGAACCCGCGCGGTTCGATACGGGTCTCGCGCCGTCCGAGCCGGATCCCCGCGTGATCCGAGCCGGAACTCGCGTGATTCGAGGCGGGTCTCGCGTGATCCGGGCCGGAACTCACGTGATCGGACGCGGACTTCGCGTGACCAGAGAGGCATCACGCGTGATTGGCGGGGCATCTCGCGTGATTGAGCGGGCATCGGGCGGTCGGCGCGGCGGAATTGTCGGTGCCTGCCGGTAGAGTCGAAAACGGGGGGCGCCCCCGCGCGGGTCAGGCTTCCGGGGTTGCGTACTTCTGGCGGAGGCGGGCTTCGACCTCCGCGTCCGTCTCCGGCGCAGGCTCCGACTCCGCCAGGGCCTTCAGGCGCTTGTCCGACCGCCGGACCGCCCAGACGACCACCAGCAGGCCCAGCGCGTACAGCGGGTAGCCCATGGCGATCTTCGCGAAGGCCAGCCAGCCCGTGTAGTCCTCCTGGTAAAGCCACCGCTGCACCACGAAACGGGCGGCGAAGATCGCCGCCATGGCCAGCGTGGCGACGTCGTAGCCGTAGCGGGACGGCTTGTCCTTGCGCCATGCCTGGCCCGTGCCGTTGAGCATGTTCCAGACCACGCCCGCGATCGGCCAGCGCACCACCACCGACAGCACGAACACGCCGCAGTAGATCAGGCTGGCGTAGATCCCGAAGAGGAAGAACCCCTTCGCGGACCCGGTCCGGTAGGCGATGAACGCCGCGATCGCGACGCCGAAGAACCCGGAGATCGCCGGCTGCAGCGGCTCCTTGCGGACCACGCGCAGCACCGTGATGGCCACCGCGCTGCCCACCGACGTCCAGATGGCCGCGGTCAGGCCGAAGAACGAGTTCGCCAGGACGAACACGATGACCGGCAGCGAGGAGTAGATCAGGCCGGACACGCCGCCCATCTGCTCGAGCAGGGTCGGCTGCGGCTCTTCTTCCGCGTCGGTCTTCTTCTCGCTCGGGGCGGGTTCAGTCACGATGGGTGATCAACTCACTGGGCTCTGGAGCTCGTAATAGGGGTTGTACAGCACCTTCTGGCCGTCACGCTCGGCCATCCGGCCGCGCACCTTGATCGTCCGGCCAGGCTCGATGCCCGGGATCCGGCGGCGGCCGAGCCAGATTAGCGTCACGCCCTGTGTCCCGTCGAACAGCTCGGCCTCCAGCGTGGCGGCCTCGTTGGTCGGGCAGAGCTCGACGCTGCGGAGCCGTCCCATCACCGTGACCTCTTCGCCCGAGCGGCAGTCACACGCCCGCTGCGCCCCTTCGGCGCCCGACCTCATCGACATCTCGTCGGCGTCGAGTTCCTCGACGTCGCTGGTCAGCTTGCGAACCAACCGGCTGAAGTAGCCGCCGTCTTTGGCGGACATAGGTGCTCCTGTGCTCCGGGGCCCCCGACGTGGTGCTGCGGCCCGTGCGATTTCCAGCGTAGCTGCGGTCCCCGCCAGGAGAACGCCTTTGCGCAAAGATCGCAACGTGACGTCCGCAATCAGAGTTCCCGCCGCGGTGCTGCTGCCCGGCACCGGCTCGGACGAGGTGTTCGTCCGGGCCGTCTTCGAAGGGCCGTTGCGCGCCCTCGGTGTCCCGCTCATCGCGCCACCGCCACCCCCGGGTACCGCGCTCGCCGAGGGCTACCTGAAGACGCTGGACGCCTTGGCGGACGAATACGGCGAACTGCTCGTCGGCGGCATTTCGTTCGGCGCGCACCTCGCCGCGGAGTGGGCGGTGCGCCATCCGGCCCGTTGCGGGGGCCTGCTGGCCGCGCTCCCGGCCTGGAACGGCGCCCCGGGCTCAGCACCCGCATCACTGGCCGCGACGCTGACGGCGGATCTGGTGGCCCGTTCCGGCGTCGACGCCGCGCTGGCGCAGACCGCGGGCAGCCCGGACTGGCTGCGGACGGAGCTGGACCGGGCGTGGCGGCGCCACGGCGACGGGCTGGCGGACAGCTTGCGCGTCGCGGCGGGGCGCCCCTCCCCCACCCTCGCCGAACTCGCGAACCTCGCCGTCCCCGCCGGGATCGGCACGTGCACCGACGACCCGATCCACCCGACGAAAGTCGCGTCGGAGTGGGCCGGCGCACTTCCCCGCGCGGCCCTCGGCGAGACGACGCTCACGGCGCTGGGCGCGGACCGGGAGTCCCTCGGCCGGGCGACCGTCCTCGCCTACCTCCGGGCCCGGCAAAAGCCGTGAAGGCCTCCTTACCGGCCTTAAACGCCGGTAAGGAGGCCTTCACGGACATCCGGCGGGACTCAGCCCTGCTGCTGCTGGGCGGCGATGTGCTCGGCGACCGCCTCGGGCAGCGTGATGGTCAGCGGGGTCCGGACCGGCATGGGCGCGTCGCCGCGGTCGACGATCGTCCGCCGGACGATCTCCCGCAGCACCTCGACGGCCGCCGCGGCCTCCGACTGGGGCCCGGCGATGACGCCGCGCAGCATCCAGCGGGGCCGGTCGACGCCGACGAAGCGCAGGGCGACGTCGCCGACGATGGCCGAGATCTCCAGGCCCCACTTGCCGCGGCCGATGTTCACCTTGGCGCCGTCGGCCCGCAGCTGCTCGGCCAGCTCGGAGCTGACCTCCCGCCACAGCCCGCCCGAGCGCGGCGCGGCGTACGCGCTGACCGTGATCTGGCCCTGCTCGGTGACGACGTGCACGGCGCGCACGCCCTGCGTCTCCGGGTCCATTTCGACCTGGACCTGGGAACCGTCGGGCACCGGCACCTTCACCGAGCCGAGGTCGATCCGCGGGACGCCGTCGTCGTCGAAGTCCGCGACGTCGTACGGGCCGTCGGAGACGTCGGACAGCTCCGGCCCGTCCTCGTCGTCGTACGCGTCGTCCTCGATCGTGTCGTCGGCCTCGGGCGCGGCGTGCCGTCCGGCGGACCCGCCCTCGGTCCGCCGCTTGCGTCCGAAAATCCCCACTAGCTCTCCGTTCCTTCCCCCGCGCCGGCGCCCGTGCCGGGCGCCGGTGCTCCCAGTGTGGCGTGTCCACCTGTCGAGCCGTAGCCTCCGTCGCCCCGCTCGGTGGCGTCGAGCTCGGCGACCTCGACGAACTCCGCGTGCTCGACCCGCTGCACGACCAGCTGGGCGATGCGGTCGCCGCGCGTGAGCTTCACCGGGTGCACCGGGTCGTGGTTGATCAAACAGACTTTGATCTCCCCGCGGTACCCCGCGTCGATCGTGCCCGGGGTGTTCACCACCGACAGGCCGACCCGGGCGGCCAGGCCCGACCGCGGGTGGACGAACCCCGCGTACCCGGGCGGGAGCGCGATCGCGACGCCGGTGCCGACGACGCCGCGTTCCCCGGGTTCGAGCACGATATCCGAGGTGGTGACGAGATCGGCGCCCGCGTCGCCCGGCCGGGCGTAGGCGGGCGGCGGGACATCCGGGTCGAGCCGGGAGAGGAGTACCTGAACGCTGGACACGGGCCGCGAGATTACTCTGTTCCCGTGGGTGAATCAGCGAAGACGGCCGCGAACGCCGCGGTCCGGCACTCCGAGCGGCTGTACGTCCCGTGGTGGGGCTGGCCGCTGCCGGTGCTGGGGGCGGTCCTGCTCGCCGCCGAGATCGACCTCGGGTACCCGGGGATCCGGGCGTGGCTGCCGTACGTGATCGCGCTGCCGGTGGTCGTGGCGCTGCTGCTCTCGCTGGGCCGGTCGAAGGTCCGGGTCACCGGCGGCGACGAGCCGGAGCTGTGGGTCGGCGACGCGCACCTGCCGCTGCGCTACGTGGGCGAAGTCGAAATCTTCGACAAGGACGCCAAGCGCAAGGCCCTCGGGCGGGACGGCGACCCCGCCGCCTACGTGCTGCACCGCGGCTGGGTCGGCCCGGTCGTCAAGGTCCACCTGACCGACGCGAACGACCCGACGCCGTACTGGCTGTTCAGCACCCGGCACCCGGAAAAGGTCGTCGAGCTGCTGAAAGGTACCTGACCCCAGACATGGGAAGGGGGCCGGCCTGCCGGCCGGCCCCCTTGTCCCCAGCGCGCTTCGAGCCTCCCCCTGCTCTCCCTCGAGGCTCTCCGTCGCGTCTGTTCGTCCCCTGTTCCGAGAACCCCTCTGCGTTTCTCAGGCGCAGTCGCGGCAGATCAGGCGTCCGCCGTTGTCCTCGGCCAGCCGGCTGCGGTGGTGCACCAGGAAGCACACGGAGCAGGTGAACTCGTCAGCCTGCTTCGGCACCACCTTCACGGTCATGTCCTCCCCGGAAAGCCCGGAGAGGTCGGCACCCGGCAGCTCGAAGTTCTCGGCGGTCGCGTCCTCGTCGACGTCGACGACGCCGGACTGGTTCTCGTTCCGCCGGGCCTTGAGCTCCTCCAACGAGTCTTCGGCCAGCTCGTCGGCTTCGCTGCGGCGCGGAGCGTCGTAGTCGGTAGCCATGTTGTCCCTCACCCCTGCGATCAGCTTGTGTAGTCGTTTTCCCGGACCCCCGGGTGCGCCCGTGAGTCCGCCGTGCCGCTGGTCAACGTTCCAGGGCCCCTGTTTGTGCCCGGCGGCCGAAGTGACCGAGGTCTCTTCTTTTCGGGCCTCTTCCTGCGGCCGGAGCCCGGGAAGGGTAGCTCACCGCGATCCGGGTTCTGCAACGAGTCAGACATTGCCGGGGAATCGTCACCCGACAGGGGGAACCCGCAGGTAAGACGCGTTGTGGTCCGTTCGGGTTGCGCGTGGGTGGAGAACTTCACGCGCGGCCCGTGTCCGCTTGCCCCGGCCGGGGCGGGCGTGGTGCGATCGCTGCACGGGGATCGGCCCGGGACCACGGCCGGAACCGGATGTTTCCGGCGGGGTGACCCGGGACGACGCGCTCCGGCCGGTGCGCCTAGGCTGACCGGCCTCGAACGGTGCCGGTGCGCAGGGTCGGCTCGCACGGTCGGATTCGGTGTTTTGGGGAAGGGACGGGCAGGTGGCGTCGGGGAACGGCATCGGGGACCGTGGGGCGCGGCCGTATCGCAAGCACAAGCCGCTGCCGGCGCTGATCGTCATCGGCGTGCTCGCCGTCGCCGCGATCGTCGTCTGGGTGAACGCGGTCGTCGGCAAGGGTGACATCGACGAGGCCGTCCGCTGCGACCCGCCCCCCAGCCCGCCGCCGGGTGTCACGTTCAGCACCCTCCCCCACGACGCGCTCGACGGCCGCGCGCCCATCCCGCCCGACAAGATCGCCTACCGGGTCCTCAACGCCTCCGAGACCCGCGGCAAGGGCGGCATGACCACGACCGCGCTGAAGGAGCTCGGGTTCACCGGCGCGGCCGAACCGGCCAGCGACCCGGCGTACGAGAACCGCGAGGCCAAGTGCCGGGGCCAGATCCGCTTCGGCGAGAACGGCATGGCCGCGGCCCGGACGCTCAGCCTGGTCGTCCCCTGCGCCGAGCTGGTCCAGGACAACCGCAAGGACGCGAGCGTCGACGTGGTCACCGGCACCCTCTTCGGCGACGTCCGGCCGCGCGCCGAAGCCCGCCAGGTCATCACCCAGCTCGCCGACTGGTCGAAGACCCACCAGGGCGGCGGCGGCAACGAGCAGTCCGCGGGCGCGAAGGCCCCCGTCATCGACCAGACGCTGCTGGCCTCGGCTCGCGACGTGGAGTGCTGACCGGCGCCGACCCAGCCGACCGGCGCCGGGCCCGCGGGGGCGCCCCCGTTTTCCACGCTACCGGAGGACACCGACAGTTCCGGCCTCCGTGCGTCGCGAATGACTCATTCGCGGCGCCGGAGGTCCCGAATGAGTCATTCGCGACGTTGCCCGAGGTCGGCGGGAAGCTCAGACCTCCGCCGCGCCGCAGTCCGCCAGGACCTTCCGCAGCGGACCGGCGATGGCCGGGGCCGCCGCGTACGTCGCGTCCGCGCCCAGGTCCGCCGCGCTGCCCGGCAGGGACACCTCCGCGCCCGCCTCCGCCGCGATCAGCGCGCCCGCGGCCCAGTCCCAGGGGTTGAGGCCGTGCTCGACGTACGCGTCCAGCCAGCCCGCCGCCACCGCGCACAGGTCCAGCGAGGCCGCCCCGTTGCGGCGGATGTCCCGGACCTGCCCGAGCAGCGAGGCCGCGAACTTCGACTGCCGCGTCCGCCGCGAAAGCGAATACGCGAAACCGGTTCCGACCAACGTCACCTCCAGCGCGGACGGCGCCGAGACCGCCAGCCGCCGCCCGTCCAGGAACGCGCCCTGGCCGCGGGCCGCCGACCAGACGCGGCCGCTCGCCGGCTCCACCACCGCCCCGGCCACCGACACCCCGCCGACCTGCGCCGCCACCGACACCGCGAACCACGGCAGGCCGTAGAGGAAGTTGACCGTTCCGTCGATCGGGTCGACCACCCACGTGACGCCGGCGCCCGCCGCGCCGCCGCCTTCCTCTCCCAGCACCGGCTCGCCGGGCCGCAGCGCGGCCAGCCGCGACCGCACGAGCCGCTCCGACTCGTGGTCCACCGCGGTCACCACGTCGGTCGCCCCGGATTTGGTCCCGACGGCGACCGCACGACCGGAAGCCATCCCCTCCCAGGCCTCGCGGACCAGGGCGGAGGCTTCCGTCGCGACCTGCACCGCGACGCTTTTCAGCAACGACTCGTCAACTCCCACGTCCGACATGTCACCACATCCGGTTAAAGTCTCCGAGGCAGGCTTCTGAATCGTGCGAGAAGGGACCACGTCCGTGGTGGAGGCGACCCGCCGAGGTTTCGGCATCGACATCGGCGGCAGCGGGATCAAGGGCGCTTTGGTCGACCTGGACGCCGGACAGCTCATCGGCGACCGGATCCGGGTCGAGACGCCGAAGCCGTCCACGCCGTCGGCGGTGGCGGACGTCGTGCACGACATCGTGACGCAGGCGGGCTGGGACGGCCCGGTCGGCGTGACGCTCCCCGCGGTCGTCAAGAAGGGCGTCGCGCACACCGCGGCCAACATCGACAAGCAGTGGATCGGCACGGACGCCGACGCGCTGTTCGCCAAGCGGCTCGGCCGGAGCGTCGACCAGGTCGCGATGCTCAACGACGCCGACGCGGCGGGCATGGCGGAGATCCGCTTCGGCGACCCGGTCGCGCGCAAGGGCGTGACCGCGCTGCTCACCTTCGGCACCGGCATCGGCAGCGCGGTGTTCCAGGACGGCAAGCTCGTGCCCAACACCGAGTTCGGCCACCTGGAGATCGACGGCCACGACGCCGAGAAGCGCGCGGCCGCTTCGGTCAAGGACAACGAGGGCCTCACCTACCCCGAATGGGCCAAGCGCGTGCACCGTTACCTGACCGTGCTCGAGAACTTGATCTGGCCCGACCTGTTCATCGTCGGCGGCGGTGTCAGCAAGAAGGCCGAGAAATGGGTGCCGCTGCTGGACATCCGGACTCCGGTGCTGGTCGCGAGCCTGCAGAACAACGCCGGGATCGTCGGCGCCGCGGCCGCCGCGGCGGAGGGCATCCAGCACTGATCGGCCGCTGAGGGTGATCGCTTCGCACCGCATGCGCGTACCGTCGTTACAATGGAACACGGCCCACGGCTGCGGAGGCCAAAACCGCAGGCCGAGGCGTGTTCCCCGAATGTGAGGCAGCAGTGGCACCCGTGCCGTTGCTCGTCATGATCGACCGCTGCGAAAGGGCGTAAGTGGCAGCCGCAAGAACCGCAACCCGAGGCGGGACGAAGACAGCGACCGCAGCCGGCGAGCCGGCCGAAGAGGCAGCCACCGGGACGGCGAAGCCAGCGGCGCGCAAGACCACCACCGCCAAGAAGGCGCCGGCCAAGAAGGCACCCGCGAAGAAGCCGGCGACCAAGGCCGCGAAGACCGAAGACGGCGAGCCCGACGGTCCCGGCGACCTCGAGGACGTCGAACTCGACTCGCCCGACCTGTCGGACCTCGAAGAGGTCGAGGTCGACGTCGTCGACGAAACGGTCAACGACGAGCCGGACTCCGACTCGGCCGACGACGAGGACGACGAAGAAGAAGCCGACGAGGAGACCCCGGCGGCCCGCCGTCGCAACGCGGCCGCCGACAAGGCGGGCAAGAGCGGCTCCGACAACCCGGACTTCGTCTGGGACGAGGAGGAGTCCGAGGCGCTGCGGCAGGCGCGCAAGGACGCCGAGCTGACCGCGTCCGCCGACTCGGTGCGTGCCTACCTCAAGCAGATCGGCAAGGTCGCGCTGCTGAACGCCGAGGAGGAGGTGGAGCTGGCCAAGCGGATCGAGGCCGGGCTCTACGCCGCCGAGCGCGTGCGCACCGCCGAGGAGGAGGGCGAGAAGCTCGTCACCCAGATGCGCCGCGATCTCAAGTGGATCGTGCGTGACGGCGAGCGCGCCAAGAACCACCTGCTCGAGGCGAACCTCCGGCTCGTGGTGTCGCTGGCCAAGCGCTACACCGGCCGTGGCATGGCGTTCCTGGACCTGATCCAGGAGGGCAACCTCGGCCTGATCCGCGCGGTGGAGAAGTTCGACTACACCAAGGGCTACAAGTTCTCGACGTACGCCACGTGGTGGATCCGCCAGGCGATCACCCGCGCGATGGCCGACCAGGCCCGCACCATCCGCATCCCGGTGCACATGGTCGAGGTCATCAACAAGCTGGGCCGCATCCAGCGCGAGCTGCTCCAGGACCTCGGCCGCGAGCCGACCCCGGAAGAGCTCGCGAAGGAAATGGACATCTCCCCGGAGAAGGTCCTGGAGATCCAGCAGTACGCGCGCGAGCCGATCTCGCTGGACCAGACGATCGGCGACGAGGGCGACTCCCAGCTCGGCGACTTCATCGAGGACTCCGAGGCGGTCGTCGCGGTCGACGCGGTGTCGTTCACGCTGCTGCAGGACCAGCTCCAGTCGGTGCTGCAGACGCTGTCCGAGCGCGAGGCGGGCGTGGTCCGGCTGCGCTTCGGCCTCACCGACGGCCAGCCGCGCACGCTCGACGAGATCGGCCAGGTGTACGGGGTGACCCGGGAGCGCATCCGGCAGATCGAGTCGAAGACGATGTCGAAGCTGCGGCACCCGTCGCGGTCCCAGGTCCTGCGGGACTACCTGGACTGAGTTCTTGGCACACTGAGTTCTTGGTACAAAAGGGAAAACCCCGTCACGAAAGTGGCGGGGTTTTTTCTTTTCGAGGATCTTGGAAGAAGATCATCCCTTTCTTCCAGGAGCCTTCATGAAGATCGGCATCGGACTGCCGAACCAGGTCCGCGACATGCGTCCGGACGTCATCCCGGCCTGGGCCGCCCAAGCCGAGGAAGCCGGGTTCTCCACGCTCGGCACGGTCGGCCGGATCGCCTACCCCGGCGTGATGGACACCGTCGCGCTCGCCGCCGCGGCCGGCGCCACCAAGACCATCGGGCTGGTCAGCAACGTCCTGCTCGGCACCGTGTGGCCGCCCGTGCTGCTGGCGAAGGAGATCGCCGGCATCGACGGCGTCTCCGGCGGCCGGCTCACCCTCGGCATCGGGATCGGCGGGCGGCCGGACGACTTCGTCGCCGACGGGCTCGGCCCGAAGGGGCTCGGCAAGCGGATCGACGCCGACCTCGAGGTCTACCGCGACGTCTGGAACGGCAAGCCCGTCGGCGGTGGCGACAACCCCGCCGTCCCGGCGGGCACCCGCGAAGTTCCGTTGCTGTTCGGCGGGTTCGCGCCGAACGCCCTGGCGCGGATGGCGAAGTGGGGCGAGGGCTACGTCGCCGGTTCGGTGCCGCCCGAGATGGTCGCCGGCTCGTTCGACCAGGCCCGCGCGGCCTGGCGGGAAGCCGGCCGCGCGGGCGAGCCGCGGCTCGTCGCGATCACGTACTTCGCGCTCGGCGAGCCCGACACCGGCCGCGCGAAGGTCCACGACTACTACAGCAACATGGGGGAAGAAGGGGCCGGCTTCATCGCGTCGGGTGTGCGGACCACGCCGGACGCGGTGCGCGAAGCCGTGCAGGCGTTCGGTGACCTCGGCGCTGACGAGCTGATCTTCAACCCGGCCACCGACGAGCTCGACGACATCGCCCGCCTCGCGGACATCGTCACGCCCGGCCGGTGAGCACCGTCCACGGGACGTGCACCGTGACGCGTTCGCGGAGCTGCTCGTTGAGCAGCCACAGCTCGCCCGTGGCCGGCCAGTAGGAAAGGTTCTGGCTGTTCACCGGCGCCTGCCCGGCCAGCCTCGACGTCGAGGTGCCGCCGACCCCGCCGTGCAGGCACGACGGGTGGTCGCCGGCCACCCCGGCGTACTCCGGGCAGACGCCGGTGAGCACGAAGTAGCCGTTGCGGGACACCGCGCCCTGCATGCCCCACACCGGCGAGGAGAAGCCCTCCTTCGCGTGCACCAGGCCGTCGGCCGACGGCTGGAGGCGGCCGGTCGCGGAGTCGAACGGCCAGCGCAGGATCCGGCCGCCGGCCGCGGCCGGGACGTGCTCGGCGGTGACGAAGGTGGAGTCACTGTGGTCGAACGACAGCGTCGAGAGGCACGGCCGCGCGCCGGTCGCCGTCGTGCACGCTCCGCCGCCGGGGTACCAGTAGGCGCCGACCTGCGGCATCGCGTAGTCGTAGTAGGCGGCGTGGTACTTGCCGTCGCTGCCGAGCCCGACGGTCGCCGAGCTGTCGTCGACCTTCCAGAAGTGCGTGGTGTCGAAGACGCGGATCAGGCCGCCGGTGGTGGCGACGAAGAGGAGGTTGCCGGACCAGGTCACGCCGTGCCCGTGGCCGGTCACGACGGCGAAGTTCGTGTCCGAAACCGGTTCCACGAGCAGGACGTGCCGGTAGCCGAGCCCATTGGCGTCCACAAAGGACAGCCGGACCATGGTGTCGCCGGACGTGTGCCACGTCGTCACGACGACGCGCTTGCCGTCGGCGGTCCCGGTCGCCGGGTCGGCGTCGCCGGAGCCGGTGAGGCCCTGCGGGATCCAGTCGTTGGTCTTGTCGTCGTTGCCGTCCTCCCAGCAGAAGCCGGCGGGTTTCAGCGCGGCGGCGAGGTAGGTGGCGTGGCAGAGCGGGCGGGCCTTGCGGTTGGCGTCGCCGAGGACGTCCGGCAGGCCGCGGGGCGGGAGTTTCCGGTCCAGGGCGGCGATCCGGGACGCGTAGGTGGCGAAGGAGTCGCCGGCGGTGAGCCGGAAGCCGTCGACGGTCGCCGCGTCCAGCCGCGGGAAGTCCGCCGCCTGGGCCGACGGCGCGAGACCGAGCAGGAGCAGCACCACGAAGCCGATCACGAGTCGCATCCCGGCAGCGTGCCCGGCAGGCGTACACGCGCCGTACAAGTCAGGGCACGGCCAGCCCGCGCTCCCGCAGCGACTGCTCGACGCGCAGGCGTTCGATCTCGCGGTCCATCCCCTCGGGCAGCTCCCCGAGCCGGTGCGGGACGCCGACCTGGCGGCAGGCCACGGTGAGGAGCTCGTCGTAGGCCTGCCGGGTGCCGAACCGCCGCGCGGCCGGCGTGCCGGACGGGTAGCCGGCGAGCAGCCGGTGCACCCGCCGCAGGTCGGCGGCGACGCGTTCGATCGGCGGCCCGTCCGGTTCCGGCTTCGCCCGCTTCTGCCGGATCCAGCCGACCAGCTTGGGGACGCGCAGCGCGCACCAGAACAGCACCGTGGGAGCGACGCAGACCACGGCGAAGAGGATCAGGTTCGCGACGACACCACGGGAGCCGTCCATCCCCCGATGGTAAGCCCGCGACGCCAACCCAGCGGACCCCTTTTCGCGTGATCGAAGGGTCAGCACACGTGATTGAAGGGTCAACTCGCGTGATTGGAGAGTCGACACGACGCCGGTCGCCGTGTCGTCCCTTCAATCACGCGTGCCGACCTCCTGATCACGCGTGTCGACCCTCGAATCACGTGAGGTCGGGGTCCGGTGGGGTTTCTTCGGTCAGCCAGAGGACTCCCGCCGGGGGGAGCTGGAGGACGGCCGAGGCCGGCTGGCCGTGCCAGGGCTCGTCCGTCGCCTCCACCGCGCCCAGGTTGCCGACGCCGGACCCGCCGTAGACCTCGGCGTCGGTGTTGACGACTTCGCGCCAGCGGCCCGCCGCGGGCAGGCCGACGCGGTAGTCGTGGTGCGGGACGCCGGCGAAGTTGGCCACGCACGCCAGCCGTGAGCCGTCGGCGCCGATGCGCAGGAAGCTCAGGACGTTGCCGCTCGAGTCGTTCGCGTCGATCCACGCGAAGCCCTCCGGCGACGTGTCCTGGCTGTAGAGCGCCGGAGTCGACCGGTACACCGAGTTCAGCGACCGCAGCAGGTCCTGCACCCCGCGGTGCAAGGGCTCCTCCAGGAGGTGCCAGTCCAGCGACCGCTGCTCCGACCACTCCCCCTCCTGCGCGAACTCGCCGCCCATGAACAGCAGCTGCTTGCCCGGGTGCGCCCACATGAACGCCAGCAGCGAACGGACGCCCGCCGCCTTGTTCCAGGCGTCGCCCGGCATCCGGCCCCACAGGGATCCCTTGCCGTGCACCACTTCGTCGTGCGACAGCGGGAGCACGAAGTTCTCGCTCCACGCGTACACGAGCGAGAACGTCATCTCGTTGTGGTGGTACGCGCGGTGGATCGGCTCATGGGACAGGTACCGGAGCGTGTCGTGCATCCAGCCCATGTTCCACTTGAAGCCGAACCCGAGGCCGCCCAGGTGCGTCGGGCGCGTGACGCCCGGCCAGGCCGTGGACTCCTCGGCGACCATCACGACACCCGGGTGTCGCTTGTAGACGGTCGCGTTCAGCTCCTGCAGGAACCGCACCGCGTCGAGGTTTTCCCGCCCGCCGTACTGGTTGGGCAGCCACTCCCCTTCGTTGCGGGAGTAGTCCAGGTACAGCATCGACGCGACGGCGTCCACGCGCAGGCCGTCGAGGTGGAACTCCTCGATCCAGTACAGCGCGTTGGCGACCAGGAAGTTGCGGACCTCGTTGCGGCCGAAGTCGAACACGAGCGTGCCCCAGTCGGGCTGCTCGCCGCGGCGCGGGTCCGCGTGCTCGTACAGCGCGGTGCCGTCGAACTTCGCCAGCGCCCAGCTGTCCTTCGGAAAGTGCGCGGGCACCCAGTCCACCAGCACACCGATCCCGCGCTGGTGCAGGCGGTCGACGAAGTACCGGAAGTCGTCCGGCGAGCCGAAGCGGGACGTCGGCGCGTAGTACGACGTCACCTGGTAGCCCCACGAGCCGCCGAACGGGTGCTCCGACACCGGCAGCAGCTCGACGTGCGTGAAACCGGTTTCGACGAGGTAGTCGCCCAGCTGGTCGGCCAGTTCCCGGTAGTCCAGCCCGGGCCGCCACGAGCCGAGGTGGACTTCGTAGACGCTCATCGGCGCCGAGGCCCACTGGGTCGCCTCGCGCTTCGCGACCCACTCGTCGTCGTCCCACGAGAAAGCCGACTGCGTCACGACCGAAGCCGTCGCCGGCGGCTTCTCCGTGGCGAACGCCATCGGGTCGGCCTTCTCGTGCCAGTTGCCGTCGGAGCCGAGGATGCGGAACTTGTAGCAGGTGCCGACGCCGACACCCGGCACGAACAGCTCCCAGATGCCGGACGAGCCGAGCGAGCGCATCGGGTGCCCGCGCCCGTCCCAGCCGTTGAAGTCGCCGATCACGCGGATGCCGCGGGCGTTCGGCGCCCAGACCGCGAACGACGTCCCCTCGACGACCCCGTTCGGTGTGTCGTAGGAGCGGACGTGCGCGCCGAGCACCTCCCAGAGGCGCTCGTGCCGTCCCTCGCCGATCAGGTGCAGGTCCAGCTCCCCCACCGTGGGGAGCCAGCGGTACGGGTCGTCGGCGGTGGCGGTGTGCCCGTCGTACTCGACTTCCAGCCGGTAGTCGCCGGGGTGCTCCGGCACCGCCACGGCGAAGAGGGCGTCGATCACCGGCTCCAGGGGGTACCGGTGCTCACCCGCGCGCAGCGTGACGGCCTTGGCGCCGGGCAGCAGCGCCCGGGCCACGAAGTGCTCGCCAGCCGGGTGCACGCCCAGCACCGAGTGCGGGTCGTGGTGGGACCCGGCCAGCAGCCGGTCGATGTCCGCGGCCGGCGGGGCCGCGGCCGGGAGGCCTTCCGGAACGGCGTTCACGGTGTCATCCCTCTCCGCTCGTGATCCGGGCGATCGAAGCGAGCGGCACGCCCAGCCAGTCCGGCCGGTTCGCGTGCTCGTAGCCCACCTCGTAGACCGCCTTGTCCAGTTCGAAGGCACGCAGCAGCGCGCCCTGCTCGCGCGGGTCCGCCGCGATCGCGGCGTACCCCTCGCAGAATGCCGTCCGGTTGCGCTCGGACCACTCCATGGCGCGCCCGGCCAGTGCCGGGTCGTCCGGCTGGCCGACCAGCATCTGCTGGGCCGCGTAGTCGAACGACCTCAGCATGCCCGCGACGTCGCGCAACGGCGAGCGGAGCGCGTGCCGTTCCTCCACCGGGGCCGCCGGCTCCCCTTCGAAGTCGATCAGCAGCCAGCCGCCGACCGTTCGCAGGACCTGGCCGAGGTGCAGGTCGCCGTGGATGTACTGCATCTCGACCGAGCCGGCGGGCAGCGTGCGCAGCCCCTCGTACGCCGCCCGCAGCGCCGGGGCGTGCGCCGCCAGCTCCGGGACCCGCCCGGCGATGGTGTCGAGCCGGGTGAGCATCGCCTTCGCCGAGCGTTCCAGCTCGGCGGCGTCGACGGCCTCCGTGCCGAGGGCCTCGGCCAGGTCGGCGTGCACCTCGGCGACCGCGCGCCCGAGCCGCTCGGCCTCGCCGGCGAAGTCGCCGCCGACCTCCCCGGCGTGCAGGTCCGGCGCGGCCATCAGGTCGCGGACGCTGGTGGTGGCCATCGCCCAGCCGTCGACCGCGTCGGGCACGAACTGCTGGAGCATGCCGACCGTGGTCGGCTCGCCGCCGAGGTCGCCGGTGATCGAGCCGAGCGGGGCCGCGATGTGCTTGCTTCCGACGGCCTGCAGCGCGCGGTGCAGCAGCAGGTCCTTGTTCTTGCCCGGCGTCAGCTTGCGGAACAGCTTGAGGATGTACTGCCCGCCGTACACCAGGGACGTGTTGCTCTGCTCGGACGTGATCGGCCGGGCCCGCAGGCCGGTCTCCAGCTCGACGCCGGGCTCGTGCTCGAAGACCAGCGAGCCCACGGTCTCCTCCCGGGCCATCAGGTCCAGCAGCACGCCGGTGACGTCCAGGTCGCCGGAGGCCTCGTACGCGTTGAGGTCCCCGCCGGCGCCGATCCAGCTGGTGGACGCGATCTCCGGCGGGTGCGTCCGGCGGCCCACGAGCAGCTGGTAAGGCTCGCGCCGGTCGCCCTGGGCGACCTCGACGACCGCGTGCAGCAGCTGCGGGTCACCGGCGACCAGCTCGGTCACGCCGAGTGTCCGGACGCCGGTCACCGGCCGGTCCTTGCCGGCGAACCAGCGCTGCTCCGGCAGCCAGCGCTTCAGGTCCTCGGTCAGGTCGTCGACCAGCTCGCGCGGGTCGGACAAGGGACTCACCTCGCTTCGCCTTCGTCTCCCGGGCTCGTCAGCTGGAACCAGTAGAAGCCGTGCCCCGGCAGTGTCAGCAGGTACGACAGTTCGCCGATGCTCGGGAACCGCACGCCGCCGGTGAGCTCCACCGGCGTGCACCCGCGGTGCGCGGACAGATCCAGCTCCACCGGCTGCGGGAACCGGGAGAGATTATTGACGCAGAGCACGACGTCCTCGCCGCCGTCCGGGCGCCGCCACTGGCGCTTGTAGGCCAGCACGCTCGGGTTGGACCCGCCGAGGTCGACGAACTCGCCTTCGGCGAACGCGTGGTGCTGCTTGCGCACCTCGATCATCCGGCGGGTCCAGTTGAGCAGGGAGGCGTCGTTGTTCGACTGCGCCTCGACGTTCAGGCCCTGGTAGCCGTACACCGGGTCCATGATCACCGGCAGGTAGATGCGGCCCGGGTCGCAGGAGGAGAACCCCGCGTTGCGGTCCGGGGTCCACTGCATGGGGGTGCGCACCGCGTCGCGATCGCCGAGCCAGATGTTGTCTCCCATGCCGATCTCGTCACCGTAGTACAGAACGGGCGAACCGGGGAGGGACAGCAGCATCGCGGTGAACAGCTCCTGCTGGTTGCGGTCGTTGTCCAGCAGCGGCGCGAGCCTTCGGCGGATGCCGATGTTGGCCTTCATGCGCGGGTCCTTGGCGTACTCCGCGTACATGTAGTCGCGCTCTTCGTCGGTGACCATCTCGAGGGTCAGCTCGTCGTGGTTGCGCAGGAAGATGCCCCACTGGGTGCCGGTGGGGATTTCCGGTGTCTGGGCGAGGATCTCCGAGATCGGGAACCGCGACTCGCGCCGCACCGCCATGAAGATCCGCGGCATCAGCGGGAAGTGGAACGCCATGTGGCACTCGTCGCCGCCGACGGCCGGGTCGCCGAAGTACTCGACGACGTCCGACGGCCACTGGTTCGCCTCGGCCAGCAGGATCCGGCCCGGGTACTCGTCGTCGACGACCTTGCGGCAGCGCTTGAGGAACTCGTGCGTGCGCGGCAGGTTCTCGCAGTTGGTGCCCTCCTGCTCGAACAGGTACGGCACGGCGTCCAGGCGGAACCCGTCGATGCCCAGGTCCAGCCAGAACCGCAGGACGTCGATCATCGCGTTCTGGACGTCGGCGTTCTCGTAGTTCAGGTCGGGCTGGTGGGAGAAGAACCGGTGCCAGTAGAACTGGCCGCGGACCGGGTCGTAGGTCCAGTTCGACGTCTCGGTGTCGACGAAGATGATCCGCGCGTCGGCGTAGCGGGAGTCGTCGTCGCTCCACACGTAGTAGTCGCCGTACGGGCCGTCGGGGTCGCTGCGGGACTGCTGGAACCACGGGTGCGCGTCCGAGGTGTGGTTGAGCACCAGGTCGGTGATCACCCGGATGCCGCGCCGGTGGGCCTCGTTGAGCAGGAAGACGAAGTCCTCGACGCTGCCGAACTCCGGCAGCACCGCGCGGAAGTCGCTGATGTCGTACCCGCCGTCGCGCAGCGGCGACGCGTAGAACGGCGGCAGCCACAGGCAGTCGATGCCGAGCCAGGCCAGGTAGTCCAGCCGGCCCGCCAGGCCTCTCAGGTCGCCGGTGCCGTCGCCGTTGGAGTCGGCGAACGCGCGCACCAGCACCTCGTAGAACACCGCGCCCTTGAACCACTCCGGGTTGCTCGGCGCCTGCTGCGCCGACCGGAAGTCCCCGGCCTGGGGTTCCACCAGCATGCCGTCGGCGGTCATCGCCTCACCGGTGTGCGGCACGCCCTCCAGTCCCAGTGCCGCGTCGGGCCGGGTTTCTTCCGCCATGTGCTCCACCTCGTCCCTTCGAACCCTGTCCTTCCGCCCTCAGCCGGCCAGCCGGCGTCTCACCGACACGACGTGGGCGACCGCCCGCCAGGGTTCGAGCCGGACGTAGTTCGCCTGACCCCAGTCCCAGGTGTCGCCGGTGACCTCGTCGTGGGCGATCAGCCGTTCGTGCGCCTCGAACCCGAGCGCCGCCGTGTCGAGCCACAGCGTGCCCTCCTGGGGCCCGTACGGGTCGAGCGTGACGACGGTGACCACGGTGTCGCCGGTGGCCGGGTCCTGTTTGGAGTAGGCCAGCAGCGCGTCGTTGTCGACGTGGTGGAAGTGCAGGGTGCGCATCTGCTGCAGCGCGGGGTGCGCGCGGCGGACGGCGTTGAGCTTCGTCAGCCACGGCTCCAGCGAACGCCCTTCGGCGAGCGCGCGCTCGAAGTCGCGCGGGCGCAGCTGGTACTTCTCGGAATCGAGGTACTCCTCGCTGCCCTCGCGGACCGGGACGTGCTCGAACAGCTCGTAGCCGGAGTAGACGCCCCACGTCGGCGAGATCGTCGCCGCGAGCGCCGCCCGCAGCGCGAACATGCCGGGGCCGCCGCGCTGCAGCGACTCGTGGAGGATGTCCGGGGTGTTGACGAACAGGTTCGGCCGGCCCTCGTTCCAGTGGTCCCGCAGGTCGATGGCGAAGTCGATCAGTTCCTGCTTGCCGGTCCGCCAGGTGAAGTAGGTGTAGCTCTGGGTGAAGCCGAGCCGGGCCAGGCCCCACAGCCGCGCCGGCCGGGTGAACGCCTCGGCCAGGAAGATCACGTCCGGGTGAGCGTCCTTGACCGACTGGATCAGCCAGGCCCAGAAGTCCGGCGGCTTGGTGTGCGGGTTGTCGACCCGGAAGATCTTGACCCCGTGGTCGATCCAGACCGTGATCACCCGCAGCATCTCTTCGTAGACGGCCTTGGGGTCGTTGTCGAAGTTGATCGGGTAGATGTCCTGGTACTTCTTCGGCGGGTTCTCCGCGTACGCGATCGAGCCGTCCGGGCGGGTCGTGAAGAACTCCGGGTTCTTGAGCACCCACGGGTGGTCGGGCGCGGCCTGCAGCGCGAAGTCGAGCGCCACCTCCATGCCGAGCTCTTCGGTCCGGGCGACGAAGGCGTCGAAGTCCTCGAAGGTGCCCAGGTCGGGGTGGATGGCGTCGTGCCCGCCCTCGTCGGAGCCGATGGCCCACGGCGAGCCGACGTCGTCCGGGGTCGCGTCGAGGGTGTTGTTGGGGCCCTTGCGGTTCACCCGCCCGATCGGGTGGATGGGCGGGAGGTAGACGACGTCGAAGCCCATCTTCGCGACGCGGTCGAGCGCGTTCGCGGCGGTGGCGAAGGTGCCGTGCACCGGCTTGCCCTCGGCGTCGAGCCCGCCGGTCGAGCGGGGAAACAGCTCGTACCAGGAGCCGTACGCGGCGCGGCGACGGTCGACCCACACTTTGTGCGGTTTGCCCTTGGTGATCAGTTCCCGCACCGGGAACTCGTGCATGAGCTGGCGGACCTCGGGCGAGAGCGCGGGCCCGACGCGCTCGGCCAGACCGCGCTCTTCGTCGCGCAACGCCGTCACCGCGCCGAGCAGCAGCTGCTTCTCCGCCCGGCGGTCGGGACGGCGGGCGACGCGCTCCAGCAGGCGGGCGCCGTTCTCGAGGTCGTTGGCGAGGTCCTCGGGCCCCTGGCCGGCCGCCACCTTCACCTCGACGTTGTGCTCCCACGTCGCCCACGGGTCGCCCCAGGCGTCGATCCGGAAGGTCCACAAGCCGGTCGTGTCGGGGACGATCACCGCGGCGAACTCGTCGGGGTGGTCGGAGCCGCGCGGCACCATCCGCGTCTGCCGCGTCAGCCGGTCGTCCGGGCCACGCCACGCGACGGTGGCCGCGACGGCGTCGTGACCTTCGCGCCACACGGTCGCGGTGACCGGGATGTGTTCTCCCACAACGGCTTTGGCCGGGTACCGGCCGCAGCTCACGCTGGGGGAGACGTCGTCGATGCCGAGCCGGCCGGTCATGGGCAACGCCCCTCGGTGTGTCGGTTGGACGCAGACGGCGACAGTCTGCCTGACTCGATCAAGCGCCCACGAGGCAGGGTTCTTAAGCCAGGTACCCAGTGATCGCCGGCTGAAACGCTTTCGCCGCAACGAATTTCCGGCGGATGTCCGGCAGGTTAAACCGCCGCGCGAACGCACTCCGGCGACACGCGGACCCGAACGGCCGGGAGCCGTACCCGAATGGACGATCCCGCCCGTGCCCCGAGGGTCGACACGCGTGATCGAGGAGTCAACTCGCGTGTTTGAAGGGTCGACACGGCCACGGCCGCCGTGTCGACCCTTCAAACACGCGTGTCGACCTTCTGATCACGCGTGTCGGCCCGCTGATCACGCCGGGTGGGCCCGGGTTACGGGTCAGTAGGTTTCCGGTTGGGGTTCGGCGGCCAGGCGGGGGGCGCGGAGCAGGAGGAGCGAGCGGGACTGCAGCGTCACGCGGCTCTTGGCCTCCAGCACGCCCGGGTTCGCCGGGCTGCCGTCCGCCGTGCTCGTGTCCAGCGTCGGCTTGAACGTCTCGCCGTACTCGCGGCCCGGCAGGGTGACCTCGGCCGGGGTGTCGCCGGCGTGCAGCCACAGCAGCCACGAGTGGTCGGGCACCAGCTCGCCGTCGCGGTTGCGGGCCTGGCTGTTCGAGCCGTCGATCCACATGCCGAGCGTGTGGCGGTCCTCGAACCAGTCGGTCTCGCCGAACTCCTCGCCGTCCGGGCGGAACCAGACGAGGTCCGGCTTGCCGGTCGGGGTCGTCCGGCCTTCGAAGAACTCCGGCTGCCGCAGCGCCGGGCTGTTCGCGCGCAGCCGCACCACCCGGCGCGCGAAGGCGAGCATGGCCTCCGCCTCCGGGTCGTCCGGCGTCCAGTCGAACCAGGACGTCTCGTCGTCGAGGCAGTACGCGTTGTTGTTGCCGCGCTGGGTCCGCCAGAACTCGTCACCGGCCGTCAGCATCGGGGTGCCGGTGGACAGCAGCAGCGTCGCGAACATGTTCCGAGCCTGCCGGGTGCGCAGCGCGCGGATCGCCGGGTCGGCCGTGTCGCCCTCGGCGCCGTGGTTCCACGAGCGGTTGTCGTTGCCGCCGTCGCGGTTGTCCTCGCCGTTGGCCTCGTTGTGCTTTTCGTTGTACGACACCAGGTCCCGCAGCGTGAAGCCGTCGTGGGCGGTGACGAAGTTGATCGACTGCCACGGCCGCCGCAGGTTGTGGTCGTACAGGTCGGACGAACCGGACAGCCGGTAGGCGAGGTCGCGGACGCCGGTCGCGCCGCGCCAGAAGTCACGCACGGTGTCGCGGTAGCGGCCGTTCCACTCCGCCCACTGGGCGCCGAAGCCGCCGACGCGGTAGCCCTCGCCGGTCGCGTCCCACGGCTCGGCGATGAGCTTGCAGCGCGAGAGCACCGGGTCGGTGGTGATCGCGGTGAGCAGCGTCGACGCCGGGTCGAACGCGCCCCCGCGCGGCCGCCCGAGCGTGCTGGCGAGGTCGAAGCGGAAGCCGTCGACGCCCATCTCCTGCGTCCAGTACCGCAGCGAGTCGGTCACCAGCCGGACCACGGTCGGCGAGCCCGCCTCCAGGGTGTTGCCGCAGCCGGTGATGTCGGCCATGTGCCCGCGCTCGGTGTGCAGGTAGTACACCGGCGCGTTCAGCCCGCGGAAGCTCAGCGTCGGCCCGTCCGGCCCGCCCTCGCAGGTGTGGTTGAACACGACGTCGAGGATCACCTCGATGCCGGCCGCGTGCAGGGCGGCCACCATCAGCCGGAACTCCTCGACCTCGTGGCCGGGTTCGCTGGCGTAGGCGGCGTGCGGCGCGAAGAAGCCGAGCGGCGAGTAACCCCAGTAGTTGTGCCGCCCGGCCCGGATCAGGGCCGGCTCGTCGAGGAACGAGTGCACCGGCAGCAGCTCGACCGAGGTGACGCCGAGGCGGGTCAGGTACTCGATCGCCACCGGGTGGGCCAGGCCGAGGTAGGTGCCGCGCAGCGCCTCCGGGATGAACGGGTGCTGCTTCGTGAACCCCTTGACGTGCAGTTCGTAGACCACCGCCTCTTCGAACGGCACCTCCGGCTTGATCCCGGTGTCCGGCCCGCCCGGCGAGGTGACCACCGACAGCGGCACGCTGCCCAGCGAGTCCACAGTGGACATCTGACCGCGTTCCGGGTCGCCGGTGAAGCCCTGGGCCGCGCGCAGGTCGGTGAGCCCGCCGGTGATCTGCCGGGCGTACGGGTCGACCAGCAGCTTGTGCGGGTTGCACCGCAGGCCGCGGGCCGGGTCGTAGGGCCCGTGGATCCGGTAGCCGTACCGCTGCCCCGGCGTCACCCCGGGCACCAGGCCGTGCCAGACGCCGAAGGTGCGTTCGGTGAGCGCGATCCGGCGTTCCGACCCGTCGGCGTCGATCAGGCACAGGTCGACCGCGTCCGCGACGGCGGACGTGATCGCGAACCGCACCCCGCCGGCCTCCGGGTGGGCACCGAGCGGAAAGGGACGGCCGGCGAGGACGTGCTGGGTCGAGGGTCGTGTGGCCATTCCTGAATCGTCCCAGATCGGGCGCGGGGCGCGCGCGTCATTACCGAGGAGTTACCCGGCCGCCGCCGTGTCGACCAGGGCGAACGTGTCCGGCGGCAGCTGCGCGGCACCCCCGTCCACGGTGGCCCCCGGCCACGTGAGCAGCGCCGACGTCGCTCCGAGCGGGAGCGTCACCGGGCCCGCGCCGAAGTTGACGGCCAGCCGCAGCCCACCCCGGTGCAGCACGAGCCAGGACCCGTCCGGGGCGGTGTCGAGACGCAGGTCCGCGACCCGCGGGTCGGCCAGTTCGGGCCGTTCGCGGCGCAACCGGATCAACGCCCGGTAGAGGTCCAGTACCTCACGGTGACCGGGACGCTCTGCCTCGGCCCAGTCGAGCCGAGAGCGCTCGACGGTGGCCGGGTCCATCGGGTCGGGCACGTCGGCCTCGCCCCAGCCGTGCCGGGCGAACTCGCGACGGCGGCCCGTGCGGACGGCTTCGGCCAGCTCCGGGTCCGGGAAGGACGCGAAGAACTGCCACGGCGTGCTCGCCGCCCACTCCTCCCCCATGAACACCATCGGCGTGTACGGCGAGCAGAACAGCAGGGCCGCTCCGCAGGCCAGCCGGCCCGGGGCGACCGTCGCGGACAGCCGGTCGCCGGTCGCGCGGTTGCCGATCTGGTCGTGGTTCTGCAGGTAGCCGAGGAAGCGGTGACCGGGCACGGTCCGGGTGTCGACCGGACGGCCGTGCGCCCGCTCCCGGAACGACGACCAGGTGTTCGCGTGGAAGAACACCTCGCGCAGGACCCGCTCGAGCGCGTCCGGCGCGGCGAAGTCGGTGTAGTAGCCCGACGTCTCGCCGGTGAGCTTGACGTGCAGGGCGTGGTGCAGGTCGTCCGACCACTGCGCGTGCAGGCCGTAGCCGCCGCGCTCGCGGGGCGTGACCAGCTTCGGGTCGTTCAGGTCGGACTCGGCGATCAGCGTCAGCGGCCGGTTCAGCGCCGCCGACAGCGCGTCGACCTCGGTCGCGAGCTGTTCGAGCAGGTGGACGGCCCGCCGGTCGAGCAGCGCGTGCACGGCGTCGAGGCGCAGCGCGTCGACGTGGAAGTCGCGGAACCAGCTCAGCGCGTTGTCGACCACGTACCGGCGGACCTCGTCGGAGCCGGGGCCGTCGAGGTTGAGACCGGGCCCCCAGTCGTTCTGCCCGGCGAAGTACGGCCCGAACCTGTCGAGGTAGGCCCCGGACGGCCCGAGGTGGTTGTAGACGACGTCGAGCACGACGGCCAGGCCGCGCGCGTGGGCGGCGTCGACGAACCGCTTGAAGCCGTCGGGCCCGCCGTAGGGCTCGTGGACCGCGCCCCAGAGGACGCCGTCGTAGCCCCAGCCCGCGGTGCCGTCGAAGGAGTTGACCGGGAGCAGCTCGACGTGCGTGATCCCGAGGTCGACGAGGTGGTCCAGCCGCTCGATCGCCGCGTCGAACGTGCCGCCCTCGGTGAACGTGCCGACGTGCAGCTCGTAGAGGACGCCGCCGGGCAGCTGCCGTCCGGTCCAGGCGTCGTCGGTCCAGGCGAACTCCGCGTGGTCGTAGACGCGCGACTCGGCGTGGACGCCGTGCGGCTGGTGGCGTGAGCGCGGGTCGGGCAGCGGCTTCTCGTCGTCGTCCAGGAGGAAGGCGTAGTTGACGCCCTCGGCCTCGGCCTGCCACCAGCCGCCGTCGCCCGCGGTCATCTCGTGCACCTCGGCGTCGGCACTCACCCGGACCCGGCGGGCCGCCGGGGCCCACACGCTGAACTTCATGCGTCTCCTCGCACCAGCAACGCGACGGGGTAGCGGTCGAACAGGGTGGCCACGTCCTCGGACGCCTCGCGGCCGGTCAGGACGTCGGTCCAGACGCCGTCCGGCAGCGGCAGCACGGTGTCGTGCCAGCCGCCGCCGGCTTCGAGGCCGACCGGGAGCCGGGTCACCGCGACGGCGAGATCGGCGCTGCGCGTGTAGGCCAGGACGTGCTTGGCGGCCGGGCCCTCGGCCCGCAGCGGCCGGTAGCCGCGGAACAGCGCCGGGTGCTCGCGACGCAGCCGCAGCGCGTTGTGGACGACCAGGAGCTTCGCCGCGCCCGACGCGTCGATCGCCGGCAGCTCGCCGTCGAGGATCCGGGCCAGCATCTCGCGGCGGACGACGTAGTCGACCGGGCGGCGGTTGTCCGGGTCGACCAGCGAGAAGTCCCACAGCTCGGTGCCCTGGTAGACGTCCGGGACGCCGGGCGCGGTCAGCTGGACGAGCTTCTGCCCGAGCGAGTTCACGTAACCGGGCCCCTCGATGCGCCGGGCGAACCCGTCGACGTCCCCGGCCAGCTCGGCGTCGTTCATGACGGCGTCGGGCCAGGCGGCGACGTCGGCCTCGAAGGCCTCGTCGTGGTCGGTCCAGCTGGTCCGGAGCTTGGCCTCCTTGGCCGCCTTGTCGAGGTAGTCCCGCAGCCGCGCCGGCTCGATCGGCCAGGTCGCGACCAGGGTCTGCCAGGCCAGCAGGTTCAGCGACGGCTCGTCGATCCCGCGTCGCGCGGTCCACCGCCGGACGGCCCTGGCGAACTCGCCGGGCACCTCCGCCAGCACGGCCATCCGCGCCCGGGTGTCCTCGGACCGCTTGGTGTCGTGCGTGGTCAGCGTCGTCATCGCGGCCGGGTGGCCCGCCTCGCGCTCGGCGGCGAGCCGGTGGAACTCCTCGACGCCGAGGCCGAACCGGTCCGGGTTCCCACCGACCTCGTTGAGCGCGGCGAAGCGGGTGTAGCGGTAGAACGTCGTGTCCTCGGTGCCCTTGGCGACGACCATGCCGGACGTCTGCTGGATCCGGGTCGCCAGCTCGCTCTCCGGGTTCTGACGCACATGGGCGTCGAGAACGGCCAGCGTGTCGGCGAGGTCCGGCCGCGCTCGGCGGGCGCCGTCGATCGCCGCGGTCCAGTTTTCCGTGCCTTCGGGCAGGTAGGAGCGGTAGACGGGGAAGGCGATCATGGTCTCGGCCACCGCCTGCCGGGCCGCTTCGGGATCGCCGTGGGGCAGCAGCGCCGCGATCCGCCGTACCTCGGCCACCAGGATCCGGTCGGTGACCAGGCGCCGGGCCTCGGCCTCGACGCGGTGGTAGCCGGTCTTCACACCCAGTTCGTTCGCCAGCGCGGTGAAGTCGGGCTCGCCCGCCGGGTCGACGAAGACGCCGGCGATCTCCCGCAGGGCGTCGTAGCCGGTGGTGCCGTCGACCGGCCAGCTCTGCGGCAGCGGCTCGCCCGGGTGCAGGATCTTCTCGGCCACGATCCACGCGTTCGGCGCGTTCGCGCGCAGCCGCCGGAAGTAGCCGCCCGGGTCGGCGAGGCCGTCCGGGTGGTCGACGCGCAGGCCGGTGACGTCGCCGTCGGCGACCCAGCGCAGCACCTCGCCGTGGGTCTCGGCGAAGACCTTCGGGTCCTCGACGCGGACCGCGGCCAGGTTCGTGATGTCGAAGAACCGGCGGTAGTTCAGCTCGGCGTTGCCGCGGCGCCAGCCGATCAGGCGGTAGTGCTGGCGCTCGTGGACCTCTTGCGGCGTCCCGTTTTCCGTGCCGGGGGCGATCGGGAACCGGTGGTCGTAGTAGGCGAGCTCGTCGCCGTCGACGGTCAGCTCGGCGACGGCTCCATCGTCACTGTCGTCGCCGAGGACCGGCAGCAGGATCGGCCCGCGGTCCCAGTCGATGTCGAAGAAGGACGCGTATTCGGAGTCGCGGCCGTGCTTCAGGACGTCCCACCACCACGGGTCGGCCTTCGGCACCTCGACCGACATGTGGTTCGGCACGATGTCGACGACCAGGCCGAGGCCGAGTTCCTTCAGCAGCGCGGAGAGTTCCTGGCGGGCGGACTCACCGCCGAGCTCGGGCCGCGCGCGCGTCGGGTCGACGACGTCGTAGCCGTGGGTCGAGCCCGGCGTCGCGTCCAGCACCGGCGACGCGTACAACGCGCCGATGCCGAGGTCGCGCAGGTAGCCGGCGATGCCGGCCGCGTCGCTGAAAGTGAACTCCGGGCGCAGCTGCACCCGGTAGGTCGACTCCGGCACCGTCATTCGGGCTCCGTCTCCGTCCGTTGCAGCACGATCAGGGACCGGGCGGGGAGGGTGAACTGGCCGCCGCCTTCGATGGGCTTCGCGTCGCGCGGCTCGACCTCGCCGGTCGCGGTGTCGACGACGACGGTCCAGGCCTGGCCGTAGCCGTTGCCCGGCAGCTTGGCGTCGATGTCCTCGTAGTGGGCGTTGAAGGCGAGCAGGAACGAGTCGTCTTCGACGTGCATCCCGCGCTGGTCGAGGTCCGGGATCGCCTTGCCGTTGAGGAAGACCACGACCGCCTTGCCGAAGCCGTCGTCCCAGTTCTGCTCGGTCATCTCCTCGCCGGCCGGGGTGAACCAGGCGATGTCGCCGAGCTTGTCGCCCTTGCCGACCGGGCCGCCCTGGAAGAACCGGCGGCGGCGGAACACCGGGTGCCGGTGCCGGAACGCGCCCAGCCCGCCGGTGAACTTGACCAGGTCCGCGTTCTCCTTCGCCAGTTCCCAGTCCATCCAGGACAGTTCCGAGTCCTGGCAGTAGACGTTGTTGTTGCCCCGCTGGGTACGGCCGAACTCGTCGCCGTGCAGGATCATCGGCACGCCCTGGGACAGCATCAGGGTGGCCAGCATGTTGCGCTGCTGCCGGGCGCGCAGCCGGAGGACCTCCGGGTCGTCGGTCTCGCCTTCGACCCCGCAGTTCCACGACCGGTTGTCGTCGGCGCCGTCGCGGCCGTCCTCGCCGTTGGCCTCGTTGTGCTTTTCGTTGTAGGACACCAGGTCCCGCAGCGTGAAGCCGTCGTGCGCGGTGACGAAGTTGATCGACGCGAACGGGCGGCGGCCGTCGTCCTGGTAGAGGTCCGACGAGCCGGTGATGCGCGAGGCGAACTCCCCCAGCGTCGAGGGTTCGCCGCGCCAGAAGTCCCGGACGGTGTCGCGGAACTGCCCGTTCCACTCCGTCCACAGCGGCGGGAAGTTGCCGACCTGGTAGCCACCGGGGCCGACGTCCCACGGCTCGGCGATCAGCTTCACCTGGCTGACGATCGGGTCCTGCTGCACCAGGTCGAAGAACGTGGACAGCCGGTCGACGTCGTAGAACTCGCGCGCCAGCGCCGAGGCGAGGTCGAACCGGAAGCCGTCGACGTGCATCTCCGTCACCCAGTACCGCAGCGAATCCATGATCAGCTGCAGGGTGTGCGGGTTGCGCACGTTCAGCGAGTTCCCGGTGCCGGTGTAGTCCATGTAGTACTCGGGCTCCCCCTCCACCAGCCGGTAGTAGGCCTCGTTGTCGATGCCCCGCATCGACAGCGTCGGCCCGAGGTGGTTTCCCTCGGCCGTGTGGTTGTAAACCACGTCGAGGATGACTTCGATCCCGGCCTCGTGGAGCGCCTTGACCATGCCCTTGAACTCCTGGACCTGGCCGCCCTCGCCGGGCATCGCCGCGTAGGCGTCGTGCGGCGCGAAGTACCCGATCGTGTTGTAGCCCCAGTAGTTCGTCAGGCCCTTCCCGTCGAGGCCGTGGTCGGTGACGAACTGGTGCACCGGCAGCAGTTCCACCGCCGTCACGCCGAGCTTCTGCAGGTGCTCGACGACGGCGGGGTGCGCGAGACCGGCGTAGGTGCCCTGCAGTGGTTCGGGCACGAACGGGTGGTTCACGGTCATGCCCTTGACATGGGCCTCGTAGATGACCGTCTCGTTGTACGGCCGCTTCGGCTGGCGGTCGTTGCCCCAGTCGAAGAACGGGTTCGCCACCAGCGAATACGGCACCCGGCCCGCGGAGTCGTCGTCGTTGCGCTCCTCCGGGTTGCCGAACTTGTAGCCGAAGAGCGACTCGTCCCACTTCACGCCGTGCGAGACGGCCTTCGCGTACGGGTCGATGAGCAGCTTGTTCGGGTTGCAGCGCAGGCCGCGCTTCGGGTCGTACGGGCCGTGCACGCGGAACCCGTACCGCTGCCCGGGCCCGACGTTGAGCAGGTAGCCGTGGTGGACGAAGCCGTCGACCTCCTCGAGCGCGTACCGCTCCTCCTTGCCCTCGGCGTCGAACAAGCACAGTTCGACGCGCTCGGCCACCTCGGAGAACAGGGCGAAGTTCGTCCCGACTCCGTCGTAGGTCGCGCCGAGCGGGTAGGGCGTTCCTGGCCAGGGCCGCACTGGGGTCTCCTCGAGCTTGGGTCGTGCCGGTGGCGTCCGCTCCCGCGGACGCGCATCACTGGGGGTCGCGCGCCACGGGGTGGTCGTTACCGGGCAGCGGGCGGGCCGCCGCCAGCGGCGCGACCGCGGCACGGACCCCCTTCGCGGTGAAGAAGCCGTCCACGCTGACGGGAAGGCGAATCCGCCAGTTAGGGTACTGGTCGACCGTTCCGGGCAGATTCGGCTGCCGCACCTGGCCCGCCACGTCCGCCGGCGACGTCAGCACGAGCCGCGAGGCGGCCGACGCCAGCAGCGTGTGCAGCGCGACGACCGGGTCGCCGGCCGGAATCCCTTCCCGCGCAACGAGTTCGAACAGTGCCTTCCGCTCGGCGGCGGCCGCTTCTTCCTCCGCTTCGACGCCGCGGTCCAGCAGGCCCAGCTCCGCGCGGACCCGGACGTGCTCGCCCCGCAGCCAGCCCGAGACCGTCGGCAGGTCATGGGTGGAGATGCTCGCCATGGCGTCCGGATCCCACTCGGCCGGCCGCGTGAACGGCTTGCCCGGCGCGTCCCAGTCGCGTTCGAACCACAGCACGGCCGAGCTGAGCATGCCCCGCTCGTGCATGGTCTCGGTGACGATCTCCTCGACGGTGCCCAGGTCCTCCCCCACGACGACCGCGCCGGCGCGGTGCGCTTCGAGCGCGAGCACGCCGACCATGGCTTCGGCGTCGTAGTGGACGTACGTGCCGCGGTGCGCGGGCTCGCCCGGCGGGATCCACCACAGCCGCCAGAGCCCGGCGATGTGGTCGACGCGGATGCCGTCGGCGTACCGCAGCACGCCGCGGATGACGTCCCGGAACGGCCCGTACCCGGCCTCGGCGAGCTTGTCCGGCCGCCAGGGCGGCAGGTTCCAGTCCTGCCCCTGCTGGTTGAACGCGTCCGGCGGCGCGCCGACGCGGACGTCGGCGGCGAAGACGTCCCGGACCGCCCACGTGTCGGCCCCGCCGGGGTGCACGCCGACCGGCAGGTCGTGCACGATCCCGACCGTCATCCCCGCCGCTCGTGCCGCCTGCCGGGCGGTTTCCAGCTGCACCCGGCAGAGGTGCTGCAGCCACGCGTGGAAGCCGACGCGCTCCTTCAGCTCGGCCCGCGCGGCCGCCACCTCGGGCCCGGCCGGGTCGCGCAGCGGCTCCGGCCAGTCCCGCCAGTCCGCGCCGTGCCGTTCGGCGAGGGCGGAGAACAGCGCGAAGTCCAGCAGGTCGCCGTCCTCGGGCACCTGCTCGACCCGGTGCGGCCACAGCAGCTCCAGCGCGGCGCGCTTGGCCGTCCAGACCGCGTCGTAGTCGACGAGCTCGCCGCCGCGGTCCGGCTCCAGCGACCGCACCGCCTCCTGGGTCGCGGCGTCGGCCCGCTCGAACGTCTCGGTGGCCGTGACGCGCAGGTAGACCGGGTTGGCGAACCGCCGGCTCGCGGGCGAGTACGGCGAGCGCTCGATCGGCTGGGCCGGGCTGATCGCCTGGACCGGGTTGACCAGCAGGACGCCGGCGTCGAGCTCCGCGGCCGACCGGGCCGCGAAGGTCGCGAGGTCCGCGTAGTCGCCGATGCCCCAGGACCCGGCCGAGTGCAGGGCGTAGAGCTGCAGCATCCACCCCCACGCGGGCCGGACCTCCGGCAGCTTCGCCGGCACGACCGCGAGCACGGCCTCCTGGCCGCCCGCGACCACCCGGTGCCACCCGAGCGGCAGGTCCGCCGGCAGCTCCCCGTCGGCACGCCGCCGGGTCCCGTCCTCGAGCACGACCTCGGCATCGACGCCCAGCGGCCGTCCGGTGCCCTCCCGCACGACGATCGTCGGCGGCAGGACGGCGGCGGACCGGGCTTCGCGCACCGCGGTCAGCGCTTCGGCGATGGCCTCGTCACTGGTCGCGTCGACACCGAACTGGCCGAGGACGGCGGCGACGACGTCGTCGTCCACGTCGACCCAGACGCGGTCGGCGTTCTCGTACCGGGTGGCGATGCCGTGGTGGGCGGCGAGCTCGTGCAGGGCGGGGATCTGTTCGGGCACGGGACCAGCATTCCGGTGCCCGGCCGTTCCCGCCATCCGCACGCGACGACGTCACTCCGGCGGCGGGAGCGACCCCCACCCGCTCCCGCCGCCCGTCACCCCCGGCACCACCGGCGGGATCCCGGGCAACTCGATCACGGCCGTGCCTCCTCGCGCGTGCCGGACAGCGCCTCCCACACCGGCCCCGCGACCAGCCAGATCACCGAAACCGTGCCCAGCCGCGGGAACCACCCCCACAGCGGCGCGACCCGCTCCGGCTCGCCGATCGCGAGGATGGCCGCCAGCAGGGCCACCGCCGCGAGCCCGCAGGCCAGCAGGCACTTGCCCCACTCACGCCACTCGTGGCGCAGCTTCTCCCGCCCCTGCCGCTTCGGTGGCGGCGGCCCGCCCGCGAACCGGTGGGCGAAACGCTCGTCCGCCCACCGGACCATGCTCGGCCCGAACACCACGCTGAAGCCGAGGTAGACGGCCGCGAGGCCGTGGGTGAACCCCGGCTCGCCCCCGGCCGACAGGTCGAGCACGGTCGCCACCAGCACCACGACGTCGACCAGCGGGACCATGGCCAGCAGCACCGCCGACACGCGCCGCGCGCGCAGCACGTACCGCACCGCCAGCCCCGCCGCGATGAACACCCAGAACCCGACCTCGCCCGCCGCGATGACGGCGGCCATCGGGTTCTCCGCGAAGAACTCGCCGATCTCTTCCACCCCGCCACGCTCGCGCGCTCTCGCGGCCGGCCGCGTCGGCGAAGGGGCGGACCCGGCGTCATCACTTCGTAGGACGCGGGGCCGGCGCGCGGTGTGCTGGGATGATCGGGTGCCCCTGCCCCGCCTGCGCTCGCTCCCGGTGTGGCAGCAGGACGGCCTGATCGCGCTGGCCACCTGGCTGATCGGGTTCCTCGTCTACGCGACCGGCGCCCACCGGCTCGTGAGCGCGTACGACCACGCACCGCTGGGGGTGCGGCTGCTGGAGCTGGCCGTGTTGTGCGGGCTCGAACTGTTCCGCCGTCGCGTGCCCCTCGCGCTCGTGCTCGCCACGGCGGTGCTCGCGGTGGACCTCTGGCTCGGCCCGTCGCTGCCGGTGATGATCGTCTACACCGACTTCCTGTACGCGGCGACCCTCTACGGCTCCCGGCGCACCAGCCGGGTGATGATCGGCCTCGCCGCGTTCTCGGTGGTGGGCGTGCTCGCCGCGACGCTGGTCTTCGCGCAGCAGTGGCGGACGGCGGTACTGGCCGCGGTCGGCGTGCTGCCGTTCGTCATCACGCCGGTGTGGTGGGCGGCGAACGTCCGCCAGCAGCGCGACGTCGCCGAGGCCGAACGGGCGAACGCGGCGCAGCTGGCGAAGATCGCGGACCTGGACCGGCGGGCCGCGGTCGCCGCGGAACGCGGGCGGATGGCCCGCGACCTGCACGACGTGATCGCCGGGCACCTTTCGGCCATCGCCATCCAGTCGGAGGCGGCGCTGTCGCTGCCGGACCCGAAACTGGCGAAGGCGGTGCTGGAATCGGTGCGGGAGAACAGTGTCAGCGCCTTGGCGGAGATGCGCGCGATGATCGGGCTGCTCAAGGCCGACGGCGGAGACGCGGAAACCACCGCGCCCGCCCGGCTCTCGGACCTGGCCAAGCTGGTGGAGTCGGCCAGGGCCAGCGGACTGGAGGTGCACGTCGATTCCACAGTGGACTCCCGGGTGCCGCTGCCGGCGGCGGTCGACCTGACCGCGTACCGGATCGCGCAGGAGGCGCTGACCAACGCCGTCAAGCACGCCCCGGGCGGACGGGTGGACATCACCGTCCACTGCCTCGCCGGCGTCTTGGCGGTGGAGGTCCGCAACGACGTCCGCCGCCCGCTTCCCGCGGCGGGCGGCGGAACGGGCCTGCTGAGCATGCGCGAGCGCGCCGGCGCGGTGGGCGGCGAACTCACCGCGGGCCCGGCGGGCGACGGCTGGCTGGTCCGCGCGGAGCTCCCGATGGGCGGGCCGCTGTGACCATCCGCGTCCTGGTCGCCGACGACCACAGCGCCGTCCGGTTCGGCCTCACGACCATCCTCGGCCACGCCGAGGGCATCCAGGTCGTCGGCGAGGCCGCCGACGGCGCCGCCGCCGTCCGGCAGGCGCGGGCGCTGCGGCCGGACGTCACCCTGATGGACATCCGGATGCCCGGGACCGACGGCATCGCCGCCACCCGGGCGCTGGTGTCCGCGGGGCTCACGCAGGTGCTCGTGCTGACCACGTTCGACCTCGACGAGTACGTGCACGGCGCGCTGCGGGCCGGGGCCGCCGGGTTCCTGCTCAAATCGGTCGAAGCGCCCCGGCTGATCGAAGCCGTGAAGCTCGTCGCGGCCGGTGACGGCGTGCTCGCCCCGCCGGTCACGAGGCGGCTGATCACGGCGTTCGCCGCCTCCGCCCGGGATCGGGCCCCCGTCCCGCACGGCCTCGGCGACCTCACCGAGCGCGAGCGCGAGGTGCTCGGCTGCCTCGGCGAAGGCCTGTCCAACGCCCAGATCGGTACCCGGCTGCACATCGGCGAGACGACGGTGAAGACGCACGTCTCGCGCGTGCTGGCCAAGCTCGGCCTCCGCTCCCGCGTGCAGGCCGCGATCCTCGCCCAGGAGAACGGCCTCACCGCCGCCGATCTGCGGAAAGACCCGTGACCTTTTAACTTCTCCTCATGGGTGAGCGGCGAACGCTGAACGTGGACGAGGTCCTGGACCGCCAGGACTCCGGGGAGCTCAAACGGCGGCTGCGCGGACGCGACCTGGTCGGGTTCGGCGTCGGGATCATCATCGGCACCGGCATCTTCACCTTGGCGGGGGTCGAGGCGAAGACGCACGCCGGGCCCGCGGTGACGTTGTCGTTCGTGCTCGGCGCGGTCGTCGCCGGGCTCGCCGCGCTGTGCTACGCGGAGCTCGCCTCCAGCGTCCCGACGGCGGGAAGTGCCTACACCTACGCCTTCGCCACCCTCGGCGAAGTGTTCGCCTGGATCATCGGCTGGGACCTGCTGCTGGAGTTCGCGCTCGGCGCCGCCGTGGTCTCGCGCGGCTGGTCGGGGTACCTGGCGAACCTGCTCGGGCTGTCGCCGGAGTGGTTCGGCGAAGACGCGAAGGTGAACGTCGGCGCGGTGCTCGTCATCGCCGTGCTGACGGTGGTCGCCGTGCTGGGCATCAAGGAGTCGGCCTGGCTGACCAACCTGCTGGTGTGCGTGAAGGTCGCGGTCTGCGTCCTGGTGCTCGCGGTCGGGCTGTTCTTCGTCAAGGGTGCCAACCTGACGCCGTTCGTCCCGCCGGCCCAGCCGCCCGCGGCGGGCACGACGGTGCTCGAGCAACCGGTCGTCCAGGCGGCACTCGGCCTGGAGCAGTCGGTCTACGGCCTCGCCGGGATGATCACCGCGGCCGCCGTGGTCTTCTTCGCCTACACCGGCTTCGAAGCGCTCGCGAACCTCGGCGAGGAGACGCTGAACCCGCGCAAGGACCTCCGGGTCGGCATCCTCGGCGCGCTGGGGGTGTGCGCGCTGCTCTACATCGGCGTGTCGATCGTGCTGACCGGCATGGTCCCGTTCACCGACATCGACACCGGCGCGCCGCTGGCCGACGCGTTCGACCGGGTCGGCCAGCACTGGGTGGGCGCGCTGATCTCGCTGGGCGCGGTGACCGGGCTGACGTCGGTGATGATGGTCGAGCTGGTCACGATCGGGCGGATCGGGTTCGCGATGGGCCGGGACGGCCTGCTGCCGAAGGCGCTCGGCACCGCGCACCCGCGCTGGGGCACCCCGCACCGGATGACCATCGGCGGTGCCGTCCTGATCGCCGTGCTGGCCGCGTTCATCCCGATTTCCGAACTGGCCGACATGGTCAGCATCGGCGCGCTGTCGGCGATGATCATCGTGGCGGTGGCGGTCCCGGTGCTGCGCCGCCGCCGTCCCGACCTGGACCGCCCGTTCACCGTGCCGTTCTCGCCGGTCGTCCCGGCCCTCGCGGCGCTGGCGTGCCTGTACCTGATGCTCAACCTCAACGTGCTCACGTGGATCCGCTTCGCGGTGTGGCTGGTGATCGGCCTGGTGATCTACTTCGCCTACGGCCGCCGCCACTCCCGCTTCGCGACCGGAGAGGCGAAGACGGCGGTCAGTCCCAAAAGGACGGAGTGAGCCCGGCGACGCGGGCCGCCTCGCGGACCACGCCGTCCCGGTCGGCGTCGACGACCACGAGCACGCCGAGCCCGGTCAGCGCCGCCGTCACCCATTCCACGGGCTGGTCGTGGATCCCGTTGTCGCCCAACGACGGGTAAGTGTCCACAACGGACAGTAGGGTCCCCTCGGCGCCGATGCGGATGCCCGCCAGGAGCACGAAGTGACCTCCGGGCGGGCGCCACCTGGACGTCCACAGTGGCGGGACGCCGGTGTCGAGGTAGTCGAGCAGCGCGCGTTCCGGGGTGTCGTGGGCACCGAGCTCGGCACCGTCGATCCGGGCGATCACCGCGACGCGCGGGACGTTCCACAGCCCGACGAGCAGGTCGAACAGCGACCCGGTGGTCCACTCCCCCGTCACCGGCACCGCCGTGAGCGTGCCCCGCGACAGCGACCCGACGGCCGACGCGAGCCCGGAAACCCGGGTGCCGGCCGCGGCCGGGTCGTCGACCACCGGCAGCGGCAGCCGGAAATCGCGGCGGCCCGCCTCGCCCCGCGGGCGCACGGCCGGGCCGCGGACCGTGCCCGCGGCCGCCGCGACGGCGTCCTGGTCGAGCCCGTCGAACCCGGCCGCCCGCAGCGCCGCGAGCCCGCAGAACGCGGCGGCCAGGCCGTCCTTCTGGGGCAGCTCCGCCTGGGCCACCGCGGCCAGCCGGGCCCCGCCCGGCAGCCACCGCACCCCGGACAGGTCGAGCTGCCCGCCGTCGATCCCCGAAGACATCGGTCCCCTCAATAGCGCCAAAGGTGGGCGGCGACGATCTCGTCCGCCGTGTGGTCGGCCGCCCAAGCGGCGTCCGACGCCCGGACGGCGCGGAAAGCGCCCAGCAGCTCGTCGCCGAGCACGCCGGCGATCCGCGGCGACGCCAGCAGCGCGGCGTCCTGTTCGGCGGTGTCCGCCGGCAGCGGCCGCACGCCGCGCGTCTCCCGCTCCCCGTCCGTCCAGCCGCCCGGGTCCTCGCCGATCGGCTCGGGCAGCGCGGGCGAGTCCTCGATGCCGGCCATCCCGGCGGCCAGCACCACGGCCAGGGCGAGGTACGGGTTGGCCGAGGCGTCGGACGTCTTGAGCTCGACGTTCGCGTGGTCGGCGCCCAGCAGCGGCGTGCCCGGGACGTACCGCAGCGGCGCCTCCCGGTTCTCCACGCCCCAGAACGCGTACGCGCCCGCGAAGTAGCCGGGCCGGAGGCGAAGGGTCGAGGGCACGCTCGGCGCGGTGATCGCGGTCAGCGCCGGCAGGTCGCGCAGCAGCCCGGCGAGGTAGCCGGCGCCGTCGCCTTCGGGCGTGTTCTCGGCGCCGTCGAGCAGGTTGCGGCCCTTGCGGCGGACGGAGGTGTGCAGGTGCCAGCCGTTCCCGGCCGCCCCCGACCCGACGAGCGGCGCGAAGCTGGCGGCGAGGCCGTGCGCGTGCGCGGCGGCGTGGATGGTCTGGCGGGCGAGCAGCTGGTCGTCGGCGGCGGAGACGGGATCGGTCGCGGCGAGCGACAGCTCGAGCTGGGCCACGCCGTACTCGGCGTGCAGCTGGCCGATCCGCAGCCCGTTGGCGGCGAAGTCGTGAAGGAGGGCCGCGACGAACCCGTCGAGGCCGACCAGGGCGTGCGGGCTGTAGGCCGGGCCGGGATGCCCGGGCGCGCCCACGATGTCGGTGCTGCCCGCGGGCGCGACGGCGAACTCGAGCTCGTAGCCGGCCCGGAACTCGAGCCCGCGCCGCGCGCCCTCCGCGACCTGCCGTTCGAGGACCGTGCGCTGGCAGTAGGGCCACGGCTCGCCGTCCTTGGCGACCTGCCGGACCGGCGCCCAGGCGAGCGCGGGCTGCCCGGCCAGCCGCCGCAGCCGGTCGACGACGGGCACGAGCCGGATGTCCCCGGACGGCGTCGCGAGGCCGGCGTGCCCGTAGGTGATGGCATCGTGGCTGTCGAAGACGGCGAACAGTGACGTGGCGCCGACTCCGCGGGTGGCGGCATCGGCCAGCCCGGCGACGGGGACGATGCGGGAGCGCGGGATGCCGTTGTTGTCCGCCCAGGCCAGGTGGACGCCGCCCACTCCGGCGGCGGCGAAGTCCTTCGCCGCGGCCGACGCCGCTTTCGTCATGACCACCCGCTTCCTGCCGCCCGGGCTCAGTATCCCGGGCCGGTGCGGCTGGGGCCATCACGATCCGGCCGGCGAAAACACCACCCGCCCTCCGAGGCCGGCCACGCTACCGAAAGTCGCGAATGAGTCATTCGGGACCTCGCACGTCCCGAATGAGTCATTCGCGACACCCGGCCGACAGCGCACAGCACCACTTCCACCACGGAGCACCGCGGCAGCGATCGACTTCGCCGGAACCCGGGCCCCGTGAGGGGACCCCCGGTTTCAGCCCGGCGGCTCCAGACCCGGCGGCTCCGGCCGCGCCGGGGCCTCGCGGCTCCGCACCGCCACCCCTCCCACCACCGCCAGCGTCCCCAAAGCCTCCGGCAGGCTCGGCACCTGGCCGAGCAGCACGAACCCCATCACTCCCGCCGTCACCGGGAGTAACGCCAGCAACACCGCGAAGCGGGCCCGGCCCACCCGTCGCAGCACCACCTGGTCGAGCGCGTACGGCACCACCGTCGACAGCACCCCGACCCCGATACCCAGCAGCAACAGCCGTGGCGAAGACCACACCTCGGCCGTCCCGGCCGCCAGCGGGGACAGCACCACAGTGCCCGCCGCGAAGCCGATCGCCAGGCTGTCGATGCCGTCGCCGTCCACCGCCACCCGCTTGCCCAGCAGGATGTAGCCCGCCCAGGCCGCCGCCGCTCCCAGGGCGAACACCACTCCCCAGAAGCTGCCCTCCAGGCGGACGTCCGCGATCGCCACCACCCCCGTGGCCACCAGCAGCACCGCCAGCACGTCCCGCAGCGTCCGGGACCCCAGCGCCGCCACGACCACCGGGCCCGCGAACTCCATCGCCACCGCCGTGCCGAGCGGCAGGCGGGCGATCGCCTCGTAGAAGAGCACGTTCATGCCCGCCGTCACGACGCCGAAGACGATCGCCAGGCGCAGGCGCCTCCCTTGCCAGGCCGCCCGGGGCGGACGGCGCCAGGCCAGCAGCACCACCGCCGCGCCGAGGCAGCGCAGCCAGGCCACCCCCGCCGGGGTCGCGTGACCGAAAAGACCGACCGCGACCGCCGCGCCGGCGTACATCGAAATTCCGCTGAGAACGAACAAGGCCGGAGCGGGTACCACGGAAAGATGTCGTGGGGAAGTCACCGAACTCACGATCCCATGGTGCCTGACCACGGAAAACGTAACTCTCCGGGTATTCGTCTCCTGGATTGCGGGACGCGGCTACGACATCCGGGGTAAATCGGCGTGACTCAGGTCCCACCGGCGCGGGAACACTTGCGGGCAGCGAAACGTCTGGAACAGTGGAAGCACGAACACCGCGGAGCCGGAGGCGATCGCCGCCACCGGCATCAGTCCCGAAGTGGGCGTAGCTGGATCGATGGCACCGGGCGACCGGTGCCGGGACGGAGGGAGACCCCCATGACATCGCCGACGCTCACCCGCCCCGAACTGACCGCCGCCGACCGCTGTGACCGGTGCGGAGCAGCAGCTCAGGTACGAGCCATCCTCAGCACGGGTGGCGAACTGCTCTTCTGCGGGCACCACGCCCGCGAGCACGAGGCCAAGCTCAAGGAACTGTCCGCCGACATCCAGCGGTAACACCAGACGAGCGAAAGGCGGCCGGTGCGCACAGGCGCCGGCCGCCTTTCTGCATCTTGCAGAATGCGTGGTCTTTATCACGGTACGGCCGCGAACCGCAGTGACTGCGGACACGAAAGCGGACAGAAAATCAGACAGAATCCAGCACGACTTCGAATGCCACTTCCGCGGCGCCCACCAGCTTCCCGTCGCCGCCCAGTGCCGAGCTGACGATCCGCGTGCCCCCGACCGCCCGGCTGACCAGGCTGCGGCGGCGCACCTCGGCGCCGACGTGCCGGAGCACCGCCTCCGGCAGCACCGTCAGCAGGTCGCCGAGGATCACCAGCTGTGCTCCCAGCAGGTTGACGACGTTGATCAGCCCCAGGGTCAGCCACTCGGCGAACTCCGCGAGCCGCGACAGCGCCGCCTCCGGGTCCCGGCCCAGCTCGCGCAGCTCGAACAGGATCGCGCCGCGCGGGGTGTCCTCGGGCAGCCCGAGCGCCCGGCAGAGCGCCGCTTCGCCGACCTCGGTCTCCCAGCAGCCGCTGCTGCCGCAGTAGCAGGGCCGCCCGTCCGGGCGGATCACCATGTGCCCGATCTCGCCGACGTAGCCGGCGCCGCCGCGCAGCGCCGACCCTTCGGCGATGACGCCGCCGCCCACCCCGACGTCCGCCGAGATGTACACCACGTCGGACGCCCCGCGGGCGGCCCCGCGCAGGTGCTCGGCCACCGCGCCGAACTCGGCGTCGTTGCCGACCAGGATCGGGATCTGCAGCACCCCGCCGAGCCGCTCGCCGAGTGCGACGTCGGTCCAGCGCAGGTTCGGGGCCTCGTGCACGTGCCCGTCCGCCCGCCGGACGACACCGGGCACCGACACCCCGGCCGCCACCGGCGTCACGCCGAGGTCGCTCGCCAGGATGTTCGTCGACTCGATGACGTGGGTGATGACCTCGTCCGGCTGCCCCATCCGGCCGCGCAGGTTCCAGCTGTTGCGGCCCAGGATCTGCCCGCCCAGCCCGACCAGGGCGATCGCGACGTGCTCGACCTGCAGGTCGACCGCGAGCACGACCGCCGCGTGCGGCTGGGGCAGGACCAGGAGCGAGGGGCGGCCCGCCCCTCGTCCCGGCCTCGGCACCTTCTCCTCGACGACGCCGGCTTCGGCGAGCCCGTCGACGAGGGTCTTGATCGTGCTCCGGTTGAGCCCCAGCTCGGCGGCCAGGGTCGCCCGGGTGCTCGGCCCGCCGACGTGCAGCAGGCGGAGCAGGGTCGTGCGGTTGTGCCGGCGCACCTCGTCCGGTCGAGCAACGGGCGAGCTGGTCACGGGTTTGATCATCCCACGGGCGGTTCAGCGCGCCGACGCAGCCGCGCGGCGCCGGGACAGCGCGTCGACCGTGGCGGCGAGGAGCAGGACCAGGCCCGTGATGATGTTGACCACCGCGGCCGGCTGCTTGAGCAGGCCCAGGCCGTTGATCACGACGGCGATCACGAGCCCGCCGACCACGGCGTCGGAGACCCGGCCCTTGCCGCCGAACAGCGACGTGCCGCCGATGACGGCCGAACCCACCGCGAACAGCAGCGTGTTCAGGCCACCGGACTGCGGGCTGACCGAACCGACCTTCGACGCGGCGACGATGCCGCCGATGGCCGCGACCGCCGAGCCGATGACGAACACGCTCGCCCGGATCTTCGGCACGTCGATACCGGCGCGGCGGGCGGCTTCCTTGTTGCCGCCGACCGCGTAGACGTACCGGCCGTACTTGGTCCGGTTGAGCACGTACGTGCCGGCCACGAGCAGCGCCAGCATGATCGGGATGACGTACGGGACACCCTCGATCGTGACGACCGCCTTGTTCGGCGAGCGGTTGATCGTCAGCAGCCAGGTCCCCAGCGCCGAAAGCACGACGAGCGCGCCGACCTTGACCATCATCAGCGCCGTCGGCTGCACGACCAGGCCGCGCTGGAGCCGCCTGAAGTGACTGATCACGGTGATCACCGCGAACCCGCCGGCGGCGACGAGGAAGAAGATCCAGCTGCCCAGGATGTTCAGGTTGCCGTTGGCGATCTTGTACAGGACGTCCGAGTTGCTGATGCCGATCGTGCCGCCCTCACCGATGAACTGCAGCAGGACACCCTGCCACACGATGAACAGTGCCAGCGTCACGACGAAGGACGGCATGCCGATCTTCGACACGAGGAAGCCGGTGATGGAGCCGATCGCGGTGCCGACGCAGATGGCCAGCAGGATCTCGAGCCAGGCGTTGGCGGGAATCCCGATCGCGACGATCAGCAGGCCGATCAGCGACAGCGCGGCGCCGGCCCAGATCCGCTGGTAGGCCGACAGCAGCAGAGCCACGGCGAGGACCGCGATGAACGTGATGAACACGCCGGGTCCCAGGAGGCCGAGCAGGTTTCCGTTCTGCACGTAGTGCAGGGCCATCACCGACGCGGCCGTGCCGGACGCGACGCCGGCGGCGAGGTCGATTTCCCCGAGCAGCAGCACGAAGACGATGCCCATCGCGATGATGATCACGCCCGCGCCCTGCGGGAACACGTTGGCGATGTTGGCCAGCGTGAAGAAGTTGTCCGACAGCGCGCTGAACAGGATGACGAGCACGAGCAGGCCGAACAGCGACGGCAGCGCGCCGAGCTCACCGGCCCGCAGGCGGGCGAAGTAGTCGCGGATCGCTTCGCCGGTTGACATCGATGTCGTGTCGATGCCGAAGTCGGAGATCGCCCCGGTCGGGGCCTGGGTCTGCGCGAGCGCCTCGGCGGGCGAGCCGATCTCGTGCTTGGCAGGGGATTCAGTCATTTCCGGTTCTTTCTTCCCGCTCACAGGACCACGGCTTCGGGCCGGGCCAGGCCGAGGTCACCGGAGCGACCGGCGGTGATCAGCTCCACGACCTGGCCGTGGGTGACGTCCTTCGTGTGCACCTCGGCGACGAGCCGGCCGAGGTAGAGCACGGCGATGCGGTCGGCGACCTCGAACACGTCGGCCATGTTGTGGCTGATGAGCACGACCCCCAAGCCCTGCTCGGCCAGCCGGCGGACCAGGTCGAGCACCTGCCGGGTCTGCGCGACGCCGAGAGCCGCGGTCGGCTCGTCGAGCACGACGACCTTGCTGTTCCACAGCACCGACTTCGCGATGGCCACGGTCTGCCGCTGACCACCGGACAGCGAGGAGACCGGGGTGCGGACCGACTTCACGGTCCGGACCGACAGGGAGGCCAGCGTCTCGCGGGCGGCCTTCTCCATGCTGGCTTCGTCGAGCTTCCACGCGTTGCCGCGTTCGCGGCCGAGGAACATGTTCTGGACGATGTCGAGGTTGTCGGCGAGCGCGAGGTCCTGGTAGACGACCTCGATGCCGAGGTCGGCGGCGTCGCGCGGGCCGCGGATGTGGGCGTCCTCGCCGTTGAACCGCACGGCCCCCGAGTCGTACGGGTGGATGCCGGCGATGCACTTGACGAGGGTCGACTTGCCGGCGCCGTTGTCGCCGACCAGTGCGGTCACCTCGCCCGCACGCACGTCGAAGTCCACGTCGTGGAGGACGTGGACCGGGCCGAAGCTCTTGTTCAGGCCCTTGATCTCGAGAATGGGCTCACTCATGGCTGGCTTTTCTCCTGGGTGGGGACCGGGCCGGGACGCGCCGTCGGGGTGCGCGTCCCGGCCCGGCTGTTCATGGGGTACCGCGGGGCTCAGGAGATGCCGAGCTCGCTGCACTTGGCGGCGAGGTCACCGGCGCAGATCTCGCTCGCCTTCACGTAGCCCTGGGTCACGACGGTCTTGATGTCCTTCGGCAGGATCGTCGTCGGGGTCAGCAGCACGGACTTGATGTCGCGGTTGTTCTTCGGGTCGTGCAGCTTGCCCGTCGCGATGGCGTCGGCACCGGCCTTGTCGCCCTTGGCCAGCGCGGCGGCCAGCTTCGCGGTCGCCTCGGCCTCTTCCTTGATCGGCTTGAACACGGTCATGTACTGGTCGCCGCGCATGATCGCCTTCAGGCCGTCGGCGGTGGCGTCCTGGCCGGTGACCGGGACCTTGCCGTTGAGGCCGTTGCGCTTGAGGACGGTGATGATCGCGCCGGCCAGACCGTCGTTCGCCGCGACGACGCCGTCGACCTTGCCACCGTTGTTGGTGAAGATCTGCTCGAACGTCGTGCCGCCGAGTTGGTTGTCCCAGTCGTTGATCGGCTGCTTCTGGAGCAGCTTCAGCGTGCCGGCGGAGAACAGCGGTTTGAGGACGGAGTCCTGGCCGTTGGTGAACAGCGTCGCGTTGTTGTCGGTCGGCGCGCCCTCGATCTGGACGACGCCCGCGCCCGGCTTGCTCTTCAGCGCGTCCGCCATCGCCTGGCCCTGGAGCTGGCCGACCTTCTCGTTGTCGAACGAGACGTAGTAGTCGGCGCTGCCGCCGAGGCTCGGGCGGTCGTAGTCGATGACCGGGATGCCGGCGGTCTTGGCCTTGGCCTCGACGGCGGCACCGACGGCCGGGTCGGACGGGGCGATGACCAGGACCTTGACGCCGGAGCTGATGAAGCCGTCGGCCAGCGTGGCGAACTTCTGGCTGTCGCCCTGGGCGTTCTGGACGTCGGCGTCGAAGCCCTGCGCCGCGAGGGCGGCCTGGATCATCGGCTTGTCGAAGGCTTCCCAGCGGGCGGAGCTGGCGGTCTCCGGCAGGATGACGCCGACCTTGCCGTTGGCGCCGCCACCGGCGGCCGGGGCCGACGAGGAAGCGGAGTTGCTTCCCGTGCCCCCGCTGTTCGAACTGTTGGTACCGCAGGCGGTCAGCACCAGGCCGGCGCTCACCGTGGCGGCGAGGAGGGTAAGGGTTCTGCTGCGCATCCTCGTTCCTTCCGGATCCAAGCATTGGTGACGAGCGGCCGTCGGCGTGTGCTTCGGGCCAGCGAGGCGGCGATCCGGGAGGCCCGGCGCACCGTCGCGCATATGTTGTGGGCGACAACATATGCCGCTGAGCGGCTGCGGGGAAGATAGCTGGATCGATTAAATGACACCAATTGGACACGGTTCGGCAACACGGGCTGAACCTCGCCCGGAAAGAGTAGATCCGCTGACGATGTGATCGCCAGCACTCACGGTAAGTTACAGGGAAGTTTCCCGGGGACGGGTGGTTGCTCCGCTCGTGTGCACCGAGCGCAACCCTGTGGCGAATCCACGGTTCCGAGGCGGGATTGGTCGCCGACTTGCGGAACGGCGCGGCCGTCGTGCCCGGACGGCCATCCGGCCAGGGACGGACGGGCAGTCAAAAGGTGACAGCGCAATACAGAGCGTCACAAGCCTCGCGGTGCGGTGACGCCGCCGCCCCGGGAACGGACGGTGATCGCCGGAACTTCAGCCTCCCGGGCGACACCGGGCGCGCCGGGCCGGCTTCACCAGGAGCGAAGCGTGACGATCCGCTCTTCGAGCTGCTCCACGGTCGCCATGGCGGTCACCGGCCCGCCGCACACGCGCCGCAGCTCGTTGTGGATCGCGCCGTGGGGCTTCTTCGTCCGGTGGTGGTACATGCCGACCAGCGCGTTCAGCTCCTTGCGCAACGCGCCTAGCCGCTCGCTCACCGACTGGGAGCGGGCCGGCTGCGGCGCCGCCGGCTCCTCCTTCGCCGGCTTGCGGCGCTTCTCGTCCGCGATCTGCTCTTCCTGCCGCTTCCGCAGCAGCGCGCGGACCTGGTCCGGCTCCAGGAGCCCCGGCAGGCCGAGGTACTCCTGCTCCTCGTCGGAGCCGGAGAACACCGCCGTGCCGAACGAGTTGCCGTCGTAGATCACCTGGTCGAGCTCGGCCGAGGCGCCCAGCGACGTGAACGCCTTCTCCTCTTCGCCCGGCTCGTCCTCGGTGCGGTTGGCCTGGGCGAGGAGCTCGTCCTCCCAGCCTTCCTTCTCCCGGTGCGGCTTGCCGAGCACGTGGTCGCGCTGGGCTTCGAGCTCGCTGGCCAGCTCCAGCAGGACCGGCACCGACGGCAGGAACACGCTCGCCGTCTCGCCCTTCCTGCGCGCCCGCACGTACCGGCCGATCGCCTGGGCGAAGAACAGCGGGGTCGACGCGCTCGTCGCGTACACCCCCACCGCCAGGCGCGGGACGTCGACGCCTTCCGAGACCATGCGGACCGCCACGATCCAGCGCTCGTTCGTCTCGGAGAACTCCTTGATCCGGCCCGACGCCTTCGGGTCGTCCGAAAGCACCAGCGTCGGCGTCTCGCCCGAGATGCGTTCCAGGATCTTCGCGTACGCCCGCGCCGAGTCCTGGTCCGTCGCGATCACCAGGCCGCCCGCGTCCGGCACGCTCTGGCGGACCTGCGACAACCGCGTGTCGGCGGCCTGCAGCACAGCCGGGATCCATTCGCCCGCCGGATCGAGCGCCGTGCGCCACGCCCGGGCGTTCTGCTCCGCCGTCAGCGGCTCGCCGAGCCGCGCGGTGAACTCCTCGCCCGCGCTCGTGCGCCAGGACGCCTCGCCCGAGTAGGCCAGGAAGACGACCGGCCGGACCACGCCGTCGGCCAGCGCGTCCGCGTAGCCGTACGCGTGGTCGGCCTTGCTGCGCTGGAAGCCGCCCGCGTCCGGCTCGTAGGTGACGAACGGGATGGCCGAGTCGTCGGACCGGAACGGCGTCCCGGTCAGGGACAGCCGCCGGACCGCCGGGGTGAAGGCCTCGCGGATCGCGTCACCCCAGGACTTGGCGTCGCCGCCGTGGTGGATCTCGTCGAGGATCACCAGCGTCTTGCGGTTCTCGGTGCGCACCCGGTGCAGCGTCGGGTGCGCCGCGACCTGCGCGTACGTCAGCGCGACGCCGTTGTAGTCCGACGACGTGACGCCGGTGGTGTTGCGGAAGTTCGAGTCGATGGCGATGCCGGCCGCGGCGGCCGAGGCCGCCCACTGGTGCTTGAGGTGCTCGGTCGGGGTCACGATGGTGATCGCCTCGACCGTGCGGTCACTCAGCAGCTCGGCGGCGATCCGCAGGCCGAACACGGTCTTGCCGGCGCCCGGCGTCGCGACCGCGAGGAAGTCCTTCGGCTTCTGCGTCAGGTACTTGGTGAGCGCCCGCCGCTGCCACGCCCGCAGCGGGCGCGCGGTCGAGTCCTTCTCCGCGGGAGGCGCCCCGAGCTGCGTCTCCGTCATGCCGGTCCCCCCTCGCTCAAGTGCTTGACATACGGCTGTGACGTGCGAAAACCCTCACTGTGGCACCGACTGCTGCTTCATTGGGCGGCCGGCGACTTGCGGTGAGGGCACTGGAGCGAGTCTACCGGCCGGGTCCGACAGTTCCGGGCACCGGCACGGGTGATGTCCGCCGACACGCCCGGCCGCAGGGGGTGTGACGAGCCAAATCAGCACCGATGGACCATGCTGGACACGTCATGGGTGAGGTGCAGCCGTCCGAAGCGACGAAGGTGGCCCGCAAGGGGCCGTGGCGCCTCATCACGCGCACGTTCGCCAAGGCGTGGGAGGGCAACGTCTTCTCCGAGGCCGCGGAGGCGGCCTTCTGGCAGACGTTGTCCCTGCCGCCGCTGCTGCTGGGGCTGCTCGGCAGCCTGGGCTTCGTCGGCGAGTGGTTCGGCCAGGACGTGGTCACCGCGGTGCACGACCGGATCATCGGCTTCTGCCGGACGGTGTTCAGCACCAACGCCGTCCAGGACATCATCGAACCGACGGTGAACAGCATCCTCACCGTCGGCAAGGGCGAGATCGTCTCGGTCGGCTTCCTGATCTCGCTGTGGGCGGGTTCGTCGGCGATGTCGTCGTTCGTGGACGCGATCACCGTCGCGCACGACCAGTACGGTGTCCGCAACGACGTCTGGCAGCGGATCTTCGCGCTCCTGCTCTACCTGTGCGGCCTGGTGATCCTCGTGGTCGGGCTGCCGCTGCTGGCGATCGGTCCCGACCTGCTGCCGGAGTTCTTCCCGCTCGACTGGCGCCCGACCGTGACGTCGTGGGTGAGCGCGCTGTACTTCCCGACCCTCGGGGTGATGATCACCCTCGCGCTGACCACGCTGTACAAGCTGGCGCTTCCCCGGAAGCTGCCGTGGCACCGCGGGCTGCCGGGCGCGGTGCTCGCCATGGTCGTGTTCCTGCTGTCCTCGGTGGGCCTGCGCGTCTACCTGAACTGGATCACCAAGACCGGCTACACCTACGGCGCGCTCGCGGCGCCGATCGCGTTCCTGCTGCTGATGTTCTTCATCGGGCTGGCCGTGGTCGGCGGGGCCTACTTCAACAGCGCGATCCAGGAGCTGTGGCCGGCCAAGGCGACCCGGCGGCAGCGGCGCAAGTGGCGGCGGCTGGAGATGGAACGCGCCTCCGAGCGGCTGCGCTCGGAGGAGGGCCGCACGCTGTGGGAACGCTCGACCACGCCGCTGCGGCGCCCGCGCGCCGAAGACGTCTCCCCCAACGGCACCGAGCCCGAGCCGTCCGAAGAGGACACGCCGTCACCGAGCGCGCCGGAACCGGCACCGAGCGCTGCTCAGGGTCGCGGGTCCACCGAAGGGACGACCCGGAATCCACCCTCAGACTGAGTCGCTCCTCAGATCGGACATGGGACGCTCTGCGGGTCACTGACGACGGCGGGGGCCACTGTGCCTTCTTCGTCATTCCCGAGGGGGTTTTCACGTCATGTCCGTGCTGGCCAGACTGAGCCTGCGCAACCGGAGCCTGATCGGCCTGCTCGCGCTGGTGGTCGTCGGCTTCGGCGCGTTCGCGCTGCCGCAGCTCAAACAGCAGCTGTTCCCGTCACTGCAGTTCCCGCAGGCGCAGATCGTCACCGCGTACCCCGGCGCGTCCCCGGACGCGGTCGACCGGCAGGTCAGCGAGCCCCTCGAGGGCGGCCTGCAAGGCCTGAAGGGCCTGGAGCAGGTCACGTCGACGTCGTCGGACGGCGTTTCGCGGGTCGTCGCGCAGTTCCAGTTCGGCACGGACATCGACGCCGCCGTCTCGCAGATCCAGCAGGTGGTGAACCAGGTCCGGCCCCGGCTGCCGCAGAACTCCGAGCCCGCCGTGTCCGCGGGCAGCACCGACGACCTGCCGGTGGCGCTGGTCGCCGCGGGCACCACGGGCGACCCGCAGGCCCTCGCGCCGGCGCTGACCGACCAGGTCGCGCCCGAGCTGCGGAAGATCGAGGGCGTCCGCACGGTGACCGTCACGGGGGTGCAGCAGCCGCGCGTCACGATCACGCTCGACTACGCGAAGCTGGCCGCCGCGGGCGTCGACCCGGCGTCGGTCGCCACGACGCTGCAGACCGCCGGCGCCGCCGTGCCGGCCGGCACGCTGACCGAGAACGGCAAGACGCTGTCGGTCCAGGTCGGCGGCGGGCAGACCACTGTGGACACTCTCCGCAACCTCTACCTGACGCCGAGTGCGGCCGGTCGCACGGGCGCCCCGGCGCGGGGCCCGGTCAAGCTGGGTGACGTGGCCGACGTCCAGACTGGGTTCGCGCCCCCGACATCGATCACGCGCACCAACGGCAAGCCGAGCCTCGGCCTGTCGATCACCATGGTGGACAACGGGAACGCCGTCGCGATCTCCCAGGCGGTGCGGGACAAGCTGCCGGAGCTGGCGAAGAAGACCGGCGCCGAGATGAGCGTCGTGTTCGACCAGGGCACCCCGGTGAAGGACGCGATCAGCGGCCTGACCACCGAAGGCCTGCTGGGGCTGGCCTTCGCCGTCGTCGTCATCCTGCTGTTCCTGCTGTCGGTGCGTTCGACGCTGGTGACCGCGGTGTCGATCCCGCTGTCGGTCGTGGTCGCGCTGCTGGCGCTGTGGACCGGCGACCTGTCGCTGAACCTGCTCACCCTCGGCGCGCTGACCATCGCGATCGGCCGGGTGGTCGACGACTCGATCGTGGTGCTGGAGAACATCAAACGGCATCTGGCCTACGGCGAGGAGAAGCAGCGCGCGGTGCTCGACGGCGTCCGCGAGGTGGCCGGCGCGGTCACTTCGTCGACGCTGACGACCGTCGCGGTGTTCCTGCCGATCGCGTTCGTCGGCGGGTTCGTGGGCGAGCTGTTCTCGCCGTTCGCGATCACCGTGACGGTGGCGCTGCTGGCGTCGCTGCTCGTGTCGCTGACCGTGGTTCCGGTGCTGGCGTACTGGTTCCTGAAGCCCCCGGCGGTGCCGTCGGACGCCGTCGAAGCCGAACGGGCACGCGAGGCGGCCGTCGAGAAGGAACGCCGCAGCGTCCTGCAGCGGGCCTACCTGCCGGTGATCCGGTTCGCGACGCGGCGGCGGCTGACCGTCGTCCTGCTGGCACTGTTGATCTTCGCCGGCACGGTGGGGCTGGCGACGCGGCTGAACACGAACTTCCTCGACCAGTCCGGTGGGACGACGCTGAACATGACGCAGAAGCTGCCCGCCGGCACCAGCGTCGAGGCGAAGGAGAAGGCGGCCACGGCCGTCGAACAGGCCCTCGCGGCCGAGCCCGCGGTGCGGACGTACCAGGTCAGCATCGGCGGGGGTGGCGCGTTCGGCTTCGGCGGCGGGACCAACACGAGCATCTCGGTCACCGTCGCCAAGGACACCGACCTGAACGCGCTGTCGGACCGGCTGCGGTCGAAGCTGACGTCGCGGCCCGAGCTGGGTGAGATCAAGATCGGGGCGGACGCGTCCGGGTTCAACTCCGACCAGGTCTCGGTGACGGTCACCGCGCCGTCGGAGGCGGCGCTGAAGCCCGCGTCCGACCAGGTGGCGCAGGCGCTGCGCGGGGTGTCCGGGCTGACCGAGGTGTCGAGCGACCTGAGCGTCGGCTCGCCGCGGGTGCAGGTCGAGGTGGACGACGCCGCGGCCGCCGCGCACGGGCTGTCGGCGAGCACCATCGGGCAGATCGCCAACCAGGCGATCGCCGGCCGCACGGTGACGCAGCTGCCGGTCGGCGGGCAGCGTACGGACATCGTCCTGCGGGCCGGCACGGCGCCGGCCACGGTGGACCAGGTTCGCGGGCTGCCGATCCCGGGCCCGGGCGGGGTCGTCCGGCTCGACGAGGTGGCGAAGGTATCCACTGTGGACGGACCGGCGTCGGTGCACCGCACCGGCGGCGACCTGAGCACCACGGTGACCGCCAAGAACACCGGCAGCGACCTGAGCAAGACGACCGCGGACATCAAGTCCAAACTGGACGGATTGACGTTCACCGGTGGCGCGTCGTACTCGCTCGGCGGCGTGAGCCAGGACCAGCAGGAGGCGTTCTCGAACCTGTTCCTGGCGCTGCTGGCGGCCATCGCGATCGTGTTCCTGATCATGGTGGCGACGTTCCGGAGCCTGATCCAGCCGCTGATCCTGCTGGTGTCGATCCCGTTCGCGGCGACCGGCGCGATCGGGCTGCTGCTGGCCACCGGCACCGCGCTCGGCCTGCCGGCGCTGATCGGGATGCTGATGCTGGTCGGCATCGTCGTCACCAACGCGATCGTGCTGATCGACCTGATCAACCAGTACCGCGCCGAAGGGATGAGCGTCGCCGACGCCGTCACCGAAGGCGGCCGCCGCCGGCTGCGGCCGATCCTGATGACCGCGGCGGCGACGATCTTCGCGCTGGTCCCGATGGCGCTGGGCATCACCGGCCAGGGCGGGTTCATCGGCCAGCCTCTGGCGATCGTGGTGATCGGCGGCCTGGTCAGCTCGACCTTGCTGACCCTGGTCCTGGTCCCGACCCTCTACACGATGGTCGAGACCCGCAAGGAACGCCGGAAGAGTCGTCGCGCGGCCCGCCGGACCCCGGCCCAGGCCCCGGAAACGGAGTCCCTGAACCCGGAACTCGCGTGATCCGAGGGGCATCACTCGTGATCAGGGAGGCATCACTCGTGATTGGCGGGGCATCACGCCGATGCCTCCTCAATCACGAGTGATGCCCCTCCAGTCACGCGTGATGCCCCTGCAATCACAGGTGATGCCCCTTCCCGCTCACTGGCGGAAGCGGTAGGTCATGCTGTCGAAGAGGATGCAGATGCTCGGGGACATCACGATCACGCGGAGCGTGTTGTCACGTTCGTCGAAGTCGATGCCTTCGACCTCGAACGAGCCTGAGCAGCCGCTGCGGAGCGGGAGCTGGCCCAGCGAGGTGACGTGGCCCGTGACGTCCGTGCCGGACAGGGGGCCGGCCAGGTCGACCTGGAGCAGGGGCTTCGTGGTGCCGAAGAGGCTGCCGTCCGGGTCGTCGGACGCGCAGAACAGGCGGGTCGCGGTCTGGAAGTCGCAGCCCTGGATGTCGCGGACGGCGTGGTCCAGGCGGATCGTGCCGGCCAGCGGCAGGTTCGCCGCCGGGTCGGTGGCCGCGACGCCGGGCATCGGGTGCACCAGGAGCCGGTCCATGGTGCCCCACTCCCCCGCCACCAGCCAGCGGGCGTCCGGCGAGACGGCGGCGAAGGAGTTGTTGCTCGCCTCCCACGACTCCAGGTTGTGCTTGTAGTTGGCCCACGAACCGTCCGGGGCCTGCACGCGGAAGAGCTTCGCGCCCCGGTCGTCACGCTGGTAGGGCTCGACGTACCAGCCCTGGGCCGAGCCCGGGTCGCCGACGTGGTTCCAGCCCTGGGAGTTCAGGTCCGCCGGGATCGTGCCGACCCCGGTGTAGCGGATCGTGGTGCCCGACGGGCGCACGATCGTGGCGAGCCCCTGGCTCTCGTCGAGGGCCCTGGCGTGGTCGGAACCGACCTCCGTCCAGCCCGTGACGGCCTGGGCCAGCGCCGGCGAGAACGCGGTGAGCAGGGCGACGACGGCGAGCACGATCCCGGTTCTGCGCATGACGCCTCCGGTCGGAGTGGGAAACCTGGCGAGCAGGATTTACCAGCACTCCCGGACGTCGCACACCCGCCGAATGAAGGTTTTTCACGTTTGTTCGGCGATCTGTCCACTTCAGGACAGCGGAAGACCCCGGCGGGCGCACCCGCCGGGGTTCAGGCGCGCGGGATCAGTCCCCCGCGCGGAGACCGTCGTAGATCTCCTTGCAGGCCGGGCAGACCGGCGACCCGGGCTTCGGCGACTTCGTCACCGGGAAGACCTCGCCGCACAACGCCACCACGTGAGTGCCCATGACCGCGCTCTCGGCGATCTTGTTCTTCTTCACGTAGTGGAACATCTTCGGCGAGTCGTCGTCGGTGGTGTCCGTGCCCTCGGGCGTGGTCTCCGGCTTCGTCAGCGTCTCGGTGCTCACCCGACCATTGTGCCCGAGTCCCCGCGCGAAAGGTCTCCGGCCTGGCAGGATCCCCGGCATGTTCCAGAAGGTGCTCGCGACGTTCGGCTCGGGCGGGGCGAAGATCGACGCCCGGCTGCTGGACGCCGCCGCGGCCCCGGGCCGCCTGCTGCACGGCGAGGTGCTGCTGCTCGGCGGCGAGGTCGACCAGGAGATCAAGGGCCTCTCGGTGACGCTGCTGGCCCGCGTCCGGCTGCCCGGCGGCGAGCAGACCGAAGACCTCCCGTTCGGCTCCCGGCAGCTGGCCGGCCAGGAGGTCATCCGGGCCGGGCAGCAGGTCAGGGTGCCGTTCGAGCTGCCGCTGCCCTGGGAGACGCCGGTGACCGGCGTCTACGGCAAGCCGCTGGCCGGCATGGCGGTCGGGGTGCGGGCCGAGCTCGACCTGGCCGCGGCGGTGTCGGACCCGTTCGACGCCGACGCCGTCGCCATCGAGCCGCTTCCGGCGCAGAAGCGGATCCTCGACGCGGTGAGCCGACTCGGCTTCACCTTCCGCGAGGCGGTCCTCGAGCAGGGCCGGGTCGACGGCGCCGCCCAGCAGCTGCCGTTCTTCCAGGAGATCCGGTTCGCGCCCTCACCCCGCTTCGCGAGCGTCTTCTCCCAGGTCGCGGTCACTTTCCTGACGTCGGGCGAGCGCACCGACGTCGTGCTGGAGGTCACCAAGCGGGTCCGGGTGAGCAAGACCGGCGGCTTCGGCGGCCGCGGGCAGGACTTCCTCGGGATGTTCACCGTGCGGCCGGACGTCGACTGGGAAAAGCAGCTCGAAGTCTGGCTGGACCTCCTCGCGCGGCCGCGCGGGATCTTCGACTGATGCGCTGGCCCGACGCGGTCGCCGCGCTCGGCGGCACGTCCGACGCCTGGCCGCGGCTCGAAGCCCGCTACGGCGAACCGCACCGGCGCTACCACACGCTGGACCACGCGGCCGCCGTCGCCCGCGACTCCGCCTGGCTGGCCGAAGGCCTCGGCGACACCGACCGCGCGATCGTCGCCGTAGCCGCCTGGACACACGACGTCGTGTACGACGCGAAGCCCGGCGAAGACGAGCGCGCCAGCGCCGCCTGGGCCCGCGAAGCCCTGGCCGGAGTGGCCGAAGCGCACGTCGAGCGCGTCGAGGGCCTGATCCTCGCCACGATCACGCACGACGCCCCGGCGGACGACCTCCTGGCCACCGCCCTCCTCGACGCGGACCTCGCCATTCTCGGAGCGCCCGAAGCGCAGTACGCGGCGTACGCCCGCGGAGTGCGCGAGGAGTACGCGAAGTACCCCGACGACGTCTGGCGCGAAGGGCGCATCGCCGTCCTCGAACGGCTCCTCGAACGGCCGCTCTACCGCAGCGAAGCCGCGCGGACACGCTGGGCGAACGCCGCGACGGCGAACGTCACGGCCGAGCTGACCCGCTGGCGCCGCGCGACGGGCGATCACCGATGATGGTCCCTCGTGACTACCGCACTCTCGCTGCACGAAGAGGTCGCCTCGGCGCTGCGTGACGGGCACCCCGTCGTCGCGCTGGAGAGCACCATCCTGTCCCACGGCCTGCCGCCGGGCCGCAACCTCGACGTCGCCCGCCGGCTCGAAGGCGTGGTCCGCGACGGCGGCGCCGTCCCGGCCACCATCGCGGTGCTCGACGGGCGGGTCGTCGTCGGCCTCTCCCCCGCCGAGCTCGAGCGGGTCTGCGCGCCGGACGCCGGCCTGGACAAGCTGTCGCTGCGCGACCTCGGCCCGGCCGTCGGGCTCGGCCGGTCGGGCGCGACGACCGTGGCGAGCACGTCGGCGCTGGCCGCGGCGGCCGGGATCGGGATGTTCGCCACCGGCGGGCTCGGCGGCGTGCACGTCGGGGCCGCGCAGAGCTGGGACGTCTCGGCGGACCTCGGCGTGCTGGCGAAGGTGCCGACCGTGGTGGTCTGCTCCGGCGTGAAGTCGGTGCTCGACATCCCGGCCACCCTGGAAGTCCTCGAGACGAACTCGGTGCCGGTGCTGGGTTACCGCACCGACGACTTCCCGGCGTTCTACCTGCGGTCGTCCGGGCACCAGGTCGGCTGGCGGGTCGACGACCCCAAGCAGGCCGCCGCCGTCATCGACGCGCACCGCGCCTACGCGGGTTCCGGTGTCCTGCTGGCGAACCCGATCCCCGAAGCGTCCGAAATGGACAAAGAGCTGCACGACCGGCTGCTCGCCGAGGGGCTCGCGCTCGTCGAAGAGCAGGGCGTGCACGGCGCCGACGTCACGCCGGTGCTGCTGGAGCACTTCCACACCGCGAGCGGCGGGGTCAGCATCGACGCGAACGAAGCGCTGGTGCTGAACAACGCGAAGCTGGCCACCGAAGTGGCCGTGGCGCTCGCATGACCGGGATCGTGGTGGTCGGCGACGCGGCCCTCGACGTGATCGCCCGGCACGACAAGCCGTTGCCGCACGGCGGCGACGCCCGCGCGAAGATCCGGTTCACCGGCGGCGGCGCGGGCGCCAACACGGCGTTGTGGCTGCGGCACCTCGGCGCGGAGACGACGTTGCTCGCGCGGATCGGCGACGACCCCGGCGGCCGGCTCATCCGGGCGGAGCTGGAGGCGGCGGGCGTGCGGTGCGCGTTCGCCGTCGACCCCGAGGCGCCGACCTGCTGCGTCGTGGTGATGGTCGACGGCGCCGGGCAGCGCAGCATGCTGGCCGACCGCGGCGCCAACCAGCGCTTCGCGCCCGAGGACGTCACCCCGGAGTCACTCGCCGGGGCGAGCCACCTGCACCTGTCCGGGTACGTGCTGCTGGACCCGCCGTCGCGGGCCGCGGGTCTCGCCGCGCTGGCCGCGGCCAGGGAAGCCGGGCTGACGACGTCGGTCGACCCGCAGGCCGCCGCCCACATCACCGACCCCGCCGCGTTCCTGGCCGACGTCCGCGGGGTGGACCTGCTGATGCCGAACACCGAAGAGCTGGTCGCGCTGACCGGCTCGGCGGACCCCGTGTCGGCGAAGGAGCTGCTCGGCACGGTCGGCGCGGTGGTGGTCACGGCCGGCCTCGACGGTGCCAGCTGGGTCGACGCGGGTGGCGTCACGAGCGTGCCCGCCGTCGAGGCGGAGTGCATCGACTCGACGGGCGCGGGTGACGCGTTCGACGCGGGCGTGCTCACCGGCTGGCTGGCCGGGGAGTCCACAGTGGACGTTCTCCGGCACGGGACGCGGCTGGGCGCGCTGGCCGTCGGGAAGGTGGGCCCCCAGCCGGTCTGAGGCGTAGCTTTCACGTGAAAGCTACGCTTCTCAGCCGTCGATGACGCGGTGGTTGGTGCCTTCGATCGCCTTCGCCTCGCGCTCGTACCGCGAGACCTTCTCGGACTTGCGGGGCGGGCGGTCGTTGGCGATCAGCACCGCGATCCACGGCAGCGGCACGGAGATCGCCAGGAAGCCCAGCGCCAGCCACCAGACGTGATAGGTCAGCCCGGCGAGGATCAGGCACGGGATGCGGCAGCACATCATGATGACGTACTTGCGCTTCCGCGCGGCGAACTGCTCTTCGTACGACGGGGCCGCCCCGGTGATCAGGACCGGGTCCGTGTTGCCGGCGGGCGTGGTCACTGCACCACCTCCACCGTCCATCGTCCCACTCGCGCGGTTCATCCGACAGCGGGGTGACGTAAGCGGCTCAACGCGGCGAGGACCAGCGTCTCGATGCCCGTGCGCAGGGTCGGGTGCAGCACGGGCGCGAACCGCGGCGAGTGGTTGGACGGGATGTCGCGCTCGAACCGGCCCTCGGTCATCGCCGTGATCACCGTCTCCGGGTCGAAGCCGCCGACCAGCCAGAACACCGACGGCACGCCGGCCGCCCGGCCGAACTCGCTGAAGTCCTCGCTGCCGGTGATCAGCGGTGCCGGGAACACGACGTCGGTGCCGAAGTGGCCGCGGAAGACCTCGGTGAGCGCCTCGTTGGCTGCTTCGTCGTTCTCGGTGATCGGGTAGGCACCGGACCGCTCGATGTCCGGCGGCTTCGGCGCGCCCGCCGTGGCCGCCTCGCCGTGGACGATCCGCTCGACCGCGGCCAGAACCCGCTCGCGCACGGCCTGGTCGAAGGACCGGACGTTGACCTCCAGGACGGCGTCGTCGGCGATCACGTTGGCCGCGGTGCCCACGTGCAGCGAACCGACGGTGACCACGGCCGACTCCGTCGCGGCGATCTCGCGCGACACGATCGTCTGCAGCTTGAGCACCACGGACGCGGCCAGCACGGCCGGGTCGACGGTCGTCTCCGGGCGCGAGCCGTGCCCGCCACGGCCGTGCAGGGTGACGCGCAGCGTGTCGGTCGCGGCCATGATCACGCCCGGCCGGGTGAGCACCCAGCCCGCCGGGCCGGGCACCAGGTGCTGCCCGAACACGACGTCGGGCTTGCCCGCGATGTCGAACAGGCCTTCGGCCACCATCGCCGACGCGCCGCCCGCGCTCTCCTCCCCCGGCTGGAACACCACGAGCAGCGTGCCGGACCAGGTGTCGCGGCCCTTCGCGAGCAGCCCGGCGGCGCCGGAGAGCCAAGTGGCGTGCATGTCGTGCCCGCAGGCGTGCATCACCGGGACGTCGTTGCCGTGCTCGTCGGTGCCGCGGGCGGTGCTGGCGTAGGACAGCCCGGTCTTCTCCTCGACCGGCAGCGCGTCGATGTCGGCGCGCAGCAGCACCGTGGGCCCCTCGCCGTTGCGCAGCACGCCCAGGACACCGGTGCCGGCGATGCCGGTGTGCACCTCGTAACCGCCGTCCTCCAGCCGCCGGGCCAGCTCGGCCGCCGTCCGGGTCTCGGCGAAGGACAGCTCCGGGTGCCGGTGGAAGTCGATGTACAGCGCTTCGAGCTCGGGCAGCGCCGCGTCGAGCGGGGCGAGGACGCGTTCAGGGGTCACGGGAGCCATCGTGGCAGCATTACCCACCGTGAGCACGCGAAGTGGATTGCCCGACCTGTCCGACGACGTCTGCGCGCGGCTGCGCGACGCCTTCCGGCGCACCGGCTACGACGCCGACGGCGTGGTGGCCGCCCTCGGCGGTGCCGCGCACGCGGCGCTGGGCCGCGGCGAACCGGTGCCCGCCGAACGCGCGAGCCGCGACGCGGGCGACCTCGGCGCGCTGATCCGGCTCTTCCTGCTGGGCGCCACCGAGCCCGAGACGGCGGTCAAGGCCGCCTTCGCCCCCCTTTCCCCCGAGGACGCCGTGGCCGCAGGGGTGCTGGCTCCGGCGTCCGAGGGCTATCGCGCCGCCCTCGACATCCGGCCGCACGGCGACGAGGAAGGCTCGTGGTGGGTCGTGTCCGACCTGGACGCCGACCTGCTGGGCCACACCGTCCCCGAGGACCACGTGCTCGGCGTCGGCCACGCGTCGCTGTCGCTGATCCGCGCGACCAGCCGCCGCCCGGTCGGCACCCTGCTCGACCTCGGCACCGGCAACGGCGTCCAGGCGCTGCACGCGACCCGGCACGCCCAGCGCGTCACCGCCACCGACGTCTCCGCGCGGGCCCTCGCGCTGGCCGCGGCGACGTTCCGGCTCAACGAGCTGGACGTCGAGCTGGTGCGCGGCGAGTGGTTCGCCCCGGTCGCGCGGCGGAAGTTCGACCAGGTCGTGTGCAACCCGCCGTTCGTGGTCGGCCCGGCGCGGGTGGACTACACCTACCGCGACTCCGGGCTGGCCGGCGACGACGCGAGCGCGCTGGTCGTGCGGCAGCTGCCGGGCTTCCTGAACGACGGCGGCGTCGGCCACCTGCTCGCCTCGTGGCTGCACACCTCCCGCGAGGACTGGGCCGACCGGGTGAGCCGCTGGCTGCCCGCCGAGACGGACGCCTGGTTCGTGCAGCGGGACGTCGCCGATCCGGCGCTCTACGTCGGCACGTGGCTGCGGGACGCGGGCCTCGACCCGCGCTCGCCCGAAGGCCGGGCGAAGGCGGCGGCGTGGCTCGACTGGTTCGCGGCGAACGACGTCCGCGGCATCGGCTTCGGGTTCGTCACGCTGCGGCGCGCGGCCGGGCGGACACCGACCGTGGTCTGCGAAGACCTGCGACAGGCTTACGACGACCCGCTCGGCCCGGAAGCGGCGGGCTGGCTGGACCGCGTGGAATGGCTGCGCGAATCGGGTGATTCACTGCTCGATGTCCGTTTCGTGGTGCCCGACACGGTTTTGCTGGAAAGCGTCGGGGAACCCGGCGACGAGGGCTGGGCGACGACGATCCGCCGCCTGCACCGCACCGACGGCCCCGGCTGGCAGCACGAGGTCGACGAGCTGGCCACCCGGCTGCTGGCGGGCTGCCGCGGCGCGCTGCCCCTGGAGGACCTGATCGAGCTCCTCGCGGCCGCACAGGGCCTGTCGCCGGAGGAGCTGGCGGCCGCCGCGCTGCCCGTCGTCCGGGAGCTCGTCCGGCACGGCATGCTCGTCCCGGCGCGGCGGTGAGGGCCGTCGCGGCCCGCGTCACGCGGGCGGACGTCACCGTCGGTGGCGAGGTCGTCGGCGCGATCGACGAGCCGGGTTTGCTTGTGCTGCTGGGAATCCACGCCGGCGACGACGTCGGGAAGGCCGCCGTGATGGCGCGCAAATTGCACGAACTGCGGGTGCTGCGCGACGAGGAATCATGCGCCACGGCGAATGCGCCGCTGCTGGTGGTGAGCCAGTTCACGCTCTACGGCGACACGAAGAAAGGCCGGCGCCCGTCGTGGACGCAGGCGGCCCGGCCGGAGGTCGCCGAGCCGTTGGTGGACGCCGTCGTCGCCGAGCTGCGCGGCCGCGGCGCCACCGTCGCCACCGGCCGGTTCGGCGCGATGATGGCGGTCTCGAGCGTCAACGACGGTCCGTTCACGGTTCTCGTAGAGGTCTAGACCATGCGGGTCCGGTCCGGTTTCCGGCCGGATTCATATGGAATTCTCAGGTTCCCCGGTCACGGAACGTTCTCAGGAAAAGCTCAGCCTTGATTCAGCAACCGGATCGCTCCCGCATCCGTCTTCTTCTATGACGAGCCGGGAACGTTTTGGGAACCCGGAGCGTTGTGCCAGATGTCCAGCCAAGCCGGCCGGACCGGCGTACCGGGATCCACAGGCCCCGGTCCGCGGGGACGAACCCGGCGGGACCACCGCAGCAGCACGTTCAGCCCGTGACCGGGGAGGCAGAATGTCAGTCCAGACTCTCGAACGCGAGTCGCGCGGGATTCGCGAGCGCATCCCGGCTCAGGTGTCCGAGGAGCCGGTGGGCGTGGGGGCGCTCACCGACGCCGACCTCGACGCCCAGAGCCCCGCCGCCGACCTCGTCCGCGTCTACCTCAACGGCATCGGCAAGACGGCCCTGCTCAGCGCGGCCGACGAGGTCGAGCTCGCCAAGCGCATCGAGGCCGGGGTCTTCGCCCAGCACATGCTGGACACGGCCGAGGACCTCACGGCGAAGCGCCGCACCGAGCTGTCGGCCCTGGTCCGCGACGGCCACGTGGCCAAGAACCACCTGCTGGAGGCCAACCTCCGCCTGGTGGTCTCGCTCGCCAAGCGCTACACCGGCCGGGGGATGCCGCTGCTCGACCTGATCCAGGAGGGGAACCTGGGTCTGATCCGCGCGGTGGAGAAGTTCGACTACTCCAAGGGGTTCAAGTTCTCGACCTACGCCACCTGGTGGATCCGGCAGGCCATCACCCGGGGCATGGCCGACCAGGGCCGCACCATCCGGCTGCCCGTCCACCTGGTGGAACAGGTGAACAAGCTGGCCCGCATCAAGCGCGACCTGCACCAGCAGCTCGGGCGTGACGCGACGCACGAGGAGCTGGCGGCCGAGTCGGGCATCCCGGCGCACAAGATCTCGGACCTGCTCGACCACTCGCGTGACCCGGTAAGCCTGGACATGCCGGTCGGCACGGAGGAGGACGCCCCACTGGGCGACTTCATCGAGGACTCCGAGGCGACGGACGCCGAGAGCGCCGTGATCTCCGGCCTGCTGCAGGACGACCTGCGCCGTGTCCTGGCGACGCTGGACGACCGCGAGCAGCACGTGATCCGCCTGCGCTACGGCCTCGACGACGGCCAGCCGCGCACGCTCGACCAGATCGGCAAGCACTTCGGGCTGTCCCGTGAGCGCGTCCGCCAGATCGAGCGCGAGGTCATGTCGAAGCTGCGCCAGGGCGAGCGCGCGGACCGGCTCCGCGCCTACGCGAGCTGATCGGTTCTCGTTTCCCCTCCGAGGGCGGGTGCACCCGGTGCACCCGCCCTCGGACGTTTCCGCACCCCGGTGACCAGGCGTTCGGCCGGGCACGAAAATTTTCCACGAAAACCGGGTTTCACCCTTCACGGCCGCGGGTAGCAACCCTCCGCCAGCACCCGTTCGGCGGCGTTGACTTATGACCTGCGTCACGACAGCCTCGAAGTGCCGGCGCAGGCCTCGCAACCGGATGTGCACGCATCCGGGCGCTTTCCCCGGGAGGTCGGGTCCGTCGGGGTGGACCCGGCCTCCCGACCAGCTTCCCGGGATCTTCGGGTGTCCTGAACGAGTCGTTCAGGACATCGGACGTCCTGAACGAGTCGTTCAAGACGTCGCCAAGTGGGCCCGCGTGGAGTGGGATGCGTGGGGTGGCCCACAGTGACCGCATGCCTCTTCGGCGTGGCCCTCACCGCTGCGTAGGGTGGACCGATCCCGGAGCTGGCAAAGGAGCCTGGCAGTGCCGTCCACCACGTTTCAGCACACCGAAGTCCTCCCGCTGGGCAAGGACACCACCACCGAGTACCGGCTGGTCACCGGCGAAGGCGTCGAGACCGTCGCAGCCGCCGGTCGCACCTTCCTGAAGATCGCCCCGGAAGCGCTCACCACCCTGGCCCGCACCGCCATCACCGACATCCAGCACCTGTTGCGCACGTCACACCTCACCCAGCTGCGCGCGATCGTCGACGACCCCGAAGCCAGCGGCAACGACCGGTTCGTGGCCATGGACCTGCTGCGCAACGCCGCCATCTCCGCCGGAGGTGTCCTGCCCATGTGCCAGGACACCGGCACCGCCATCGTCATCGGCAAGCGCGGCGAAGGCGTCCTCACCGGCGGTGACGACGAGCGCGCCCTCTCGCAGGGCATCTTCGACGCCTACCAGCAGCTGAACCTGCGGTACTCGCAGATGGCGCCGCTGAACTTCTGGGACGAGCGCAACACCGGCACGAACCTGCCCGCGCAGATCGAGCTGTACCACAAGGACGGGAAGGACGACCCGTCCTACGAGTTCCTCTTCATGGCCAAGGGCGGCGGCAGCGCCAACAAGACGTTCCTGTACCAGGAGACCAAGGCCGTCCTGAACCCGAAGCGGCTCGCCCGCTTCCTCGACGAGAAGCTGCGCAGCCTCGGCACCGCCGCCTGCCCGCCGTACCACCTCGCGATCGTCGTCGGCGGGATGTCCGCGGAGTTCAACCTCAAGGTCGCGAAGCTCGCCTCCGCCCGCTACCTCGACAACCTCCCGGCCGAGGGCTCCGAGCTGGGCCACGCCTTCCGCGACCGCGACCTCGAGCAGCAGGTCCTGGAGATGACCCGGCAGTTCGGCATCGGCGCGCAGTTCGGCGGCAAGTACTTCTGCCACGACGTCCGCGTCATCCGGCTCCCCCGCCACGGTGCTTCCTGCCCCGTCGGCGTCGCCGTCTCCTGCTCCGCCGACCGGCAGGCCAAGGCCAAGATCACCGCCGACGGCGTCTTCATCGAGCAGCTCGAGCGCGACCCGGCCCGGTTCCTGCCCGACGTCACCGAGGAAGACCTCTCCGACGACGTCGTCAGCGTCGACCTCAACCGGCCGATGGCCGAGATCCGCGCGCAGCTTTCGCAGCTGCCGGTCAAGACGCGGCTTTCGCTCACCGGGCCGCTCGTCGTCGCCCGCGACATCGCCCACGCGAAGATCGCCGAGCGCCTCGACGCCGGCGAGGAGATGCCGGACTACCTGAAGAACCACCCGGTCTACTACGCCGGCCCGGCGAAGACGCCCGAGGGCTACGCGTCCGGCTCGTTCGGCCCGACCACGGCCGGGCGGATGGACTCCTACGTCGAGCAGTTCCAGGCCGCCGGCGGCTCACTCGTCATGCTGGCCAAGGGGAACCGCTCGAAGCAGGTGACCGCGGCCTGCCAGGCGCACGGCGGGTTCTACCTCGGCTCCATCGGCGGCCCGGCCGCCCGGCTCGCCCAGGCGGTTCCTGAGCGGTGCCGATGCCTGAAAAGCCGATGCCTGAAGAACAGCCGGGCCGGAGGACGACGGTGTGAGCTTGGAATCGATCTACTTTTC